>JALYVG010000178.1 GCA_030853345.1 Actinomycetota bacterium | reverse complement strand
GAGCGCGGCACCCGGATCGTCGGACACGCTCAGGTCGACCCACTGCGGGACGGGCACCCCCATCGCGGTGAGCCTGGTGCGCATCGCTGCCTTGTCCTGGGCGAAGCGCAGCGCGTCGGCGCCCGGCTGCACGGACACGCCGTCGGCGGCGATCGCGGCGATGTGGTCGTTGGGCACGTGCTCGTGGTCGAAGGTGACCACGTCGCAGCCGGCGGCGAAAGCGCGCAGATCAGCGAGCGATCGGTAGTCGCCCACCATGACGTCGGCAGCCACCAGCGCTGCACCGTCGTCGCGGGAGTCCGCCAGGACGCGCAGCGACTGGCCGAGGGCAATCCCGGCCTGGTGGGTCATCCGGGCCAACTGACCGGCGCCCACCATGCCCACCACCGGCAATCCGGTGCGCTCGTCCACGCCGAGAGAGCCTAGTGCCGAGCCCCCGGCCCCGGCTCCCCGGCGTGATCGACGAGGGAACTGGGTAGGCTCGTCCGGTCATGACCGCTATCTCGGGGCTCCCCGCACTGCGCCAGCACATCCGCACCTCGTGGCGCATTCTGCTCAAGGAGGTCACTGCGTTCGGGATGGTCGGCCTGGTGTCGCTGGCCATCGACCTCAGCCTGTTCGCCTGGCTGTCCCCGCACGGCGCGCTCAAGGCCAAGGCAGTGTCGAGCGTCGCCGCGACGACAGTGGCCTACTTCGGCAACCGGAACCTCTCGTTCTCGCACCGGGCGCGCAGCAGCCTGGCCCGCGAGACCTCGTACTTCTTCGGTATCAACCTGATCACGTTCGTATTCTCCGAACTGGTCATCGCGCTGTTCGTCTATCCGCTGAAGTACGCACACGGCAGCTTCACCGTGTTCGTCGTCAACGTCGGCACAATCGGCGTCGGCACGATCTTCCGTTTCTGGTCCTACAAGCGCTTCGTGTTCCGGCACCCGGACCGCGTGCACTCGGCCAACGTCGACCTGGACGACGAGCTGGCCGAGTAGTCAGTCCCCGCCGCCGATGTCGGTCTGGTAGGCCTCGTAGATCAGATCCGCGCCGTGCTGGCGGTGCCGGACCAGCCGGCCGAGCAGCACCGTCGCGCGGCTGCGGACCTCCTCTGCGTACATCGCGGTGACGGGCGGCTCGGTCCCCGCGACCAGGTCATCGATCTCGCCCGCGATCTGGCTGTGCTCGAGCGCCAGCACGTTGACGGCATTGGCCAGGCGCAGGTCGCCGGTCAAGATCGCCTGATGCAGCCCGTCGGTGCCTTCGGTGACCTCGATGTGTTCCGCGAAGTCCTCGGCCAGCTCGACGAGGACGACGTTCACCTGCTCACCCCACACGACGGCGCGGCCGGCTGCCGGAGCCGCCAGCGATCGTTCGAGGCGGCCCATCGCCTCGCGCAGTTCCGCGCGTCTGGCGCGGACGGCGGCGAGTTCGGCTTTGGCGGCCGAGACGGTCGGTTCCATGAGCCCCCCGAGGTTCCCCGCCCATGCTGGTGCCTGACGCAGGTATCCGTCCAGCCCCGCGCGGCGCTTACGCAGGTCGTCCTCGGGTGACGCCGAGTATTCCCACCCCGGCCAGCAGCGCGCCGAGGATGGCGAACGCGGCTGCTTCGGTGGCCTGGATGCGCCAGAAGTGGCTGGCCGGTTGGTAGCGGGTCACTTCGCGCCCGGACAAGCCCCGGAGCAGCGGCAGGCAGGCCTGCTGCTCGACCCGCGTGACCTCACCCCGCGGCGGGAGCGCCGGGCAGTAGGTGATCAGCACATCGCGGTTGTTGAAGCCGCCGACCTCATGGCCGTCCGGATTGAACCGGGTGGTGCTGAGGATCCAGTCGTTGGGATCGACCCGGCCGGTGTGCACCGCGTAGCCGGAGTCGATGTTGGGCAGCAGGTCGGCCAGGGGGTACGCGACCGTGTGTACCGCCGTCGGCGCGAGGTGCGACCGGACTAGGTGGACCGGGAAGCGGGCCGCCGCGAACAGGACGAGCGCGATCGCCATCGCTGGGATGGTCCGGCGCAGCACCGCGCTGGACGCGATGCCGGCCGCGAGGGCGAAGAACATGCAGGCGGCAGGCACGACGCCTTGGATGTCGAACCATGTGCTGTTGAAGCGGGTCCCGAACGCCGGCGCCAGCGGGGCCAGCGTCCACGCGGCAACCAGCCCGAGCGCCAGCGCGGCGAGCGTGGTCACCGAGCAGATGAGAACGATCTTGGTGGTGATCCAGCGCAGCGGGCTCACCGATTGGGTCCAGGCCAGTCGGTGGGTGCCGGCCTCGTACTCCCGCGTCAGGAGCGGGGCGGCCCAGAACATCCCGGCCAGCAGCGGCAGCGCGACCAACGAGGCGGTGACGGGCGGGATCCAGTGGAAGTGCTTGTGCAGCCGGCCGAGGGCGGCGCTGCAGTCCCCGCCGGCGCTCGGGCAGTCAGGCAGCCCGTACTGCCGAGCCACGTGCCGCGCCATCGTGCCGAGGATGAGCAGTGCGGTCGTGAGACCGATCATGAGGATGGCACCGACGGCGGCCTGAACTCGGTGCTGGCGCCAGGTCAGCCAGATCATCGGCCGCCTCCCGCGAGGGCAGTGAGTTGCCCAGGTGCGGCCTTCGAGCTCTCCAGGTAGGCGAGCACGACGTCGTCGAGGGTGACCGCGGCGACGTCCAGCTGGGGATTGAGCAGCGGTTCCGAAGTGCGTACCAACAGCCGAGCGTGCCGTTCGTGCTCTGCCGCGGAGATCACCTCGACGCTGTCCGGGAGCCGGTTGGCCTGGTCCGGTGTTGCGGTCACCCAGTGATGCTCGGCCAGCATCTGGTCCAACTCGCCGACGAGGCGTAGCCGCCCGTCGCTGATCACGACGAGGTGATCACATACCCGAGCTAGCTGCTCGAGCAGGTGCGAGGACAGGACCACCGTCATCCCGGCCTCGGCCGCGACGCCGAGCAGACCTTGCAGGAACTCGCGACGCGCGAGCGGGTCGAGGCTGGCGAGCGGTTCGTCCAGCACCAGGACATCGGGGCGCTTGGCCACCGCCAGGGCCAGGGCGACCTGGGCCCGCTGGCCGCCGGACAGCCGGCCGGCCTTGCGCTCGAGCGGCACGTTCGCCGCCGCCAGCCGGTCGCGGGCCAGCGACTCGTCCCAGCGGGGATTGAGCGAGCGGCCGAACCTCAGCAGATCGGCTACCGAAAAGTCCTTGTACAGCGGGCAGTCCTGCCCGACGTATCCAATCCGGGCCAGGAAGTCGGACTTGCCACTGGGCTGCTGACCCGCCACCGACAGCTGTCCTTCGGTCACGGGCAGCAGGCCGACCAGCAGGTTGAGCAACGTGGTCTTGCCGGCGCCGTTCGGCCCGACGATCGCGGTGATCGACCCGGCCGGGAGTTGCAGGGTGCAACCCCGCAGCGCCCAGAACGTGCCGTAGCGGCGCCCAACGCCGAGTGCCTCGACCGAGGCGCTCATGCGGTTTGCGCTGTGCTGGCGTCGCGCATGGTGGCATGGACGACGTCCATGATCCCGTCGTCATCGAGGCCTGCCGCGCGGGCCGCGACGATCCAACGCTGCAGCCGCCGGTGCAAGGCGGTGTACGCGGCAGGCGTGAGCTGGCTCAGACTGCGCTGGATGTAGGTGCCCTGGCCAGGTCGGCCGAGCGCCAGCCCTTCGCGTTCGAGTTCCTTGTAGGCCTTGAGCACCGTGTTGGGGTTGATCGCCACGCTGGCCGCGACCTCGTGCACCGTGGGCAGCTTGTCCCCCGGGGCCAACCAGCCCAGCCGCAGCGCCTGCTTCACCTGCTGCACCAGTTGGGCGTAGGGCGCCAGCCCGCTGCTCGTGTCCACGTGGAAGTCCAACATGGCGAGAAATCTATAGTACCTAGGTAAATAGGTAAAGGCGATGATCACGCTGGGCAGGCATGATGTCCGGGTGCAGCCTGTCATCGTTCGCACCCTCGCACTGGTGGCGGTGCTGACGGCGTCGGTCACGGCTTGTTCGACTCAGGCCACGCCCCGTCGCCCGGCGGGCAGATCGGTGTCGCTGCCGCCCGTCCATGGCCGGGTCAGCTATCAGATCAGCGGTGCTTACGCACCGCCGGCCGCCGTCTCGATCGTCGATCGCGACCATACCGACGCGGCTGACCCGACTCGGTTCTCGATCTGCTACGTCAACGCTTATCAGGCTCAGGCCGACGCGATGGGCTGGTGGACCACTCACCATCCCGAGCTGCTGCTGCGCGACTCGGCCGGCCAGCTGGTTATCGACGGGCAGTGGGACGAGCCACTGCTGGACATCTCTACGCCCCGCCGGCGCACCGCGTTGTTGACGGTGGTCGGTCGCTGGATTGACGAGTGCGCCAGGCGGGGTTACCGCGCAGTGGAGGCGGACAACCTCGACTCCTACACCCGCTCGCACGGGCGGTTGAGCAGCGCTGATGCTCTCGTCTTTGGGCAGCTGCTGTCCGGGCGGGCGCACCGCAACCACCTGTCACTCGGCCAGAAGAACGCTGGGGAGCTCGCGGCGCGGGCCCACCGCGTCGGGTTCGACTTCGCCATCGCCGAGGAGTGCCAGGTGTATTCCGAGTGCGATGCCTATGCCGCCGTCTACGGCCGGGCGCTGATCGAGATCGAGTACACCGACCAGCCGATGGCCGCGTTCGTCACCGCCTGCCGGCTGCGCGGCGCCACGGCGTCCGTCGTGCTGCGCGATCGCCAGGTCGCTCTGCCCGGCGATCCTGCCCACGTCGAGCGCTGGTGCCCCTGAGAGCGGGCCGCGATACTACGTGGCGTGCTCCTGCATCACACGCTAAGCGGCACGGGGCCGGCGTTGCTGTTAGTGCACTCGACCGCGGCCGATTCGCGCCAGTGGGATCCGCAGCGCGACGCTCTCGCAGCACAGTGGACCGTGATCACACCGGATCTGCGCGGTTACGGCCAGTCGCCGCTTCCCGCTGAGGCCTACTCCAACGCCGCCGACATCCTGGCTCTGCTTGATCACCTCGGGATCGAACAGGCGGCGGTGGTGGGCTCCTCCGGCGGCGGCTCGGTGGCCCTCCAAGTCGCCAGCGCCGCGCCGGATCGAGTCACCTCCCTCGTGCTTCTCTGCACGGCCGCCGAGGGCGTCGAGCCGACCGTGGACGTTCGGGCGTTCTGGGCTCAGGAGGATGCCCTGCTGGAGTCGGGCGACATCGAGGCAGCCACCGAGCTCAACGTCGGTACCTGGCTGGGCCCGGACGCCGATGCGGCCGCGCGCGAACAGCTGCGGGTCATGCAGGATCGGGCCTTCCGAGTGCAGCTCGCCGCCGGTGACGACGTCCACGAGGAGGAGGTGGCAGTCGATCTTTCCCGGATCAGCGCGCCGACCACCGTCGTGACGGGGGAGCATGACCTCGACTTCTTCGGCCGTATTGCCCGGTACCTGGCCACCGAGTTGCCGAATGCGGAGCTCGTCGAATTGCCGTGGGCCGCTCACCTGCCCAATCTCGAACGCCCCGCCGAGGTCGCCGCGTTGATCGCCAGGTGCCTCAGTTGACTTAGTCGAACAGGTGTTCGATGATGAACAAATGCTCGACGTGGCGATCCGCAAGGCCGACGGCACCACCGCCGTCGATCTGGGGCGCCGCGCCGCTCCCCCGCTGCCGGTAGCCCCGGCGCTGGCCGCCATCCTGCCCGACGGGCTGCGGCGGGGCAGCACAGCCAGCGTCACCGGGTCGTTGTCGCTGCTGCTGGCGCTGCTCGGGGCCGCGTCGGCCGACGGCGCCTGGTGTGCGCTGGTGGGCCTGCCCCGCATCAGCGCCGAAGCGGCGGCCGAGTACGGCATCGAGCTGTCCCGGCTGGCCATCATCGAGCAGCCCGGTTCAGGGTGGACAACCGCGGTGGGGGCACTGCTCGACGCCGTCGACGTGGTGGCGGCCCGCCCGCCTGGTGGTCGCACCGGCCTGCCGCCCGGCGATGTGCGGCGCCTGGCGGCCCGGGCCCGGAGCCGCGACGCCGTGCTCATGCCCTACCTCGCCGGTACCGACGAATGGCCCGGCGCCGATGTGCGCCTGAGCGCGCGCGACGGCCAGTGGGCCGGTATCGGCACAGGTACCGGGCGATTACGAGCCCGCCAGGTCCAGGTCAGCGCCGAAGGCCGTGGGCAGGCTGCCCGCCCCCGCTCGGCCACCATCTGGCTGCCCGCCGCCGGGGGTGGCGTCGGCACCGTGCCGACCGTCACCCCCGTCGTCAAACTGGCCGGCTAGCCATGCTCAGGCGGTCACCTGTTTTCCCGCTGGTGCTCGATCACGAGCGGGGAACGGTTCGCGCGGCATGACAACGCCGGTGCGCACTCTTGCGGTGTGGTGTCCGGACTGGCCGGTCACCACTGCGCGCCTCGAGGCGGGGCTGCCGGCGGACACGCCCATCGCCGTTATCACCGCCAATCACGTGGTGGCCTGTTCGCACGCGGCCCGCGCGGCGGGCGTGCGGCGTGGGCTGCGGCGACGCGAGGCGCAGTCGCGCTGCCCCGAGCTGGCCGTGCTGACCCGCAACGAGGCAGCCGAGGCACGCACCTTCGAGCCGGTGGTGGCCGCACTCGAATCGATCGCGCCGGGCGTCGAGATCACCCGCCCCGGACTGGCGGCGATCGGGGTGCGCGGGCCGACCCGCTACTTCGGTGGCGAGACGGGCGTGTTGCATGCGTTGTCGCGGGCGGTCGGCGGTCTGCCCGCGCTCGGCGGCGCGGACCTGCTGATCGGCGTCGCCGACGGCGCGTTCGCGGCCGAGCAGGCGGCCCGCCGTGGGCTGATCGTCGAGCCCGGCGGCTCGCCTGCGTTCCTGGCCGATCTACCCGTCGAGACGCTGGACCCGTCCGGCGCCTCCCCGCTGATCGACCTGCTGCGCCGGCTCGGGCTGCTGAGGCTGGGGGCCTTCGCGGCGCTGCCCGCCCGCGACGTGCTGGCCCGGTTCGGTCCGGTCGGCGCGTGGGCGCACCGGCAGGCCGGCGGTCGCGACGACCGCCCGGTGTCGGGCCGGCGCCCACCCGTCGAGTTCACCGTCACGCTTGACCTCGAACCCGCCGTCGAGCGTGTCGACACGGTGGCGTTCAGCGCCCGCGGGGTGGCCGAGCAGTTCGTCACCGACCTGGCTGGGCACGGGCTGGCCTGCACCTGCCTCGAGCTGCAGGCGTTCTCCGAGAACGGCGAGGAGACGGTGCGCCGCTGGCGGCATGCCGGGGTGCTGTCGACGGTCGACGTGCTCGACCGTATCCGGTGGCAGCTGGAGGGTTGGCTGTCGCGGCCCGGCCGGCCCACCGGCGGCGTGTGTCGGCTGCGGCTCGTCCCGATCGAGGCGGTGCCCACGGGGGCGCACCAGCAGGCGTTGTGGGGCGGCTCGGGTGAGCAGGACGAACGGGCCCACCGTGCGCTGGCCCGGGTGCAGACCTTGCTCGGGCACGGCTCGGTGCAGGCGCCGGTGCTCGACGGCGGCCGCGACGTGGGGCAGCGCACCCGGCTGGTGCCGTGGGGCGACGAGCCGGCCCCGGTGCGCTCGCCCGAGCAGCCGTGGCCGGGGCAGCTGCCTGCGCCGGCACCGTCGGTGCTGCTCGAGCCGCCGCGTCCGGCCCAGGTCCTCGACGACGCGGGGCGGGCGGTGGTGGTCACCTCGCGCGGCGCGGTGCCGCACCCACCCACCCGGTTCGGGTTCAGCGGCGAGGTGGTCGCGATCGCGGCGTGGGCCGGGCCATGGCCGGTCGATGAGCGCTGGTGGAACGCGGAAACGGCGCGGCACGTGGTGCGCTGCCAGCTCGTCGACATCCGCGGCCGGGCCTACCTCGTCAGCGCCACGATGGCGGCTGATGCCCCACCACACTGGCAGGTCGAGGCGATCTATGACTAACGGCTTTGACCCCCGCAGCGTCGTAAATCGGAGTCACCAGCGACGCTGGCGGGGTCAAAGACGGACCAACAGCAGGCGCCGACCGAGCAACCCCATCGCGAGGACGGCCGCGCCAGCCACCAGAGACGCGACGGGCAGGCTGAGCGCGAGCACCACGCAGCCGGCGGCGCCGAACACGTTCAGCGCGCGCGGCCAGCGTCGCTGCTCCGGCGGCTGGGTGAACGCCGACGCGTTGGCAATGCCGTAGTAGACGAGCACGCCGAAGGACGAGAAGCCGATCACGCCGCGCAGGTCCGTCGTGAGCACGAGCGCGCTGACGGCCACGGCCAGCGCCACCTCGGCGTGATGCGGCACCCGGAAGCGCGGATGCACGGCCGCGAGCCAGGTCGGCAGATCACGGTTACGCGCCATGGCCAACGTGGTCCGGCCGACTCCGGCGATCAGGGCGAGCAACGCGCCGAGGCTGGCGACAGCGCCGCCGATGCGCACGATCGGCGCTACCCCACCGGCACCGGCCGCCTGCACCGCCGCGGTCAACGGGGAGCTCGCGCGCGCCAGCACGCCCGGCCCACCCGCGGACAAGGCGCTGACCGCGACGACGACGTAGACCACAACCGTAATTCCCAACGCGGCCGGGATGGCGCGGGGAATGACGCGCTGCGGGTCACGCACCTCCTCGCCCATCGTGGCGATGCGGGCGTAGCCGGCGAAGGCGAAGAACAACAATCCGGACGCCTGCAGGATCCCGTGCACGCCAACCGCGGACAGCGACGCCCAGCCGTCCAGGTTGCCGGCTCGAGCCCGGCCGCCAGACCAGATGCCGATGACGACCACCGCCAGCGCGACCAGGGTGGCGGCGACCAGCACCCGCGTCAGCGCCACGGTCTTCGAGACACCGCGATAGTTCAGCCCGGCCAGCACCAGCACGGCGGCCACCCCGACGAGCCGCTGTGCCCACCAGGTACCAGGCACCGCGTAACTGGCGAACGTCAGCGCCATCGCGGCGCACGACGCGGTCTTGCCGATGACGAAGGCCCACCCGGCGGCGAAGCCCCACCAGTCGCCCAGACGCTCGCGGCCGTATACGTACGTACCCCCGCTGGTCGGGTAGACCGCGGCCAGCTGCGCGGACGCGACCGCGTTGCAGTAGGCGATTACCGCCGCAATGCCCAGGCCGATCAACAGGCCCGCACCAGCGGCTCGGGCAGCCGGGCCGAACGCCGCGAACACTCCGGCACCGATCATCGAACCCAGGCCGATGACCACCGCGTCGCCGGTGCCCAGCCGACGGGCGAGGCGCGCGCCGTCAGCGGGCCCCACAGTCACCCGACCCTCCCGGCGGGGTTAGCTGAGCAGAGCCGCGGCCACGGTCGCGCCCAGATCCCAGCACGCCTCACGGTCGTCCTTCGTCGGCGGGCCGGACACGAGCACCGGCGAGTGCACCCGCTGCCAACCCATCCCCTTGGTGATCGACTCGGCCGCCCGAACTGCGCCGGTCGTGTCGAGGTTGCCGTGCACGTACAGCCCGTACGGCGCACCGAGCTTGGCGCTCAAGCACGGGTAATACACCTGGTCGAAGAAGTGCTTCATAGCGCCGGACAGGTAGCCGATGTTCGCGGGTGTCCCGAGCAGGAACCCATCGGCGGCGAGCACGTCCGCGGCGGTCGCGCCGAGCGCTGCGCGCACGACCACGTCGATGCCCTCCAGCCCGTCGGCGCGCGTTCCGTCGAGCACCGCCTCGAGTAGCTCCTGCAACGCCGGGGACGTCGTGTGGTGCACGAAGAGCAATATGGGCACGCGATCACGCTAGCGGGCGTAGCAGCAGTTCGTGGCCCGCTTGCCGCGCGAGCTCGACCCTGCGCCGCAGCAGCGTCATCGCCTCAGCCGAGCGGCCGCCGTCAACAACGCGACATAGGACCCGCTGTCGATGTCCTCGGCGTCTGCCCACCGCGTTCCTGCCACATCCGAGCCTCCCCGCGGCTACATCACCGAAGCGGTACCAATAACTGGCGACGACACTCAACAGCGTGATCCCGGCGTCGACGCGCTCCCGGCCGTGATGTCGCTGAACAGCAGCGTCAGCGTGCCGGTCGGCAGTTCGGTCATGTCTCCCCCGGACCGACGGGCCGTCTGGCCACGGTCTCGCATTGACGGTACAAACCGGCACCCGGCGTTGGATCAAGTCAGAATCGGTGTTCCGCGCTCAATCTTCGAGACGGAATCCGACCTTCAATCCAACTTGGACGTGTGCCACTGCACCGTCCTCGATGTGCCCGCGGATCTCTGTCACCTGGAACCAGTCCAGGCTGCGCAGCGTCGCCGCGGCACGGGTCACGGCACCCTTGATCGCATCGTCGATGCCCTCGGTCGACGTGCCGACTATCTCGGTGACACGGTAGGTGTTGTTCGGCATGCGGCTCTCCTTCGTCGGGATCCCCCATTCTCTCGCGCGCCCGGCCGTGGACGCGAGAACCCGGCCAGGCAACGCTGCACCCACCGGGTTCGTCTACCGCTCACTACGGCGGAGGGGACACGCGGCGTTCGGTGCGCCGGCCCGGCCGTGTCGCACGGCGATCCCCCCGCGAACTGCCAACTGAGCGGCGCAGAGCGGCCACGGCGACGAGCGCGAAGCCCGCCAGCGTGAACAGCCCGACGCGCAGGTCGAAGATCTGTGCCAACACGGCTACCACCACGGGTCCGAAGACCTGGCCGACCGAGGCCGCGGCGAGCACCTGCCCGATGGCGGCGTCGGCCCCGCGCGGGCTGGCCGCGACGTGCAGCGACGACGTCAATGGAAATGTGGCGCCGCCGCCGGCACCCACGAGCGCCACTCCGACCACGGCCACGACAGCGTTGTCCGCCGCGAGCAGGACGGGCATCCCGGCCAGGGCCAGTGCAAGGGCGGCGCCCAACAGCGCGGCCGTGCCGAAACGGCGGGCGAGCCGGCTGGCGAGCAGCCGACCCAGGAGGTTGGCGACGTAGAGCCCGCTGACCATCGCGACAGCCACCTGCCGGTCCAGGCCGACGTCGTCGCTCAGGTAGCTGGCCAGCCAGAACGTGAGCGAGAACTCCATCGCGACGATGGCGAAGACGATCACCAACGTGGGCGGAATCCGGCTGGCCGCGCCCGCAGGTCGCGGCTCGATACGCACCGGTGCGGCCGACGGCGGGATCGGCACGCCGGTCGTGGCGAGCACAATGAGCGCAATCAGCGCGGCAGCCAGGATGAAGGACCATCGCCAGCCCAGCGCGGTGGCGGCCAGTCCACTGATCAGCAGCGGCGCGATGATCGCGCCGAAGCTGACCGCCACTTCGCCCTCGGTCATCGCCAATGTGCGCCACGATCCGTGCACGTCGGCCAGGACAGCCCACATCCGAATGAGCGCCGCCGTGCCGAGCAGGCTGACGAGCAGGGCCGCTCCTGCCGTGATCGCCAGCGCGTTGCCGTAGCCCACGGCTAGCCAGGCGAGTGCCGCGGCCAGCAATCCGGCCCGAATCACCAGGGCACGGGCGGGCATCCGATGTACCCGCGCGGTGAGCAGGCCGGCCAGCCCGCCTCCCACCGCGAAGGCCGCCTGGTGTGCGACGCCACCGAGGTAGGACAGGTGCTCGGCCTCCCGCAGGTAGGGCAGCGCGGGGCCGAGACCGGCGTTCAGCATCCCGAAACAGAACAGCGCGGCGAACAGGGTCCGGGTGACCCGGTCACGGCGATAGACGCGCGCCGCCGCCGGTGTCACCCCATCGCGCTGGTCGGGGCCGGACATTCTCGCGATCCTAGGGACCGCCACCGGGCGTGGCTCGCTGCGACCGTTCGTCCGCTGATCAGCTCACGTTCGGTGAGCGAAGCGAGCCGACAGGGCGCAGCGAACGTGAGTTGATCAAGACTCGCCGTCTCCACTGTCGCCGCGCTGCAGCGTTGTCACCCGCCGCGCATAACCTGAAGGTCCGTGGACTTGACGCGCGAAGGAGCACCCAGTGAGCACCCTGACCGAACGCCCGAACACCGCGCTGGTC
The DNA here is from genome assembly GCA_030853345.1 of Actinomycetota bacterium. Classification (GTDB taxonomy): domain Bacteria; phylum Actinomycetota; class Actinomycetes; order Mycobacteriales; family Jatrophihabitantaceae; genus QHCC01. The sequence continues at coordinate 8,621 of JALYVG010000178.1, read as the reverse complement.
GTCATCGACGTCCAGAACAACGTCGTGGCTGGCGCGCACGATCGCGACAATGTCGTCGCGAACATCGCCGAGCTGGTCGACCGGGCCAGGGCCGGCGATGTGCCCGTCGTCTGGGTACAGCATTCCAGTGAGGACTTGCCCGAAGGCAGCGACGGCTGGCGTTACGTGGCCGAACTCGAGCAGCGCATGTCCGAGCCGGTTGTCCACAAGCGCTACGGCGACGCGTTTGAGGAGACCGACTTCGAGGCCGTACTGGCCCGGCTCGAGGTGGGGCATCTGATCGTCGCCGGCGCGCAGACCGACGAGTGCATTCGCTCGACCCTGCACGGCGCGATCACCCGGGGCTATGACGCGACGCTCGTCGGTGATGCGCACACCACCGAGGACCTGAGCCAGTGGGGGGCGCCGACACCCGACAAGGTCATTGCCCACACGAACCTTTACTGGGACAACCACACCGCCCCAGGCCGGCAGGCCGCGACGCTCAACACCAGTGCGGTCACCTTCGGCTGACTACGAAATTGTGTTTTGCATCGAGAACTCTGGCAGGCAGGAGACCGGCCATGCGGGCCACACGCGTTACCGCCAACCTTCGGGTGGCTGACGTCGAGGCAGCGAAGACCTTCTACACCGACTACCTCGGGCTGAGTACCGAGGAGTTCACCATGGGATGGGTGGCCCGCTACACCTCTCCCGACGCCAGGGCGAGCGTCCAGCTGGTCACGGGAGACGCAACCGCACCCGAAGACTCGGTCATCTCCGTCCACACGAACGACGTCGACGCTGCCTATGACGAAGCCCAGAAATTCGGTTACGAGATTGTGCACCCCCTAACGACAGAGCCGTGGGGGGTGCGCCGGTTCTTCGTCCGCGCACCGGACGGCAACGTCATCAACATCGTGAGCCATGTGGACTGAGACGGCGGGCGCGGCGTGGTCCGAGGCGGCGGCTCGGTATGCGTTGTTCCCTGCGATCACGGCCGGCGGAGCGCCAGGACGCAGAACTCGTTGCCCTCTGGGTCGGCCAGTACGACCCAGCTCTCATCGCCTTGGCCGATGTCGGTGTGTCGAGCACCTAGGTCGAGCAGGCGGCGGACTTCGTCGTCCTGCTCCCTGTCGGTTGGGTTGACGTCGAGGTGGAGCCTGTTCTTGACCGTCTTGCCCTCGGGCACGTGCGCAAATGTCAACGTGGGCGGCACTGGGCCGACATGGTTCTTGCCGTCAGCCATTATCGGCGAGGCGATGGTGACAGTTCCGTCGCCTTCCTCTCGCACCTCGTAGTCAAGGACAGAGCACCAGAACCGGGCGAGACCAGTGGGATCGGCACAGTCGATCGCCAGTTCGGTGAACTTACTGGTCATCGTCAGGACCTCCGGTCAGGTAGCAGGTCTGCCGAAGGCCCCACGCCAATGGTGGGGTTCGACGACCCGGCATGTCCGTCCAGCATTGTGACTTGCGTCAAGCAATTGGCAGGGCTGCCTCGCGTCGCAAGCAACCGAGAGACCTTGACCTGTGCCAGACCGTGTTTCACGAGTCGGGACTGTCGAGGTGGTGGGCTATCCCTGCTTGGAACCGATCGCCGATCGCCGATGAATTTCGGCGGACGCTCACGGGCCTGTGACATTAAACGTGTGGTGCTGCGCCAACAGCGCACCCAAAGCCGTCATGTCCGGCGGCCCACCCCCGCCCGTCAAGCTCCCCAGACCCTCAACCAGCGGCAGGATTGGCGGCGAGGCCACAACGAGCATCCGGGCGCTTGCCGGTCCCCGGTTGCGGAAACAGTGCGCAACCCCCCTCGGAGCGAATACCACCGACCCGCTCGGACAGAGATATGTGTCCGTACCCAGATCGAACTCGACCTCTCCGTCGACGATGTACCACGCCTCGTCGTATTCACGGTGCACATGCTGCGGAGGCCCGGGAACGCCCGGAGGCGGGCTCGCCTCGAACGCCACGAAGCTCCGGTCCTCAGCGAATTCGATCTTGACCTGAGCCTCCGACCGCCCGGTCCAAAACACACGCCCATCGCCGGGCAGCACCACGCCCGCGTCACCGTGAGCTGTCATGCAGATACGCCTCCCAGGTTCCACCAAGAGCGACTACCGACGTGAGCATGGCACGACGCAGTGCCGCACGGACGCCATGACGGGCGCGTCTTTCGCTGTTGGACGCAGCCAGCCGCCGCCGACGGCTGGCGCCACGACCGGTGCGCCGCGGGGGCGGCCCCACCCCAGCGAAGTCGCTGTGTGCGCAGGCAGGGTCAACGCCATCTGAGCGTTCCATCGGTCAGCCGCGCCGCACTGCTCCGCGCGGCGTTCGACGCCGTCGAAGAAGATTCGATCACCGCCGAAGTCGACATAGACAACGTGGCGTCATACACCCTGTTGACCGGCCTGGGGCGCACCGAACCGGTGGCACGGTCGAGCTGCGTCGGCCGGCGAACTGATGCCGCCCCGGCCCTCCATGCGACATTGACCCCGGATGGTCGGGCAAATCTGACCGAGCGTTGCGACACCCGGGCCTGTGGTCAGACGGCAGCCGTTACGGCGACACTGGTGGGGTGCAACCTCTCGGACCGAAGCTGGCGGAGGGCCGCGACTCGGAGATCTTCGAACACGGTCCCGGACTGGTCCAGCGCCGAGCCCGCGATGGCCGTTCGCTCGTCGGTGAGGCTGAGGTCATGCGTTGTGCCCTGACGCGAGGATTCCCCTGCCCGGAGGTCAACGACGCCGGTGACGGCTGGTTGGTGATGGAGCGACTAACCGGCCCGACGATGCTCGGGGCCGCCCAGCGCAGGCCGTGGAACCTGAAGCGCTACGGCCGGATGCTGGCCTCACTGCATGAGCAGCTGCATGCCATTGCCGCGCCGCCCGGTCTGCCTAACGCACCGATGGCTGGCGACCGACTGCTGCACGGCGATCTGCACCCCGACAACATCATTCTGACCGAACGGGGGCCGATGGTCATCGATTGGGCCAACGCAGCCCGCGGCGATCCCGCCTACGACCTGGCTGACACCTGGGTGGTCCTCTCAAGCGCTAATGCGCCGGGCAGTCGACTCGACCGGCTCTTGACCGCGGTCGGTCGGCGAGCGCTGCTTCGGGGGTTCCTCGGTCAGGTCGATTTCCCGGCGGCGGTCAGGGGCCTGCCGGCGGCTGCGGAGCATCGGTCCCGAGACCCCAACATGACCGAAGCCGAGAAGGCCCGGATGCGAACGTTGGCTGCCCGCGCCTCGGCCCGGTCGGCGTGAACTCTCGCCATCTTCGGCGCGGACCCGCCGCGACAGAGCCCGCCAACTCCTACCGCGAGCAGATGCGGTTCCACCTGGCCCACGACCGCGGCACACCGCCCAAGAACGCACCGACAAACCAGCTGATCAAGACAATCCCGGGGAAGACCCGTGTGCCGAACGGTCTCAGCGGTAGAAGGTGAAAATCAGCTCGCCGGGGCGGAGCGGTCGAGGTGGCGCGGTGAGGCGGTTCACGCCCACCCGCATTCCGGTGCCTTCGATCCACTCCGCGCACGACAGTTCCTCGAACCCCGCTTGGCAGAACCATCGGCGGATGTCGGGTCCGAGATCGGGGTCTTGTGCGCCCCGAGTCCAGATGACCGTCGCTGCCGGCGCGCAGAACTGACGCGACACGTGTATGAGGCGCTCGATGTCGGCTGCGGCGATGTTGCCCATGATCCCGCTCAGGAGGACGAGGTCTGCCGGTACCAGTCCGACATAGGCGTCGGTAGTCCCCGCGTCGGCCGCCACGGTCGAGAGGTCCAGCCCGAGGCGAGCGATGTGACGTTGCGCAATGGCGACGTTTGCCGGGTCGATCTCGAGGAGAGCCCCGGTCACTCGGGCACGATCGTGTCGGCCGCGCTGCTCGAGCGCGCCAAGGATGTCGTGACCTTGGCCCGCGCATGAACTGAGCACACGAACGGGGCCAGGTGTCCGGTCGAGCCAGTCGAGGATGGCTCGCTGAACGTGGCGCAGCCGCACCGAGAGACTCGACTCAGGATCGTCGTAAGCCGCGTGCCAGCCCACGTAGTCGCGCAAGTCCGGGTGCTCGGGACTTGCGTTCGGGCGATGATCCTGCACGCTTGTCATCATCTAACAGCGTCCCCGAGACCGTCCAGGTGAGCGACGCAGGGCACACAACAGGAACCATCCGTGCTAGGGATTCGGCGAACGGACACGACCGGCACCTGCCGCGAGGGCGCAAGAAACAATTGTCGGCGCAGCCCTGGAGTTCGTATGTGGCAGTACGGGGTACTACCGCGACCTCGCCGACCTAGCGGACTCGGAGGGCCAGCTATTCCATCTCGGTCGAAAGGTGTTCGCCAAGGCCACGAACCGGTCCTAGGGTGCAGAGGTGGCCCTGCGACTCGAAGCGGTGACTTTCGAGGTGGCCGATGCGGACGCGGTGGCGGCGTTCTGGGCCGGGCTGCTCGACCGACAGATCCTCGCAGAGCGCGGCGGCGTGTTGGTACCGGGTGACAAGTTGCAGGTCGGGCTACGCTTCGTCACCTCCGACAGCAAGCAGGTTGGCCCGCGGCGGCTGCACTTACACCTGACCAGCAGCAGCCCCGAGCACCAGCAGCGAACCGTCGAAACCGCGCTGCGCCTGGGCGGCCGCCACATTGACGTGGGCCAAGGGCCAGACGACCCACACGTCGTACTGGCAGACCCTGGCGGCAACGAGTTTTGCGTGATCGAGCCGGGCAACAACTACCTGGCTGGCACCGGCTACCTCGGCGAGGTCACCTGTGACGGAACCCGTGACGTTGGCCTGTTCTGGCGCGACGCACTGGGCTGGCCGCTGGTGTGGGACGAGGACGAGCAGACCGCGGTCCAGTCGCCGCTCGGCGGCACCAAGATCTCGTGGGACTCATGGGGCGGACCGCCGGTGGAACCCAAAACCGGAAGGAACCGGCAGCGCTTCGACCTGGTCACCGCTGGCCCCACCAGCGAGGCAGAACGACTGGTCTCGCTCGGTGCGACCCGACTTTCCGACCTGCCTGACGGCATTGAGCTGGCCGACCCGGACAGCAACGAGTTCAGACTTCACACAGCCTGAGCGCTCAAGGCGATCGACTACGCGCCCTTCCCGGCGGCCGGTCCCCTACCGGAGGTGTCCGATCAGGACGCGTACGGGCACGTGTTCCGCATACGGGGCGGAGTCGGCCAGTGCACGGGCCACGTCGGCCGCAAACCGATTGCGGTCACCTGCAGCGGGGATCCGGGCGGACAGGGCGGAGAACACTCCGCCGACGATCTGGTCGAGGGTGAGGGTGTCGGTGTAGTCGACCCGCACCTCCTCGACGACGTAGCCGACTGCAGTCATTTCGTGCCGGTACGCCGAGCGGGTTTCGTCGTCGGTGCCGCAGTGGCCGGTCAGTGTGATCCCCGACCATCGCTCCAGAAAGGTCTTCAGTGCGTGCGACCAAGCGGTGTCCTGCAGCCACAAGGGGTGGCCGTTCGCGATGATGGACAGCGAGCCCCGTGGGCTCAGCGCCGTTCTCGCTGCGGCGAACAGCTGCGCGCGGTCCACGAGATGAATCGAGTTTGCGAGGGTGACCGCCTCGACTCCGCCGTACGGGGCGGCGATCGCAACGAGGTCGTCTGCGCTGCCGAGGATCCATTCCACATTGCTCGTGCGGCGCTCGCGCGCTGCCGTGTCGGCATGGCGGAGCATGTCCGCTTCTAGGTCTATGCCGATGGCCCGGCCGACTCGATTCGCAAGAGGCAGCGTCAGCTGGCCGGTGCCACAGCCGATATCGACGATCGTGTCTGAGGCTGACAGCCCCAACGTGTCGACCAGAGCGTCGACGACTGCGACCGGGTATCCCCGCCGGTACTGGGCGTAATACGAGGCAACGTCCCCGCCGAATCCGCCCTTCACGTATCGATTGTCACGCAGTGGCCACGGCGAGTGGCGCCCGTCCGCCAAGGGCGAACGCGCACCGCCCCGGGGGTAACGCGGCTCAGCCCCACTCTCGGTCTCAGGGTCTACTTGGCGCTGGTGATGAGTCGTTCGCGGTCGAAGACGGCTGAGGCGAACCGCCAGCCGAGGTGGTCAAGTATCAGCAATCCGGCCCCGAATGCGAGGGCCACGGGGAGGGTCGTGGGGATGACATTGAACGCGATGAGTGTCGTGATCGCGACCGACGGGAGGCTCACGAGTATGGACAGCTGTCCTGCGGTGCGGGGGTCGCTGCACCGGGCTGAGACGGCGATGGCGACCCAGATGGACCAGGCGGCCAGAAGGGGGGTGAACAACACTTGGGCGATCAGATCCGGGCCTTGGATGAGCGCGGTGGCCACGCCGGGATGGGCGAACAGCTCGACGGCAGCGATGAAGAACGCGTAGACGCCGTATGCGACGGCCAGGGATGGCACGAAGGCGGCGAGGGCCTTGCCGAGCAGCAACTCTTCGCGGCGCACCGGGGTTGCGAGTACCGGTTCGAGAGTGCCCTGAAGGCGTTCGCCGACCACCGAGTAGGAGGCCAGCGCGGCGGGTACGAGTGCGGGGATGGCCAGCATGTAGATCAGGGAGTGCTCGTGGTGCAGCGTCGCTGATGCCGAGCTTGGCAGGGTGAAGATTTGGATCAGTGGTTGGAGGAGGAAGACGAGCGGGAGGATGACCATGGCGTAGACGATGTTGCCGTTGTGCCGGTACTCCCGCAGTTCCTTGACGAGGATGGCTCGCACCCGCCGCCAGCTCATGCCCGTCTCGCTTCGTCGTCGGTGTCGATGAGCTCGAGGTAGACGTCTTCCAGCGAGTGGTGGGACTCGCTGATCGACAGCACATCGGCTCCGGCCGCTACGAGCGCGCGGGCGACCGGCGGCGCGGCGGCGGCCGGGTCGGACACGGCCAAGACATAGGACCCCGGGGCGTCGCTGCGCCAGCTGTCGACTGCGGGAAGGTGGGCGAAGACAGCGTCCGGCTCGGGCAGCGAGGCAACAATGCGGACGGTGAGCGTCCTCGCGAACAAGTGGTCGCGGAGCTCGTCCGGTTGGCCGATCGTGCGCAGGGTCGTGTTCAGGATGGCGACGCGGTCACACAGGCGCTCAGCCTCCTCAAGCCGGTGCGTGGTGAGGAAGATCGTGACGCCGCGCTGCCGCAGCTCGCCGATCAGCACGTGGACATCGCGTGCTGCGACCGGGTCCAGGCCCGAGGTCGGCTCGTCGAGGAACAGCACCTCGGGGTCGTTGAGCAGTGCCCTGGCCAGGGCAACCCGTTGCCGCAGGCCCTTGGACAGGGTGCCGCAGATGTCGGCGGCCCGGTCGGCCAGGTTGACCGCTTGCAGCGCGTGGGCCATCCGTTGCCTCGGGTCAGCCACTTCGTACAGGTCCGCGAAGCACCGGAGGTTCTCCGCGACGCTCAGGCGCAGATACAAACCGGGCGACTCAGGCATGATCGAGATACGTCGACGGATCTCGACGCCGTTCTCGGGGGTGAGCGGAAAGCCCGCCACCGTCGCCGACCCCGACGTCGGTGCGATCAGCGTGCCGAGTGTGCGCACGGTCGTCGTTTTGCCGGCGCCGTTCGGGCCGAGGAACCCGAACACCTCGCCATAGCCGATCTCGAACGAGACATCGGCGAACGCGTCTCGGTCACCGAACCGTTTGCCCAGCCCATCGACTCGCAGCGCCGGGGCGGCCCCGTTCGGACCGCCCGCCGCGGGCACAGCGGAATTCACGCTGCGATCATTCCGCACGTTCAACGAGCGGAACCAGGTTCTGCTCACGGTGAACCCATCCGGAGGGTGCTCACTGCAGCCTGCCGTAATACGGGAAGGCGATGCCACCCGGCGGGATCATTAGGAGGGGAAGGCCCCCGGCGAGAGGACGATTACCGCATGACCACAGACGCCGCGATCATCAGCACCGACCACCCCGACGCCGTCACCTACCGGCGCGCAGCCGATGCCTTCCGCGCCGGAGACCTCGACGCTCTGGCGAGCACTATCCACGAGGACGTGATCTGGCACCTGCCCGGGACCACGTGGATGGCCAGAGACTTCGAGGGCAGGGGCACGCTGTTGGCGTACCTGCGGGAGGTCATGCAGCGCACCAACGGCACCTTCAAGCTGCAGGACGTGTGCGTCTCAGGCTCTGACGACCATGTACTGGCTGTCCAGCGCTTCGGCGCAACGGTCGACGGCGAGGAGCGGTTCTTCGACGCCAGTTCGGTCATGCATTTCAGCGATGGGCGGCAGAAGGAGCGCTGGTTTCACATCCACGACCTGAGCGTCTTCGACGAGTTCATCGCTCGCTTCTAGCGATCGCGCGATGATCAAGAGTCGTCCGTAGAGCGCCCGATCATCAAGCGGTTGCCCGCACGGGATCCCCCAACGGCTACGGGATCCTCGGGTGGCCCGAGCCCGCGCCGATCCGAGGTTGGGTATTCAGCGCCCGGTCTCGTAACGGGTCTCGTACCTGGTCAGGAGCACGCCGTCGGGAAACGTCCGGGTCTCCACCAGGTTCAGGTTCACCCAGTTGTCCAGGGCCGTGAAGAACGGCGTGCCGCCGCCCACCAGGACCGGGTGGGTGACAATCGCGTACTCGTCGATCAGCCCGGCCCGCATGGCCGCCGCGGCGAGGGTGGCGCCGCCGACGTCCATGGG
>JALYVG010000145.1 GCA_030853345.1 Actinomycetota bacterium | reverse complement strand
ACAAGAACGTGCGGTTTTGCAGCAGCGACGGGTCACTGGCGCAGGTGTGCACGCCGATGAGTGCGTCGGTGAGTACGACCCCGCGCACGACATCATTCGCAAACCGCTGCTCGATCGTGGCGCCGAGTGGCTGCTCGAACACGTCAGCCCAAACGGACGTGCCAGCCGCGCCGTAGACCGCCTTCTGCAGGTCTTCTCGACGGGGAAGCGGGTCGAGCATCGTCGGGGCGACCACCTCTGCTACCGCCCGCAGCTGCCCATAGAACTCCTGCCATGCCGCAAGTTCGGCGCCCGATCCGGTGAGCCGGCTAAACGACTCAGCGGTGGCGGGGCCGACCTCACGATCCACCAACAGCCCGTCGTCCCCGACCGGTGTGTACGACGCTGTCCGCCGCGACCGGATGGCCAGGTTGAGTCCGAGGTCGCGAACGATCCGGTCCGGCAGGAGGCTGACCAGGTATGAGTAGCGCGATATGCGCGCATCGACGCCGGGAAAAGGTGACATGCTCGCGACGGCGCCGCCAAGGGTGTCGTTTCGCTCGAGCACAAGAACCGACCGGCCAGCCCGACCCAGGTAGGCAGCGGCCACCAGACCGTTGTGCCCCCCGCCAACTATGATCACGTCGTAACGGGCGCGTGCGCCGTCCACGGAATCACGCTACACGGGGGCACACACCCTCGGAGGCTCTCATCCTGCAGCTGGGCATTTCGCTGAGATGAAGCTGCTGGCTCACTCACGAAGGAGGAATTCGCCGACGCAAAAGTCATCGTTGCTAGAGCTTCGCCTCGACTGTCCTGGACGCCACCGCGTACGCGCTAGCAGCGTCGAGTTCGCGAAGAACTCGCTGCGCCAGTTCGCCCGCTGGATAATCACCGACGCCAGCCTCGCGTCGGTGGACGCTCAGGAGGGCAGTGAAGGCTGAAAGCACCGGCACCCGTGCGGTATGCGGTCCAGCGACGATGGGCTGTCGTTACGCTGGCAAGCTCCCGCAAGGCATTCCGGTGCGCCCGCGTGATCTACGCGCCGGTTCAGTGCGTGTTCTTGGCGAAGTGGGTAACCGGCCGCGACTCCGGCTGGCCGTCCACCACCACATCGACGAACTCGTTGTAGAACGCGACAAGGCCGGCGATGGGCAGCAACTGCCGAGTCGGGAAGTCGTAGCTCCAGCCAAGATCGTCGTGGACGTCGTCCTCCGCGACGAATGACCAGTACGCACTGGTGACGCCCTTGTAGGGGCAGGCGGTCTGCGTGTCAGACGATTGCAGGTGCTCCCACCGGACGTCGCTGCGGTCGAAGTAGTAACGGGTCGGCAGACCCGTTTCGAACACCAGGACTGGCGCATCGGAGTCGGCGAGCACGACCCCGCCCCGCTCGATCCGGACGCGGCGCCTAGAGCGAAGCGCATCGACGCGGGTGTATGGGTTACGCGGGTGGACGAAGACCTGCTCGTCCTCCTCGAACCAGGCGTCAAGGGCGGCCCAGTCGAACCGAGCCGTGTGCGCAACCGCCGGATCAGCGTCCGCGCCGTAGAGGCGGACGGTTGCGGGTCGGCTTACCTCGCCGACGTGGAGTCCGTGCCGTCGCGCAGTTCCACGGTGCAGGTGTTGTTCCTGATTCTCGTCGACGAGGAGTTCTGGGTCGATGTCCTCCACCGGAATGTAGTACTGGGGGTAGTAGGGCCATTCCCAGACGTAACGAGCGCCGGTGGTGTCGAAGACGGTTCGCCCGCCCAAGGTGGCCCGGACGCGGCGGGGGCACGGCTCGACATGGCCGGCAGCGACGGGTGCCGCAGGGTAGTTGCGGCCCTCGGTTCGGGAGGTCATGTCGCTACTCGGGAACGGCTTCGCCGGAAGAACGCGAGCGCGTCGTCCCGCGACCCGACCTCGGCGATCGTCAGGACTGCGCCGAACTCCGCGTTCCAGAAATCGTCCTTGCTCGGTGGGCCGCCGTGCGGCCCCACGTAGAGATAGGGCTGTTCCACGTGCTGGTCACCCGGGGAGGCGCCGTAGTTCACGCCGTCGATCGTGATGCCCAGGTCGAAGTGTTCAGGCCATAGCGTCGGACGCATGGGGCCTGCGCCCACCTCTGTCGCGAAGGTCCGAAGGGCGGCATCGGCCAGGGCGTACCACCGAGCGAGCAGCTTCGCGCCGGCGGGGTCGATCGGCAGGCGAGCGTCGGGCCGGAGCGGGGTCGCCGGGGGATACGCCGACGGTGGCAGCCCCGCAGTGATGCCCAGGAATGCCGCCGCCGTGCCGACGGTCGTCAGTGGAGTGACCCGACGTCCGATCGCATCGAGGACGACAAGCTCGTCGTCGATCACCATGACGCGGCGTTGGCCCCGCAACTCGGAGTATGTCGTGAACCCGCCCGGAACATGGGCCAAACGTACGTCGCCCGACTGCGCGAACTGGGCAGCCGCGAGCACGTGTTCGGCGACCTGATGCAGTGCGTCGCGGGTGGCGGGGAGTTCGTCGAGGGTCGAGGTCATGTCTGTTCTCCCAACTGCAGGATGAGGTCGTCGACGAGGCCGGTCGATCCGGTCTGGTGCCGTAATGCCACGTAGTCCCGTTGCGGCCAGAAGTGTTACGGCCCGCGGTCAAGAACGTTAGAGCGTTGCCAGCCGTGAAACGTCTCGCGGGTCTGGAGGGACAGCGGTCCGAACGTCCCACACATCGCAGCCACGCGCAGCAACCGAGACAAGGAGAACGTCGTGAAGGGACTACAGGGAAAGGTCGCCGTCGTCACCGGAGGCAGCTCCGGGATCGGTCAGGCCATCGCCATCCGACTGGGGCAAGAGGGCGTTGACGTCGCGATCAACTACGTCGGCCGCCCGGACGGGGCCGAGGAGACGAAAGAGACCATCGAGCACGGCGTCGACATCTGCATGAAGCAGATGTCGGAGGCCGGCACCCGGCCGATCCTCGTGGCCGCCGACGTGTCGAAGGCCGACGAGGTCGCCTCGATGTTCGAGCAGGTGTACGCCGAGTACGGCCACATCGACTACCTGATCAACAACGCCGGCATCCAGATCGCCGAGGACACCGACAAGCTCACGGTCGAGGATTTCGACACGGTGCTCGCGGTAAACCTGCGGGGCGCCTTCCTCTGCGCGCAGCAGGCGGTGCGGTACTTCCTCGCAGGGGCCGGCGGGGGTGCGATCGTCAACGTCTCGAGCGTGCACCAGGTCATCCCGAAACCCCGATTCCTCGGCTACTCGGTGTCCAAGGGCGGCATGCAGAACCTGACGCACACGCTGGCGCTGGAGTACGCCGCCCGGGGCATCCGGGTCAACAGCATCGGCCCCGGCGCCACCGTCACCCCGATCAACCGCTCGTGGATAGACGACCCGGTCAAGCGCCAGGCCGTAGAGAGCCACATCCCGATGCGCCGGGCGGGCGATGCCGGGGAGATGGCCGCCGTGACGGCCTTCCTCTGCTCGGACGAGGCCGCCTACATCACCGGGCAGACGATCTTCGTCGACGGCGGGCTGACGTTGTACCCGTCCTTCGAGACGACCTGGTCCTCGGAATGACCGCCGGCGTGGATACGGCGCGCCCCGTGGTGACCGACACCTGGTGGCCGTCGAAGTACGGGCGGGCGACGACGCCGGCGCGCTCAACGAGATCACCCCAACGGTCACCGGCTGGGCGACATCGCCGAGGACCACAGCACGAGCGGCTCGGCGTCGACACCCTGCCGCAGATCGTGACACGGCGCGTCCTGCCCGACATCGCCGCGGCCCGCGGTGTCGCCGGGCTGGAACCCGGTGAGGTGATCACGGTCGAGGACGTCACCACCGCCCTGGACGCAGCGGGCACCGATGTCCGGGCCGGTGATGCGATGTTCTTCCACACCGGCTGGGGCGGCCAGTGGGGCACCGACAACGACCGCTACGGGGCCGGTACTGCCCGACTTCGAACTGCCCGACGACACCGGCATGAAGCGGAAGCTGTCGGAACTGCAGGGCGACAACGCGATGGTGCTGCAGCTCGGACGAGGTGAGCACTGCCCGCGCGAACGGCAGCATCCCCGGCTGACCGTCCACCGATACGTACCGAGGTCCCTGACCCATCGGTCAGGGGCCTCGTCGTGAAAGGCGGCCACTCACATCGTCGTGGCCCCGAGCGGTTCCCGGTTGGGTGGATTCGTCCCGGGCGAGTCTCCGTGGCGCAGCAGGCCGAGCGCGACGACCGGGAAGATCAGGACGGACAACAGCCCGGCGAAGACGAGGGCGGCCGCGGTCACCGGAGTGATCTGGCCGAGCTCGACGCCGATCTGGGTGGCAGTCACGATGAAGGGCAGCGAGGTCGCCTGCAGCAAGCCTGCAGCGATCGACGCCCGACGGCCCTGGGTGCGGAGGTTCAGCAGCGCCGGCGCCCCGCGGACGAGCAGCAGCGCGACCAAAAAGATCGGCACGCGGAGCAGCGCCGAAGGCTGGTCGAGCAGCCCTTTGAGATCGAGGCGGATGCCGCTGCTGATGAAGAAGACCGGGATCAGGAAGCCGAAGCCGATCGCCTCCAGTTTCGTCCGAAAACTTGGGTGGCTCGCGGAGTCGCGGTCGACGACGCTGATCACGACACCGGCGACGAACGCGCCCAGGATGCTCTCCAAGCCGAACCGCTGGGCCAGCGCGGTGAACGCGACCAGCAGGACGACGGCGAACCTGACGCGGATCTCGGCGGTGGTGTCCTGGAGCCGGAGCAGCACGGCGCCGATGCGCATCGACCGTCCCGCTCGCGACACCACGAGGGCCGTCACGATCACAAGCACCGCGAACGCCACGATGAGGACCAGTCGGCTCCCGGGGCTGCCGTCCGATGCGGAGAAGAACAGCGACAGCAGCAGGATCGCGGAGAAGTCCGCAACGGTCGCGGCCACGATCGCGGTCTGGCCGACCTCGCCGTCGGACTGGCCGGCGTCCTTGAGCACCGGGACGATGAGGCCGAGCGACGTCGCCGACAGCGCGATCGCCAGCAGCAGGGGACTGTGCACCCAGCCGCCGGCGTGCAGTCCAAATCCGATCGGGACGCCCAGTGCCAAGGTGATCGCATAGCCGAGGACGGCCGTACGCAGCAGCCGTCCTCGCAGCCTGCGGGCGTCGATCTCGAGTCCGGACAGGAAGAGCAGGAAAGCCAGGCCGATCAGGCCGAGGATCTGCACCGGCAGGTCGATCTTGACCCAGCCGAGGACCGACGGTCCGAGGACGATGCCGGCGACGATCTCAAGGATCACCGACGGCAGCCGGAGCCGAGGCAGGAAGCCGAGCAGCAGCGGGGCACCCGCGGCCACCAGGCAGACGATGAAGAGATTCAGGAACGAGGTGGCCGGCATCATGGTTGCGTCTCACAATCCATAGTTCTCGAGGAGGCGGAGCCAGACCTCCGGGGCACCACCTCGTTGCTGGCCCGATCGCGGACGTTCTTGCCCAGGATCACGTCGGCGGCGATTCTGGACTGGTACTTGCCCATGTGGGTCAGCTGAGCGCGAGTCCGACGGTGTCTAGACCGAGGTTGTCGACCATCACGCGGCGCCCGGTGGCGACGAGCAGTTCGTCCCCGGTCAACTCCTCGTCCTTCAGCGCGAGGACCACCGGGCCGTCGGCGCCGGCTCGGCGCACGCGGAGCACGGCGGCCCCGGTCCGGACCCGGACCCCCTCGGCCTCGAGAGCGGCCCGGACTTCGTCGCCCACGAAGGGCTCCTCCCGGGCGAGCAGTCTGCCGGCACCCTCGATGACGGTCGCGCTCGACGGGCACGACCGACAGGCCGCCCTCGGCGCATCTCCCGGCCACAGTCTCACCGGCCGGCCCGGCCCCGATCAGGATCACGTCGAAATCGTCCATTCGGGCACTCCTTGTCCCTGGGCTGCCGCTTATCACTGTGCAGTCACTGCATCGCAGCGGTCGTTACGCGATCGGGGTGTAACGAAGCAGCCGCTGCGGAGTCTGCAGCTTCATCGGACCCGTGAGGAGCACCTGATGTCGTCGACCCCGATCGCTGACCACGCCTTGCTGTCGGACCGCCACTCGAGCGCGCTCGTGACGAAGGCCGGTTCGATCGACTGGCTGAGCTTCCCGCGCTTCGACAGCCCCTCCGTTTTCGGCCGGCTGCTCGGCGACCGGGCCGGCTACTGGCAGATCGCCCCGACGGGGGACTGGACGAGCACCCGGCAATACCTTGACCGCACGATGGTGCTGGAGACGACGTTCCACGCGGCCACCGGCACGCTCGCGGTGACCGACCTGCTCGCGATGGGCCCGGACAACGGTGGCCACCGTCTCGGGCACGACGTGCCCCACCTGCTCGTCCGTCGGGTGGAATGCACGCAGGGCGAGGTCGAGATCGAGATCGACTACGAGCCGCGCCCCGAGTACGGGCTGATCGTTCCACTACTGGACGCCGTCGACGGCGGCGTCACCGCGCGCGGGGGCGCCGAGTGGCTCGTGCTCACCGCGCCGGTCTCGCTCGATCTGGCCGGGGCCCATGCGCACACCCGGACCACCCTGCGGGCCGGCCAGACCCTGCACTTCGCCCTGCACCGCTCCACTCTCGAGGAGACACCCGCCCGCGTCTGGTCCCAAGCCGAACTCGCCGCGCAGGTGGACAACACCGTCGAGGCGTGGCGCTCCTGGTCGGCGCTGCACCAGGCGTACTCCGGGCCTTGGGCCGACGCCGTCCACCACAGCGGGCGGGTGCTGCAGGCGCTGTCGTTCCAGCCGAGCGGCGCCATCGTGGCCGCCGCCACCACATCGCTGCCAGAGGAGATCGGCGGCGAGCGCAACTGGGACTACCGCTTCTCCTGGGTGCGCGACGCCAGCTTCACGATGGAGGCACTCTGGGTGGCCGCCTGCCCGGACGAGGCCGACGACTTCTTCGCGTTCATGGCCACCGCCGCCGCGTCCGGAGTCGGCCCGCAAGCAGGTCTGCAGATCATGTTCGGGATCGGCGGCGAACACGACCTCAGCGAGCGCGAGTTGCCCCATCTCGAGGGATGGCGAGGCAGCCGGCCGGTCCGCGTCGGCAACGGCGCGTGGGACCAACAACAGATCGACGTGTACGGCGAGGTCCTCGGGGCGGCGCACCGGCTCGCGGATCAGATCGGCGGCATCGACGACGACACGAAACGCTTCCTCGTCGCCTGCGCCGACACCGCCGCGGTCCGCTGGCAGGAGAAGGACCAGGGCATCTGGGAGGTGCGGGGCGACCCGCAGCACTTCCTGTACTCCAAGGTGATGTGCTGGGTTGCCCTCGACCGCGCGGTCGAGCTCGCTCACCTGCTCGACGCCGACGACCGGGTCGAGGGTTGGAAACGGTCGCGGGACGAGATCTGGGAGATGGTGGTCCGCGACGGCTGGAGCGATGAGGCCGGCGCGTTCACTCAGTACGTCGGATCGAGCGCCCTCGACGCATCCAACCTGATGATGTCGATCGTCGGCTTCCTGCCCGCCGACGATCCTCGGATGCTGGCGACGATCGACGCGATCGAGCAGCGGCTGTCCGACGATCACGGACTCGTCTACCGCTATCGCACCGAGGCGGGCGTCGACGGTCTGGCCGGCGACGAGGGGACCTTCCTGCTCTGCACGTTCTGGCTCGCGCGGGCCCTGGCCAAGTCGGGGCAGGTTGAGCGGGCGTCCACGGTGTTCGAGCGAGCGATCGCGTTCGCCAACGACGTCGGTCTGCTGGCCGAGGAGGTCGACCAGGCCACCGGTGAGTTGCTCGGCAACTTCCCCCAGGCCTTCAGCCACATCGGGCTCGTGAACGCGGCGTGGGAGATCGCCGAGGCCACTCGTCGTGCGGGCCTCGCGCCACCGGGGGCATGATGAGCGTTATGCCAGACGGTGCCGAGCCCGGCGAGCGGATCCGCTGTGATGAGGTTGTCGAGCTGATCAGCGACTACCTCGAGGGGATGCTCGACGTTGCGTCGCTCGCTGAGTTCGAAGCGCATCTCGCGCTCTGTGCGGCCTGCGCGGAGTATCTGCGCCAGATGCGGATCACGTTGGACGCCGTGGGCAGGGTGTCGCTCGACATGCTTTCTGAGCAGGCCCGAGCCGACCTCATCGACGCCTTCCGCAGCGTCGCCCGCTCGCCCTAACCCGCCGCGGTTTCGGTAACGATCGCGCAGGACCGGACCTCCCACTGGCCAGGCCGAGGTCGCCACGTGATCGAGAATCCCGTACCGGGCGGACATGTCGACGCAGACCCCGGCGAGCACGGTATTCCCGTTCTCGATCTTGACCTGCAGCGGTTCGAACGCATCGGCGAACCGATCGCCCAGGCGACTTCGGATCGTGATCCGGTCGAAATAATCACCCCCGGCCGCGATCTCACCCGGGTGAGGTTCCGGAAAGGGGGGAGGCGCAACGGCTCGTGTTGCGGAAGGCTGCAGGCGGAGCCGAAGGGGCGTCATGGCGCAGCTGATCGACGAGGTGGATCCGAGCGTGGACACAGCCGAACTGCAGGAGCGCGACTTGGTGGCCCGGTTGCGCTCCGGCGACGAGCCGACGTTCGCCCAACTGGTCGATGAATGGTCACCGGTGATGTTGCATGTCGCACGCCGTTACGTGGCCAACACCCAGGCGGCCGAGGACGTCGTCCAGGAGGCGTGGCTCGGTGTCATCAGAGGGCTGCCGCGATTCGAGGGCCGGTCCTCACTGCGCAGCTGGACGTTCTCGATCGTGATCAATCGTGCCAAGACCCGTCGGACCCGCGACTTCCGGCTCGTTCCCTCGGCCACCATGACCGCCCCCGAGTCCGACGGGCCGGTGGTCGACCCGGCCCGCTTCCAAGGGCCGGACGGGAGATATCCCGGCCACTGGACGTCGGCGGGTGCCCCCCGGCCGTGGGAGGAGCCAGAGGGGCGAGCGCTGGGCCGCGAAATCGGTGACCTCATCGACCGCGCCCTCGACGAGCTACCGGAGCGGCAGCGTCTGGTAGTTCAGATGCGCGACGTCCAAGGGATGTCCTCTGACGAGACCTGTGCCGCATTGCAGTTATCGCAACAGAATCAGCGGGTCCTCCTGCACCGGGGACGCTCGGCTCTACGCGCCGCGTTGGAGGGCTACTACGTCGATTAGCAGCCGGACCGGTCCAAGCACGGAGGGCTTGGGAGGATTCACTGGCAGGCAACTGTGCGCTGGTCACCGGCACCCCATCGGGCATCGGCGGGCCAGCGCGCTGGGCTTCGCGTGCTCGTAGTAGTAGCCGGTCACGGTCCACCCTTGGCTGCTCATGCCGCTAGTCGATCCGTGCCCATTTGCAGCCACCGGACACCTCGAAGGCCTCACCCTGGTCGACCTCCACGGCGCTGGGCTTACGGGCGCCGTCACTGCGGGCCGGGACGGTCCCGGTGTCCAGGGAGCTCCACACCGCGAAGTAGCAGTGCTCGCCACCTGAGGTGCGGTAGACGCCAGGGGGAATATCAGGCCCGACCTGGTAGATGCCGTCGCTGACCTGGGTGAGCGGCCGCCCTGCGACGACCGTTCGGGTGGCGATGACCTTCTTCACGACCGCGGTCGCGGTGACGGTGGGACCGGGCTTGGTCACCGTCTTGGTCGAGCCTGGGGCGACGGCCGCGCCGATGGCCAGGCCGGCGACACCGACCGCGACGATCAGCATCCAGGGGTGCTCGAGGTGCCGGGGAGTTCGCGGTTCAGGTGCCGTGCTGATCCGGGCGCTCGTCGTCTGCTGCCCGGTCAATGGCCCGCTCACCGGTAGTACATCCGATGAAGGTGGTACATCATTCACTCCCTCTGACTGCCAGTCGGTCAGCGCGTGGACCTCGGCGCACAGGGCCTCGTGCCCGGCCCGTGCCTGCGCCTCGGTGGCGTAGCGTCGGCTCACCTCGCACTCGGGGAACACCATGGTCTCGAAGATGATCGGCGGGCCGAGGTGGGACCACTTGTGGTCTATACCCAGCCAGACGGTCGAGACAAAGTACGGGCCGATCTGCTCCTGGGCCACGACCTTGTAGGCATCGTCCTGCGAGCAGCACCCAGTGCGACGTCTTTATCTGGTGGCCCGGGCGATCCCAGTAAGGCTGCTGGTCGGCACCCCAGATCCAATGAACGGGTGTTCAACCGGGTGTGCAACTACAGGGAGAAGCTACCACAGAAATGGCTAGAGGCCCCTAAATACGGGGCCTCTGTAGTTTCCGAGGAGGGACTTGTCCACTAGCGACACGAGTCCTGACCGGGCGGATCGAGAAGAAGTCGTCAAGTTTCCGGTACGTCCGGAGCGAGGTGACTGATGGATGTCGCGAGCCCGGCCGTCTCTTCCTTCGACTGGTCCAGAAGTGTCGGGCACCCCGACGGGTTCGTCTTCGACGCGTCTGCACAGTGCAGAGGGAGCGCAGGCCACCCTGACGGAGTTTTCCGGCTCTGTGATGCCGGCGGCCCTAACTGCGCGTTCGCCCCGCACGCCGCCAGCCGCTCCGCCCGCGTGTACCGAGCCTTGAAGGACGACCCCGTACCCATCGCCGATTCGGATGGCACGACGATCCAGTACGACGAGTCGTTCTCGTCGCGGACACCGCCGCGGGGCACCGTGTGCGAACAGGACCTCGTGCCGTTCGCCCAGCCGACGCCGGTCGGCAAGACTGGTACCGCGCGAGCGGCCGCGGCTGCCGCGAGCACACCTGCACTGGTACTTGCCGCGAGCAGTCGGATAGACGTCGAGCGGTCACTGGTAGCTGCCGCGCTCGACGCGCCGTAACCACGCGGCTTGTGGGGGGTGCCAGCCTCCTCAGGGGCGGGGGATAACGCCCTATGCAGGCAATGCCCGGGACTTTTACACTCGCGCTACCGCACAGACCGCGGCACAACCATCGGGGGAATGATGCGACGTATCAAGGTTATGGCAACAATGGCAGTGGCGATCGCCGCGCCCATGCTCGTTATGGCGGCTCCGGCGCAGGCACACGGAGACGGAGAACACAGCACCTACCATTCGCCCGAGGTTGCGTGGGCCGGTCACGTGCAGGCCCACGGTGGCAGCGCCACCGTGCTGGCGAAGTACCGCTGCTGGGGTGGGAATGAGAACACCCACCTGTGGGTGTCGCTAAAACAAGGCGGTGGCATTGAGGGCAAGACCGCGGCGGAACTGGCCCAACTGGAGGGCACCAGCGCGCTCGCGCGGGCCTGGTATGACACCAACGTGGTCGACCCGGCGAAGGTCACCATCAATTGCAACGGCCGGTGGCACGTGCACGAGTACACGGTGGCTCGCGAGAAGGGCACTCTGGAGCGAGGGTCCGCCTTCTTGCAGTTCTGCCTCTTTGACAGCACTGCTGACCCGACCGGCCAGGACCTGAGCTACGGGTTCGCGTACAAGTACATCCTGGTCAACGTGCACAAACACCACCACGACAGCTGAGACAACCCACTCCGGACGTGATCAACTCGCGTTTGGTGCGTGATGTCAGGGCAGAACGCGCACTGGACGCGAGTTGATCACAAAGACGCGACGGCCGACCGACGGCCGCTCGGCGGGACTGCGGCAGAGCGGTCACCAGAACGCGGGGCGGGCGTCCCGTCAGGTTCGCGTCCGCGAGCGCCGGATCGGCCGTCTGCTCGAACGAGTGGCTCCCTCCCTGGCGAGGGCGGGTGGCCCGCCTGATGCGGCTGCGCCTGTCAGGAGCGCACCGCCGCCGCTGGCGGGGATGACGACCGACGCCCGCCAATCCGGATCGCGGAACGGACGCGCGACCAGGAATCGAGTCGCAGACCAGCGGGTGGGTGGCTTCGAGTGGCGACTAGGACGCGTGGTCGCGGAGCATGCTAGAGACTCGGTGGCTGGTCGGCTTGCCAGTCGCTGATCATCGTGAGGTCGGTGAACTCGGGCGGAGCCGAGAGGATCCGTCCCATCAACTCACGCACTGGCACGAGGTCGGCTTGGCGGGCTTCGTCGTGTTCACGCTCGCGGGCCGTTTCTTCGCTCTCGAAGATGACCAGGGTGTAGATATCGTTCGGATTCTTCTGGTCGCGCATCGCGTATGTGCGGACGTGTCCCGAGCCCGGCTTTTCGCTGGCGCGCAGGTGATCCAACATGGTGCCCAGATCCTCTTCGTGCCCTGAGGCGATTGTCATCTTGATGAACTGGGCCCACATGCGGCACCTTCCTTCGCGGGTGGCTGAACCGGCGAGCAGGGGTGGCTCGTTGATCGTGGCAGGTTGCGGGTCTCATGAATAGAGCGGTCCGCGGCCCGGCCCGTAGCGCAGATCTTCACGGCCGATCGGGCCCCCGGATAGCCATAACACGATCGCAGGTGCCGCACAATTCTCGCGCTGGACCTACGCGCGCGGCTGGGGCTAGACACTCGGGAAGATAAGTCGACAGCCGTCATCAACTATCGAGAGCTCATCGACATGAGCCTGCGTTCGCGTCGATCCCGAGCAGCTCATCTGAGCGGCTCACGTCGGCTGCGCTGGTCATCGCGCACGTCGAGGATGGCCACGACAGCGTGTGGCTCGTCCGCCACGAGCATGAGGAGCTCTACCGTGACGG
>JALYVG010000129.1 GCA_030853345.1 Actinomycetota bacterium | reverse complement strand
GGGATGCCAAAGTCCGGCACATGACAGACCTCAGCAAGTCGGCGGTTGTCGCCGAACACGAGGACGCCCGGACAGACGGGCCCATGACCGGTGACGAACGAGCCGTCCTTGACCACTGGCTCGACCTGTACCGCGACACCGTACTGCTGAAGATCGCCGGCCTCGACGCGGACCAGCTCGCACGTCGCGCAGTACCGCCGTCGTCGATGAGCCTCATCGGCATCGTGCGGCACCTGACAGAGGTCGAGGCATACTGGTTGCGCGTGGTACTCCTCGACGAGGATGTCCCTGATTACTACTGCACGCCTGCCAGCCCAGACGGTGACTTCGACGACATCCATCCCGGGAACGCAGCGGCGGACGTCGCCACCTACCGCGCCGAGCTGGTCACAACCGGAGCCCACACCGTGGCCTGGACCGACCTCGACACGCCAGTGCGAGGGCTGCGTAGGGGCGCTCCAGTCAACCTTCGCTGGATTCTCACTCACCTGATCGAGGAGTACGCGCGCCACTTGGGCCACATGGATCTGCTACGCGAGGCCATCGACGGACGCACGGGTTACTGACCAAATCCGAGCGTTTGGCGGTCGACGACGCCGGTTCGAACCGGTCCTTGCGAGGTGCCGCGCCGGGCGATGAGGGGTCACCATCCGGGCGTTGCGTCGCGTCTCATCCTCGGGCGAGCTGCTGTATTTGCCACTCATGCAGTCCGGGCAGCCAGTCCTGGCCGAACGTGGCCGATGGGCCGACCCGCGGGTCGTCGGGAACACCGCGGTCACGTAAGGCCTGCACGTATGCGCGGTCCTGCTTGATCCGTGCTCGCATCTGATCAGCCCCACCGATTGACCCGTGACCGGGAATCAGGACGTCAACGTTGTCCGCCACGCCCTCGAGCAGCCGCAGCGCAGCGAGGTAGTCCTCGATCGGATCTGCGGCTTCTAGATCGAGCATCGGAATCAGGATGTCGGAAAGCATGTCGCCGGCAACGAGAACGCAACGCTGCTCGAACAATAGTGCCGCATGGCCCACGGCATGCCCCTGATGTTCGATGATCCGGACGTCAGGACCATCCCACGGAATCCGCGCCGTCCCGGCGGGGAGACCGGTAATGAGGCCCAGCAGGTCGAGCGGAATCTCCTCGGCGATGTCCGGTGGCAACATCCCTGCGACGGCAGCTTTCCAGTCCGCGTTCGACAGGAAATCCCGAACGTCAGCCGCACACTGGGCGGTACCGTAACGGGGCGCCGCGCCGAACCGGGCGTGCCAGAGCAGGTGATCCCAATGCGGGTGAGTGGAGAAGCCGGCCACAACGGTCTGACCCAACTTGCCAAGGTCGTCCGCGAGGCAGCTGATTTCGTCGCCGGTCACCCCGGGGTCGATGAGCAACACGCCGGCCCGGCCCTGAACCACAATGGCGTTGCTCTGAAGAAACTCGCTCTGGTGGACCAGCACACCATCCGCGACCTGTGTCAGCATGGGGCAGATAAGCGCTCCGCCGTTGGCGGTCTGTCGTGTCGTGCCTTTCATCTGCCTACTCCTCATGTTCTAGGGCTTCCGAGTTGCTGCGGGTGTCGCTGGGGTGTCGTCTGATCGATTGACGAGGGCACGTGGGTGAGGATGGACGGGTGTTTCCTCGATCGCGTGCCCGATCAGCCCATCGCCATCACTCCGACCGATGCGCCACAGATCAGCAGACCCAAGCCTTGGCTGGGTCGGAACCGCTCGCGCAGAACGGTCGCGGCGAGAAGCACGGTCACGGCCGGGTAGAGCGAGGCCAGGACGCCGATCACGGCCAGATCGGCGCTGTGGCTGGCCAGCAGAAACGCTGCCGTTCCCGCCGTACCGAGCAGCCCGCCGACAGCAGCCCAGCCGGCAGCGCGGCGCCCGGCCCGATCCCGGGGGACCCATGGCTGCCGCAACAGGCCAGCGACGATCAGGGTGAACGCCGCCCCGACGCCCTGGCTGGCGGCCAGCGGCAATACTCCGGCCGACTCCGGCACCTGGGCGAGAGCCACGAACAACAGACCGAACCCGAGGCCGGCCAGCGCTCCGTTCGCGATACCGCCCCACGACCGGCCGGTTCCGTCCGCGCCCTCGCGCGACACGAAGTAGATGCCGGGCAGCCCCACCAGGACCCCGACCCAGGTGAGCGCGCCGAGGCGCTCGCCCTGCGAGACGCCCACGAATACCGGCACCAGCGCGGCGCCGACGCCGGACACGGGGGCGACCACTCCCATCCGGCTCCGCGCCAGTCCGCGGTACAAGAAGAGGGTGCCGACCGCACTGCCCAACCCGGCCATCAGCGCCCACGCGAAGTCTGCTGGACGGGCCAGGCCTGGCAAGTACAGCCCCGCCGCCAGCATCGCGAGCCCGCCGGCGAGCTGACCGACGAGGGCAACGGCCCACGGCGAGACGCGGCGCGCGGTGAGCCCGCCGACGAAGTCGCTTGCCCCGTACCCACATGCGGCCACCATGGCCAAGAAGATTCCGATACGCATGCGACTAGCGTGGCTCGGACACGGCCCACTCTGAAGATCCAGTTAGGTCTCGCCACATCGGACCACTTCGGTTGGCGGGTCGGATGAGCGTCACCTGGTCGGGGACGGGGCCGCCCCTGCTCCTCGCATTGGACCGGGCCGGCGGAACCCCCCTCGGACACCAGCTTCAGGACCAGCTGCGCGCGGCGGTGCGCGACGGCCGGTTGCGTGCGGGTGAGCGACTGCCGTCCTCGCGACGGCTCTCCGAGGAGCTGCGGGTCTCCCGGGGCATGGTGGTCGCCTGCTACGAACAACTCATCGCCGAGGGTTACCTGGTCGGGTCGGCCGGTTCGGGCACGCGGGTCGCCGCCGGGGTGAGCGAGCCAACCGGCCGGTCACGACCCGCGGGAACCGCCAGACCTTCCACGACCACGCGACATCCGGTCGAAGTCGACTTCGAGTACGGCGTGCCCGACCTGCGTTCCGCGCCAATGCGTGACTGGATGTGGGCCCTGCGCGAGGCCGGACGCACCGCGCCCACTGCGGTGATGGGCGACGAGGACGACGCAGGCGCACTTCGGTTGCGGGAGGTGGTGGCCGCCTACCACCGTCGCGTCCGTGCTGGAACCGCCGAGGTGGATCAAGCCGTGATAGTCAACGGCTTCCGGCAAGGACTAGTGCTGGCGCTGGGCGCCCTCGCGCGCACGGGCGTCGAGCGGGTCGGCCTCGAGGATCCCGGGCCCCGCCAGCACGACGAGATAGTCCGGCGCGCGGGGATGCAGCCGGTGGCCGTGCCTGTCGACCGCGCCGGCCTCGACGTCGACGCGCTGCGCCGCTCGGGCGCCCGGGCCGTCCTCGTCACACCGGCTCACCAATGCCCCACCGGGGTGGTGATGGGACCCGAACGACGTCAAGAACTGGTCGCGTGGGCGGCGGAAGTCGATGGAATCGTCTTGGAGGACGACTACGACGCCGAGTTCCGATATGACCGACAACCCGTAGGCTCCTTGCAGGGACTCGCCCCCGACAGGGTCCTGGCACTGGGTTCGTTGAGCAAGACCCTGGCCCCCGGGATCCGTCTCGGCTGGCTGCTGGTGCCGCCGGCTCTGACTGGTCCGGTGATAAGGGAGAAGCTCTTGACCAGTCGGGGGGCCCCGGCTCTCGACCAGTTGGCGCTGGCCACGTTGCTGGAGTCGGGGCGTTATGACCGGCACGTGCGGCGGATGTGGGAGGTCTATCGCGCGCGCCGCGACGTCTTGGCCCGCGCCGTGACCGAGCACGCGCCGGGCCTGCGCCTGGTCGGGCTCGAAGCAGGGTGCCACGCGGTCCTCGAACTGCCTGCGGGCGTGAGCGAAGACGACGTCGTGCAGGCGGCGCTGCGCCGTGGCGTCCGGGTCTACGGGTTGTCGCGCTACCGCGTCGATGCCCCGCGGGCGGGTGAGGCGAACGTGCCGGCAGCCTTGGTGCTCGGGTTTGGCAACCTCATCGAGGAACGGATCCTGCGCGGGATCGGGTTGCTCGGCGAGGTCCTTTCGGGCATGCCTATCTAGGATCGGAACGGCAGGCATCGAATTGTGACAGCCTCCCGCGTGGCTTGGCCTACGCCTGGAGGTCGGCGACGTACCGGGCGATAGACCTCGCGTCCTCCTCCAGCGATCTTGATGTCGAGGTCGAGTCATGACTCGACGTGGGTATCAAGATCGCCTCCGGCCAGGGGAAGGTAGCTGGCGGCCGTCGGAAGATCGCCGCCGGCCGAGCCCGACCAGTGGGAGCGGATTGGACTGGGTAACTGGCCGCGCGCGTCCGTAGCCTCGACTGGTGCCCGACGATGATGACGACACCCGCCGCGGGTTGGTCTACGGGGCATCGGCCTACCTGTTGTGGGGCGTGTTCCCGCTGTACTTCCCGCTATTGGAACCAGCCGGGACGGTCGAGATCCTCGCTCACCGGATGGCATGGTCGCTGGTGGTCATGGCCATCATCGTGCGCGTCACGCGCGGCTTCGGCCGGGTCCGTGCGGTGTTGGCTGAGCGGCGTCAGCGCACCGTACTGGCGGCTGCGGCTGTTTTCGTGTCGGTCAACTGGGGCACCTACATCTACGGCGTCAATTCCGGACACGTGGTGGAAACCAGCCTGGGTTACTTCATCAACCCGTTGTTCACGATCCTGCTCGGCGTGTTCGTCCTGGGCGAGCGACTGCGGCCCGCTCAGTGGGCCGCAGTCGGTATCGGGACAGTCGCGGTCCTCGTCATCGCAGTCGACTACGGCCGGCCGCCCTGGATCGCGCTGACCCTCGCGACGTCCTTCGGTCTGTACGGGTATCTCAAGAAGCGCGCCGCCGTAGGCGCCGTCGAGTCGATGACCATCGAGACCGGGGTGATGGTCCTTCCGGCTCTGATCGCTCTCGGCGTCATCGCGCTGCAGGGCAATCTGGTGTTCGGTAGCCATGGTGCAGGCAATGCGCTGCTGCTCGCGGGCACCGGCCTGATCACCGCCGTGCCGTTGCTGCTGTTCGCCGCGGGCACCCGACGGCTGCCCTTGAGTGTCATCGGGCTGCTGCAGTACCTCGCGCCCGTCCTGCAGTTCGCCGTCGGGGTGGGCATCCGACACGAGCCGCTGCCACGGGCCGAACTGGCCGGCTTCGTCCTGGTGTGGATTGCGCTGATCGTGCTCACCGTCGACGGGTTGCGCTCGCAGCGCAGGGGAGCGGCCCGGGCCGATTCGGCAGACTCGATCGCCGCGTGAGCGCGACGTCGGGCCGGGCACCTCTCGGCCGCTGAGCATCGGACTAAAATGAGCGTGACCACTGACACGATGAGATCGGGGCCACCATGCCGGACAAACCTGACAAGCACGAATTCCTCGACACTGCGAAGCAGCAGTTCGCCCAAGTTTCTGCGGAGTTCGAGAAGGCCATGGCGGCTCTCAAAGATCCCGAGCGACGCAAAGACCTGACGTCCTCCTACCTCGACGTCCTGCAAAAAGGTCTGGCCAGGGCCCAGGAGAGCGTCGCCAGCTACCAGGAGAAGTTCGCGTCCCGCGGCGGCTCAGATCGGCCCGACAGTGCACCGCACCAGGAAGTTCCTCGGCCGGAGACGCCGCCGACCAGCTAGGAAGCCTCGGCAATCCTCGAGCGTGACAGCGACCGGGGGCGCTGCGACTGCGGTCGGACTATGCGACGAAGTGGCGGTCCAGTTCGGCCAGATCGACGCCTTTCAAGACGAAACCGTCGGCGCCGAACCGGGCAGCCTCCGCGCCGCCGTTGATGTCGGCCGAGAACACGACGATGTGCGCCGCGGGACTGTGCGCGCGTAAGGCCGAGATGATGCTGCTGCCCCGTACGTCAGGCAGCGAGAGGTCCAGGACGACCGCGACGAACTCGCGCTCAGCGGCGGCGCTCAGCGCTTCGGCGCCGGTGCCAGCCTCGATCACGGAGTCGAACCTGCCTCCATCGCGAAGGTGAGCTGCCACTGTCTTGCGGAGAAGCTCGTTATCTTCAACGATCAGCAGAGAGGTCACCATGTGCCCCCTCCGCTCTACGTCGAGCGCCATATGCTATTTCAGGCTACTCCTGTCCAATTTGGCCTTCCCCGTCACGGCTTGCTCGGAAGAGGTTTCCTAACCGCGTGTTGACCGGGCTCGGCTAGCACGTGCCCGAACGAACGCAGGTCGTACGCGCCGCGCTGGCCGGAGGAGCTCTGGACGATCGTGGCCGCAGCCGAACCGGGCCGCGTGCCGACCGCGGCGAGTTGGCCCGTCTCCTACGGACCGTGGCCTCGGGTGGGTGCGTCGGGACCTTTCCAAGGGCACGTTGTCGGGCGGGGAAAAGATCCGGGCCGACGCCGGCGCGACGGGAGCTAGGCCGCCCTCGTGAGGTCGGCGAGAAGGGCGGGATGGTCGGTGGTGCCGCGCATGCTGATCGACCTGCTCGAGGTGACGGCGAACTCGCCGCTGGTCACAACGTGCTGCCGGGCACCGTCGTCGGTGTGCGCGAAGCCGGCCGGCACGCACGAGCGCGCATCCGGGGTGCGGCCGGTCACGAGGTTGAGGTCCGCCCCGAGCACAACCGGGTCGGACGTCCCGCCGCGCTTGCGCAGCGCGGGGATGGCGGTGCCGAGAAGATAGCGGCATTGGCGCAGCGCGACGGCCGGGCGGATGCTGGCCAGATGCGTGGTGCAGGCATAGAAACGGTCGGTCGCGTGCAGGCACAGCCAGACCCGCTGCTCAGGGTCGGCGGTGTCCTGCATCGGGTAGGTCGCGGCCCGGGTAATGCGTCCGCCGTCGGGCGGCCGGACCTGCACCAGCAGGCCGTTCCCGTAGCGTTGCCCGTTGCGGCACCGAACCGGGTCGCCGGTGCCGCTGTCCCGCGCCGGTGCGAACGCCGAATCGACGACGGCCCCCGGCACCGCCCCGGACAGCGCCCGGTGGAGCGCGGACACGTCCTGCTCGCAGACCTCGTTGAGGGTGACGACGTCAGGTCGCTCGGCGCGGATCACGCCGGCGGCCTGACCCACTGAGCGAGCGGTGTAACAGCCGGCGATGCCGCTGTCGCACAGGTTCATCTGCAGTACCCGTAGCGATGACCCGGTGACATGGCTGGTGCGGTGGATCCTGTCGCGGGCTGAGCTCGCCCCGGCCGTCAATGCCATCACCGCGACCACGCAGCAGCCGAGCGTTGCCGACCGCCGGAGCCCACGGCGAGACTGACCGGTCATGACACCCCACGAGTCTGTGACCTGAGCATAACGAGACGCCGCGCCGGGCCCGCGTGTCCTGTCCCCCCGATTCCGTGGCGGGCATAGGATCGAACACATGTTTGACGGGCGGTGGGCTGAGGATCTCGACGACGCGCAGCGGGAGGCAGCTGAGCACGGTGCTGGTCAGCTCGTCATCGTGGCCGGCGCGGGGACGGGCAAGACCCGGACACTGACCGCCCGGGTGGCGCGACTGCTGGAGTCGGGGGTCGCCCCGGAGCGGGTGCTGCTGCTGACCTTCACCCGGCGGGCAGCCGCGTCCATGACCTCGCGGGCGGCCGCGTTGTGCGGGGATGCGGCGGCCGGGCAACGGCTGTGGGGTGGCACATTCCACGCGGTCGCGCATCGCCTGGTGGCCGAATATGCGGCCAACCTGGGGCTGTCCGCAGTCACCGTCCTCGATCCCGGCGACGTCGTCGAACTGCTGGATCTGCTTCGCGAGGAGTATGGGCTGACGGGCACCGACGTACGGTTGCCGACTAGTCAGGCGCTGGCCGACGTGTACTCACGGGCGGTGAACACCGGCCGTCCCGCGCGCGAGGTGATGGACTCCGAGTTCCCGTGGTGTGCCGCGCACGCCGAGCAGATTGTCGCGCTGTTTCGCGCGTTCATGGCCCGCAAGCGTGCGCGCGGGCTGCTCGACTTCGACGACCTGTTGCTGTGCTGGCGGGCGCTGCTGAGTGACCCGAGCGTCGGCGCGCGGATACGCAGCCGGTGGGACTGGGTGCTGGTCGATGAATACCAGGACGTCAATCGGGTGCAGGTCGACATCGTCACTGCCCTGCGACCGGACGGGATCGGGCTGACTGTCGTGGGCGACGATGCGCAGGCCATCTATGGTTTCCGCGGCGCCAGCGGTGATCACCTGCACGAGCTGCACAGCAGACTGGCCGCCTCGACATTGGTACGGCTGCAACGCAACTTCCGCTCCACCCAGCCCGTGCTGGATCTGGCCAACGTGATCCGCCCCGGCGAGGGCGACCTGCGGCTGCAACTCACCGCCGACCGCAGTGGTCCAGCGGCCCAGCCGGTGCTGGTTCGCTGCGACGACACCGACAGCGAGGCACGGGTGGTAGCCGAGGCAATCCTGGCTGCGCAACAGGACGGCCTGGCGCTGCGCGAGCAGGCAGTGCTGATGCGAGCCGCCAGCCACAGCAAGACGCTCGAGATCGAGCTGACCGTTCGCAAGATCCCGTACGTGAAGTACGGCGGTATCCGGTTCGCGGACACCGCCCATGTACGTGACCTGCTCGCGGGCCTGCGCGTGGCGAGCAACCCACAGGACGAACTGGCCTGGTACCGGCTCGTCTGCCGGCACCGCGCCATCGGCAAGGCCAGCGCCCGCACGCTTGTCCCGCTGCTGCTCGACGCCGACGACGAAGCGGGCTACGCCGCCGTCGTCGCGGCAGCACCGCCGAAGGCGCGGACGAATCTGGCTACCACCCTGGCTCACCTCAGGCAGGCGCAGTCCTGCACCGTCAGCACCGAGATCGTCGAACAGTGCCTGGCGGCAGTGCGCCCGCTCGTGCGCGCTCACTACATCGACTGGACGGGCCGCGTCGAAGACATCGACCGGCTGGCCGGAACCGCCGCGAGCCGTCACGACCTCGCCATCTTCGTCGCCGAGATGACCCTCGACCCGTCCTCGTCCAGCGCCGACTACGCGAAGGATCCGCACCGCGACGAGGACTACCTGACCCTGTCTACCGTCCACTCGGCCAAGGGGCTCGAGTGGACGGCGGTCCATCTGATCCACGCGGTGGACGGGGCATTCCCGTCGGACATGGCACTGGGTGACGACGCCGGCTTGCAGGAGGAGCAGCGGCTCTTCTACGTCGCGCTCACCCGGGCCCGGGACACGCTCACCATCTACACCCCGCTGCGGATGCCCACCAATCCGACCAGCTTTCACGCGCGGCACGTTCTGACCAAGGCGAGCAGGTTCCTCACCGACGAGGCGCGGGCGCTGCTCGACCTGCGCGAAACGCCCGGCCGGTCCGCGGCAGCGTCCGTGGCCCGCACTGCCTCACGCGTCGAGATACCGGCGCTGGAAGAGCTATTCTTCTGATTCAGTTCGATTGTATGTTCTAATCAGCGGGTGAAGGTCGTGCGCTGCCGCACCTGCGGTCACTCGATGACGGTGCCGAGCCGGACGCGACCGGCGGAGTGGTTCTGCTCGGCGGTGTGTGTCCCGGTCTGCGAGGTCCCGCGGTGCAGCACGGTTGCGCGCGGCCTGAGTGGGCGCTGCTGGACGCACCGGCGTTAGGTCGCGCCCGCTCGTTAACCTCGGAGGCGTGACCGGCACGAACTGGGCTCGCAATGTGGTGTTCAACGCCCATTCGCTGGCACGACCCACGTCCATGGCCGAGCTGCGGGCCGCGGTCGGTGGCAGCGACCGGGTGCGGGCCCTGGGCACCGGGCACTCCTTCAATCGCATCGCCGACACCGACGGTATCCAGGTGACGGCCGCCGCCCTGCCGGCGCAGATCGAGATCGACACGGCGGCGCGGCGGGTGCAGGTGGCGGCCGGGCTCACCTACGCGCAACTGGTTGCGCCACTGGAGCAGGCCGGGCTCGCGCTGCCCAACCTGGGTTCTTTGCCGCATATCTCGATCGCGGGCGCCTGCGCGACAGGCACCCATGGCTCCGGCAACGGGAACGGCAACCTGGCCACCGCGGTGAGCGCGCTGGAGATGGTGATCGCCTCGGGCGACGTCCTACGGCTGAGCCGAGCAGCAGATCCGGACCGCTTCGACGGCGTGGTGGTGGCGTTGGGCCGCCTCGGGGTGGTGACGCAGCTGACGCTGGATCTGGTGATCTCGTTCCCGGTGGCGCAGTACGTCTTCGACGGCCTGGACGACGCAACCCTGGACGACCAATTCGAGGAGATCTTCGCCAGCGGCTACAGCGTCAGCGTCTTCACCGATTTCTCGACGAACCGGCTGTGGTGCAAGCGGCTGGCCGCCGACGGCACGCCGGGGGCTCGCTGGTTCGGCGCCACCGCGGCCGCCGAGGCGCGCCACCCGATCCCCGGCATGCCCGCGGCGAACACCACAGAGCAGCTCGGCGCAGCCGGCCCCTGGCACGAGCGGCTGCCCCATTTCCGGGCCGATCACACGCCGAGTAGCGGCCAGGAACTGCAGAGCGAGTACCTCCTGCCCCGGCGCCATGCGGTGGCCGCGCTGCGAGCCGTGCGCAGTGTGCGTGACCGGGTCCGGCCGGTGCTGCAGATCGCCGAGATCCGTACTGTCGCCGCCGACCTGCTGTGGCTGAGCCCCAGCTACCGGCGCGACACGGTGGCGTTGCACTTCACCTGGATCGACGACATGGCGGCGGTGCTGCCGGTGGTGCGCGCCGTGGAGCGCCAGTTGGCGGCGTTCGAGCCGAGACCACACTGGGGCAAGGTGTTCGACCTGGCCGCGGCCAGCGTGCGCGCCGAATACGATCAGCTGGCCGCCTTCGGTGACTTGATCGGCGAGTACGACCCAGACGGCAAGTTCGGCAACGTGCTGGTCGACGAGTATGTGGCCGGTTGAGGCAGGCTCGTCTACCGGCGCTGCCGACCGAGCGCGACGGCTCAGGTAGCCGAGGTCAGCGGGGCCACGTCGTGGAGGGGCACGGCCCCGGAGAGTAGATCCTCGGCCAGGGAGTCGAGGGTGCTGTCATGGGAGTAGGCGTACGCGCGCAGCACCGCGATCGCGTCGGCACTGCTCAATGCGCAGGCTACGTTCAGCATGCCGACGGCCTGCCAGACCTGCATGCGCCGCTGGGCCGCTGCGGCGTCCACCCATCCCGGTCCGGTGACGCCGTGCAACGTAGTGACGTCCGGCTCGGCGAGCAGTACGGCCGCGATGTGATTGGCCACTTCGAGGGCCGCCGGAATCGCAATGGTCGTGGCGCCGCGAGGGCTGCGCCAGTACAGATCCAGCGCGCCCAGCCTCTTGTTCAGCGTACGCAACGGCACGGAGCCCACTGACCGGATCCTGGTCTGGGTGAGCACCCGTTCACTGAAGATCGGCCAGGACTGGGTCATCTGATCCTGGGTCGCCAGCACGGGCTCTCCGGTGCTGAAGGCGAAAATGCAGGGTCCGTCGCCAATGGTGACCTGCGCGCGTTCGACGGCCTCGGCGTCAGCGCTGCTCGCGCCCAGCGGCACCCGCAACACGTCCATCACACTGATCCCCGTCGCGTCGACCGGCAGGACGCGCGCGCAGGCGATTGCCAGGCGCACCGGTAACGATTCCGGACCGGACAGGGTCGGTTCGTCGAGCGCAGAGAACGCAGTGACAAACCTGGACAGGACACTCACTTGCGATCGCCTTCACTGAGACGCCGGTCAACCGAGGTGCTGTGAGTCCAGCCGGGTTTGCATTAATGGTAGTACGAAATGCCGTTTCGCGGACTGGGTTCACACATCGCGGCTAGCCGGGTGCGGGCGAGGCGGGCGATTTGACTGCGTCGATTGCGGTGGTCGTGGCGAAAACACCGTCGAGGCCGGTGAGTTTGAACAGCTTCTGCACCCGCGGTGATGGGTCGCGGAATGTCACGTCCTTGTCGACCTCCAGGGCGATGTTGCGAATGCGTACCAGCGCCCCGAGGCCGGTCGAGTCGATGAAGGTGACGCCGGCCAGATCGACGACGAGTCGACCGACCGTGTCCTCCGTGAGGTTCCCCATGCCCAAAGCCGCGAAGTCATCGGCGGTATAGATGTCGATCTCGCCGGTGACCACCAGTTCGCACCGGTCTCCGTGCAGTGCCGTGTCGAGCGAGAAGTTGCGCACGAGCCCGCCGCCCTTCGGCGTTGCGCCGCGTGCCGCTGTGGGCACGGGGCGACTGACTACGGCTGCGAGTTCAACCGACACACAACTTACGCCGGTCACCGCGGTCGGGGACTAGTCAGTTCGCCCATTTCCCCAGAAAGTGGCCAATGTGCCGTCAGACTGGGGGCGAAAGCCAGCTCAGCCCAGGTCTGCTTGTGCGGCGGTGCGGTCTCCACGCCCCAGGCGCGCGCCAGGGCGGCCATTATCGCGATCCCCCGACCGTGCACGTCCTGCGGCTGGGCGTGGTGTTGGCTGGGTGTGCCGGGAGCGTCGTCGCGCACCGTCAGGCGAAGGTGAGCCGGGTGGATCGACATACTGACCCGAACATCAGCGCATCCGGCGTTGACGGCATTGGTGACCAACTCGCTGGCCACGATCGCGGTGTCCTCCAACAACGACTCAAGCTCCGGGCCGCCCCGCAAGGCCTTGCGCAGCTGCCCGATGCAGAACGAGCGCGCGCGGCCAGGAGCCCGGTTGTCACACCCCAAGGCATCCACAGCGTCCCAGCTCATCGACACCCACCCAGTCTCGGCAGCACGTGCTGGCTGGGTACCCCGTCGCGCTGCCTCGATCACGTCCGCGCTCCTGTGCGTCGGGAGCAAATGCGATCGACTGCGCGCTACGCCGCTCGGGGAGCTGGTCCGATCGTCTAACATCGCACAGGCTGACCCATCGCCTGTGCGAAGGCGCTTTGGCTGCCATCCGAGCCTGACCGACTGGAGAGCTCGTCTCGTGACAGTGATCGACGCAACGCTGCAGATTCCGGCCCATCTCAGACCTGCCGACGGGCGTTTCGGCTGCGGTCCGTCCAAGGTGCGGCCCGAGGCTCTAGAACGGTTGGCCGGCCAGCACCAACTGATGGGCACCTCGCACCGCCAGGCGCCGGTAAAGGCAGTCGTCAGGCAGGTCCGCGACGGGCTGAGTGAGCTCTTCGACCTTCCCGACGGCTACGAGGTCATGCTCGGCAACGGGGGGTCGACGGCCTTCTGGGACGCAGCCGCCTGCGGGCTGGTTCGCCGGCGCGCGCTACACGTGGTCAACGGTGAGTTCACCCAGAAGTTCGCTAGCGTCACCCGTGGGGCTCCGTTCCTCGAGGACCCGATCGTCATCTCCGCCGACCCCGGTAGCGCGGCAGCGCCGGTCGGGGACCCCGACGCCGATGTGATCTGCTGGGCGCACAACGAGACGTCCACCGGTGTGATGACCGAGGTGCGACGGCCGGACGGCACCGAGCACGCCCTCGTCCTGGTCGACGCGACGTCCGGTGCCGGCGGGCTGCCCGTCGACGTGACCCAGGCCGACGCGTATTATTTCGCGCCGCAGAAGTCCTTCGGCTCTGACGGCGGGCTGTGGCTGGCGGTGGTCAGCCCCGCGGCGATCGACCGGATCGGGGAGCTCGACGGCGCGGCCGACCGATGGACACCGACCTCGCTATCGCTGGCGACCGCGCTCGAGAACTCGCGGCAGAACCAGACCTACAACACCCCCGCGCTGGCCACCCTGCTCCTGCTCGCCGACCAGCTCGACTGGATGCTGGCCGGCGGCGGCCTGGCATTCTGCGTGGACCGCACGCGCATGTCCTCCGATCACGTCTACGGCTGGGCCGAGGCCTCGCAGTTCGCGAGCCCGTTCGTCACCCACCCGGCCGACCGCTCGCTGGTCGTCGCCACGATCGACTTCTCGGCTGAGGTGGACGCGGCTGCGGTGGCCAAGACCCTGCGCGCAAACGGGATCGTCGACGTCGAGCCGTACCGCAAGCTCGGCCGCAACCAACTGCGGGTCGGGATGTTTCCGGCCATCGACCCGGCAGACGTGCAAGCCCTGACCGCCTGCGTCGACTGGGTCGTGGCGGCGATGACATGAAGGTGCTCGTCACCGAGACGATCGGTGCGTCCGGCGTCGACCTGTTGCGCGGCGCGGGGCTCGAGGTCGAGACCGGCACCGGCTGGGACCGCGCCGAGCTCGAACGGCGCATCGCCGACTTCGACGGCCTCCTGATCCGCTCGGCCACCCAGGTCGACGCCGACCTGCTGGCCAAGGCCGACCGGCTGCGCGTCGTCGCCCGGGCGGGGGTGGGCGTCGACAACATCGACGTCGGCGCCGCCACCCGCCGCGGCGTGCTGATCGCGAACGCTCCCCAGTCGAACGTGATTACCGCCGCCGAGCACACCATGGCCTTGCTGCTCGCGCTGGCCCGCAACGTCCCGCAGGCGCACGCCTCGCTGATCGGCGGCAACTGGGACCGCGCGAAGTTCAGCGGCGTCGAGCTGAACGAGAAGACGCTGGGCATCATCGGCTTCGGCCGGATAGGCCAGCTGGTCGCCCACCGCGCCCGCGGCTTCGGGATGCGCGTGATCGCGTTCGACGCCTACCTCGCCGAGGAGCGCTTCCGGGAGCTCGGTGTCGAGCGGGCTACAGTGCCGGACCAGATCTATGCCGCCGCCGACTTCATCACCGTGCACCTGCCGAACAACAGCGAGACGCAGGGCTGGCTGAACGCCGAGACCTTCGCAAAGATGAAGGACGGTGTTCGTATCCTCAATGTCGCGCGTGGCCCCCTCATCGTCGACACCGATCTGCAGGCCGCCCTGGACTCCGGCAAGGTCGCGGGCGCCGCGCTGGACGTCTTCCACACCGAGCCGGTCACCGATCACCCGCTGTTCGGCTATCCCAATGTCGTCGTCACGCCGCACCTCGGCGCGTCCACGGCCGAGGCGACAGATCGGGCCGGCTTTCAGGCGGCCGAACAGATCGTCGCCGCGCTGAGCGGGGGCGCCGTCACCAGTGCGGTGAACGTGCCGTCGATCGCGGCGGACGACCTGGAGGCGGTCGGGCCGTTCCTCGGCTTGTGCACCAGCCTCGGCCGCCTCGCCGCGGCACTGGCGGCCGGCACCTCCGTCGACGCCGTCGACGTCGAGTTCTTGGGCCGCATCGCCGAGCGCGACAGCCGGTTGTTGACAGTGCACGTGGTCAAAGGGGTGATGGCCGGGCACATCGAGGAGGCGGTGAACGACGTCAACGCCTTTACCCTCGCCCAGGAACGCGGCATCGCCATCGCCGAACGCAGCAGCCCGCAGGCCCACGACTTCACCGACCTCGTCCGGGTGCGGTTGCGCAGCGGCGGCGAGAGCACCCGCGTGGTCGGCACCCTGCTCGGGCGACGCAACCGCCCGCACCTGCTCGAGGCATGGGGTTCGCGGTTCAATCTCCAGATCGAGGAACACCTCGCTGTGTTCCGCTACCGCGACCAACCCGGAATGCTCGGCCGCGTCGGCACGGCTCTGGGCGTCGCCCAGGTGAACATCGTCTCGGCGGCCGTCGGGCGCCGACCGGCCGACGACAGCGACGGCGAGGCGGTCATGATCGTCACCACCGAGACGCGGGTGCCCACTGACGTTCTCACGACGCTGTTGTCCGACACGGACTTCATCACCGCGCGCGCGGTGAGCCTATAACACGGGCTCGGCCACCACGTGCCTGGTGAAATTCTGCCGACGTCGCGCGGGACGAAGCGATCAAGCAGCGCCACGACGACGGCAGTCGAGTGCTCAGTCGCAGGTCACGTGGTCGTTGGTAACGGACCACCGGCGTCATCCTGGTCATTCGCACGCGGGCACGGGATGGGTGGCGGATCAGGCAGTCGCAGGCTGTAGGCAGGGTCGCGGCTGTCGTACACGCCGCGGCCGGTGATGCCGCCGAATCCGGCTAGGACGAGCAGTCCCAGCAGAATGAGCCCAACCCACATCAGTCAGCCCTCCGATGCTGCGGCGCCGCTCCCGCTGGGCACAGGTGGATCGAGGGCGGGAACCAGGCAGAAGGTGTAGTGAAAGGTACCTCCGAATGCGCCGTGGGGAGCAGCTCGGCGCAGACCGTCCGCGCGCCGATCACGACGTCGCGATATCCGGCGCCGGCGAGCGGCGGCGGCAACTGCCGCTGCGGCGGAAAGCAGGCGTCCGGTAAGACCTCGGGCCCCGCTGGGAGGGACGTACGGCCCTGTCCTGCCACCGGCGAATGCGGTGAACTCGGTACATGACCACGCCCAACACGTCTCGTTACCCGGCATTGCGCGCGGCTGTCACCCGGGCGATGCTCGCGCCGTCGGTGCACAACACCCAGCCGTGGCAATTCGTGCTGACCCCCGACGGCCTGGACTGCCGGGTCGACCAGACCAGGCAGCTGGCCGTGCTGGACCCGACTGCGCGCCAGCTGTACCTCAGCGCCGGCAGCGCACTGTTCAACGCCCGGGTGTCACTCGCGGCCTCGAGGTGCCCCAGCTCGGTCCGCCGGTTCCCGGATCCCGAGCACCCGCAGCTGGTGGCGCGGATCGAGGTCGACGCCGCCGCCGCGATCGATCCCGAGCTGGCCGCGCTGGACGCCGTCGTCGAGCTGCGCCAGACCAATCGTCGTCGCTTCGCCGACGACCCGGTGCCCGCCGACCTGGTCGCGACCCTGGTCCGCGCCGCCCAAGCGGAGGGCGCCGTGCTGCACCCCGTGGTGCGCGTCGAGGACCGGCAGACGCTGGCACGACTGACCCAGAAGGCCGACGCCGAGCAGATCGCCAGCCCCGCGTACCGCGCCGAGTTGCGCGCCTGGACCAGCAACGATCCCACCCGCCTGGACGGGGTACGCGCCGCCGCCGTCCCGCACGTGGACGGCACCGCCGGCGACGACGTGCCAATCCGGGACTTCGACAGCCAGGGCGCCGGGTGGTTGCCGGGCGACACCCACTCCTCGGCCGACCAGTGCCTGCTCATTCTCGGCACCGATGCCGACTCGCCGGCGGCGTGGCTACGAGCGGGTGAGGCCCTCGAGCGGGTGTGGCTGGAGATCACTCGCGCAGGCTTCGTCGCCAGCCTGTTCACCCAGGTGATCGAAGTGGCAGCCATCCGCCTGCAACTGCGTGACGAGCTGCGCCTCGGCGTGCAGCCGCACCTGGTCATCCGGGTCGGTCGGGCGCCGGTCACCGCGGCGAGCATGCGCCGCCACGTCAGCGACGTGCTCGACGATCGCACCCACACTGCTTGATCCACTCCGCAACTTCCCGATTGTGCAACCGGGCGCCGCCTGAGGCGCACCTGGTTGCACAACTGGCGTTTGCGATGACCTTGGTCCCGCGAATAAAGGCTTTTCGGCTCCGGCGCCCGGCGCGACAAGGCGGGATAGTTGAGACGTCAAAGAACGAAACCGAATAAGGAGGAGCCATGACGCTCCATCGTTCAGATCATGTCGAGACCACTCACCCCGAGATCGCGGAAGTTCGCGGTGCGATGATGACGTCCACGGCAGCCAAGTCGCTGGCCGTGCTGCGCGTGGCCACCGGGTTCGTGTTCCTCTGGGCATTTCTCGACAAGACGTTCGGCCTGAACTACGCGACACCGTCGGCCAAGGCCTGGATCAACGGCGGCTCCCCGACCAACGGCTTCCTTGCGCACGTCGAGGTCGGCCCGTTCCAGTCGTTCTTCCACTCCATCGCCGGCTCCGGCTGGGCCAACTGGACGTTCATGCTCGGCCTGCTCGGCATCGGCGTCGCGCTGACCGCAGGCGTGGCCATGCGAATCGCGGCAGCGTCCGGCGTAGCGATGCTGGCGCTCATGTGGTTCGCCGAGTTCCCCCTTGCTCAGCACACGAGCACCGGTGCCCCGACCGGCTCACCCAACCCGCTGACGGACTACCACTTCATCTACGCCGTGGTCCTCGTCGTCCTGGCCGCCACCTACGCCGGCACGACGTGGGGTCTGGGTCGCCGGTGGGCTCGGCTGCCGATTGTCGCCAAGCACCGCTGGGCGCTGTAGAACACCAGCGGATCCAGTGGGCCGTGGCCAATGT
>JALYVG010000047.1 GCA_030853345.1 Actinomycetota bacterium | reverse complement strand
GTCGGCTCGCCCACCTGCACCGGCTGGAAGCGGCGCTCGAGTGCGGCGTCCTTCTCCAGGTGCTTGCGGTACTCGTCCAGCGTCGTGGCACCGATCGTCTGCAGCTCGCCACGGGCCAGCATCGGCTTGAGGATGCTCGCCGCGTCGATGGCGCCCTCGGCGGCACCGGCGCCCACCAAGGTGTGGATCTCGTCGATGAACATGATGATGTCGCCGCGGGTGCGGATTTCCTTGAGGACCTTCTTCAGCCGCTCCTCGAAGTCACCGCGGTACCTCGAACCAGCGACCAGCGAGCCGAGGTCGAGGGTGTAGAGCTGCTTGTCTTTGAGCGTCTCGGGCACCTCGCCGCGAACGATCGCCTGGGCCAACCCCTCGACCACGGCAGTCTTGCCGACGCCGGGCTCGCCGATCAGCACCGGGTTGTTCTTGGTGCGGCGCGAGAGCACCTGCATCAGGCGCTCGATTTCCTTTTCGCGGCCGATGACCGGATCGAGCTTGCCCTCGCGGGCCAGCTGGGTCATGTTGCGGCCGAACTGGTCGAGCACCAGGCTCGTGGACGGCGCGGCCTCGGACGTGGTGCCGCCGGCCGGTTCCTTGCTCTGGTAACCATTGAGCAGCTGGATGACCTGCTGGCGCACCTTGTTCAGGTCGGCGCCGAGTTTGACGAGCACCTGGGCGGCTACACCCTCACCCTCACGGATGAGACCGAGCAGGATGTGCTCGGTGCCGATGTAGTTGTGGCCGAGCTGCAACGCCTCGCGCAAGCTCAGCTCCAGCACCTTCTTGGCCCGCGGCGTGAACGGGATATGCCCGCTCGGCGCCTGCTGGCCCTGGCCGATGATCTCCTCGACCTGCTGGCGCACAGCGTCCAGCGAAATACCGAGCGACTCGAGGGCCTTGGCGGCGACGCCTTCGCCCTCGTGGATCAGCCCGAGCAGGATGTGCTCGGTGCCGATGTAGTTGTGGTTGAGCATCCGGGCCTCTTCTTGGGCCAGGACGACAACGCGACGCGCGCGGTCAGTGAACCTCTCGAACATTGGATAGCTCCTTCCGCGCCTGTTCCCGCTGCCTTCGACTCTAGTCCCGAGACCGACGGACCGCCGATTCGCGCACGGACGAGCCCTCCCCAGCCGCACCGCCCGGCGCAAGCTGGCGGTGCTACTCACTCAACGGTGCACGACGCACCAAGATGCCCGGGCCATGTCCGCTGACAGCGAACGCTGTCGCTGACCGAGTTCCTGGGTGTCAGCCCGGCAGACCGCGGTCATCGTCCACCGGCGTGGAGCCGGCATCGTCGTCCTCGAGATCGCCGAGGTCACCGAGGCCGTCGCCGTCCTCCTCGCCGGAAATGGCCAGCCGTCCGGATGTGATGGCTGCGAGTGTTGCGACGATGACGACCAAGGTGACACTGCCTCCGGGGACCGTGCCAAAGAAGAGCCACGGGACCAGGCCGGGGCCGGCCTGGTGCGTCTGAGTAGCCGCGGTCTGCAGGCGGGCGAGATCCGGGTAGACCACCAGCCGCTGGGCCACCAACGCGGCGATCGCGGCGATCACCACGGAGCCGATGGTCGCGATGAACCGTGCGCCGATCTCGCGCGTTCGCAGCGAGATCCGGACCAACACGAACGTCACGAGTAGCCACACCAACAGGTGTGCGATCTGGCCGGCCCACAGCCAGTTGTAGCCGGACAGCACCGGGGTGAACGACCAAGAGAAGGCGCCCAAGCCGGGAGCCAGCCCCTGGCGGATCGGGCTGGCACTCGATTCCCACGGGACGACCACGTGGTCGACCATCCACTGGTTGCACAGCAGCAGCACGAAGAGCAGTTCGACGGCGACGGCGCCCAGCGCCGGCGTGCGGTGGACGTACGTCCGTGCCTGGCGCATCGGCGACGGACCGTCGGACTCCATGTTCTCGTCTTGTCCGGATTCGGTCACGGCCTGCCTCCCGTCGCTGTGCAGTTGCCTCGCCGAAGCATGCCTGTCGGGCGGGCGCTCGTTGGCGTCGGGGCGCTATCCCCTGGTCACACCCGGCTGCGGACCGGTCCTGACAGAGTGATTCCGGCACCTTGGCCCGCTGCGGCCACTGATAGAGGTTGATCAAGGTCGGCCCGGACCGCCGCCGGCGGCCGACGCCTAGCGCCGCATCGAGGCGTTCCTGGCCGAGCACCTCGACACCTGCCCCCGGAACATGAACAACGCCCCGCCGGGTACACCAGCGGGGCGTTGCGGTGGTCGACGCTCAGTGCTTGGCGTTGTACGCCTCGAGTACGGTGGCCGGAATTCGGCCCTTCTCGCCTACTTTGTGACCGTTCTTGCGGGCCCATTCGCGAATTGCCTGCGTCTGCTCACGATCACTGCGCGTTGGCCGGCCGGCGCGACGGCCGGGTGCCGAATACGCCCGGCTGCCGCGGGTCGCGCGGCGAGCACTGGCGACGTAGTCGGAGAGCACATCGCGCAACGTGGATGCGTTCTTCGCGGACAGGTCGATTTCGTACTGTGAACCGTCGAGCCCGAACGACACGGTTTCGGCGGCAACGCCGTGGTCTAGATCATCGATCAGTTGAACGATGTGCTTCTGTGCCATGATTTTGTTCCTTTCCCCCGAAAATAATTGGCCGGCTCCCCGAACCTTAGCGCATGCAATGCGTCGGCGCTAACGCACGTTCCAGGTATCGCTCTGGCGTTTTCACAGGGGCTTGAGCAGCGGAAAAAGAATCGTCTCTCGAATACCACGCCCGGTGAGCAGCATGACCAGTCGGTCGACCCCCAGGCCCATTCCCCCGGTCGGGGGCATCCCATATTCCAGAGCGCGCAAGAAGTCCTCGTCCAGCTGCATCGCCTCGGGGTCACCCTGGGCTGCCGCCAGGGACTGCGCGATGAGGCGCCTGCGCTGTTCAACCGGATCGACCAGTTCGGAGTAGGCCACCCCGAGTTCGACCCCCCCGATGACGACGTCCCACGCTTCGGCCAATCGCGGATCGTCTCGGTGCGGGCGGGCGAGCGGTCGCACCTCCACCGGGTAGTCCATGACGAACGTCGGCTGGATCAGGGAATGTTCCACGAGTTTCTCGAAGAGTTCCAACACGATATCGCCGGCCGGCCAGCCCGGCTTGACCGCGACGTCAAGCCGTTCAGCGTGCCTTTGCAGATCCTCGACCGACGTGTCAGGCGTGACGGCCTCACCTACGGCCCCGGACACGGCCTCGTGCACGGTGACCGAGCGCCACGGTCCCGTGAGATCGATCTCGGTTCCGTCGCTGGTCGTCGGCGTGGTGATCTCGACCGCCGTCGCCGCCTGCACGATCAATGCACGCGTCAACTCCGCCATCGTGTCGTAGTCGCCATAGGCCTCGTAGGCCTCGAGCAGCGTGTACTCCGGAGAATGCGTCGAATCGACACCCTCGTTTCGGAACGCGGGGCCGATTTCGTAGACCTTCTCGATGCCGCCGACGATGCATCGCTTGAGGTAGAGCTCAGTGGCGATTCGCAGCGACATATCGAGGTCGAATGCGTTGAGATGAGTATGGAACGGGCGCGCCGTTGCACCGCCGTGCACCGACTGCAGAATCGGAGTTTCCACCTCGAGATATCCGCGCGCGTGCAACGTTTCTCGCAACGACCTGGTCACCGCAGCACGGGTCTGCACCATCTGGCGCGCCTCCGGGCGCACGATCAGATCGACATAACGCAGGCGGACCCGCGTCTCCTCAGAAAGCGGTTTGTGGGCCACCGGCAGCGGTCGCAGTGCCTTCGCGGTGATGCGCCACTCATCCACCATAACGGACAATTCACCCCGCCTTGACGAGATGACTTCCCCCCGGACGAACACCAGATCGCCGAGGTCGACGTCGGCCTTCCAGGCGGCCAAGGACTCAACGCCCACCCGGTCGAGGGACAGCATGATCTGCAGCTCGGCGCCGCCCTCGCGCAGCATGGCGAAGCAGAGTTTGCCGCCGTTGCGCATGAAGATCACCCGGCCGGTGACCCCCACGTCGGCACCCGTCGCGGTGTCTGCGGGCAGTTCCGGATACGAGTCGCGGATCTCGGTCAGCGAGTGGGTCCGCGCGACGCCCACCGGGAACGGCGCGGTCGCCGGATCGGTCATCAACCGGTCGTACTTGGCGCGGCGGACGCGCAACTGCTCGGGCAGGTCGTCGTCGGGAGGTTCTAACGGCACCGCGCCACCCTATCCACGTGCGCCGGCGAGATGATTCTGACGAATGTCACCACGCAACACTGATCGACCTGCACTATGCCCGTTCCACCCGCCAGGCAAGACTGGCGGGCATGACGACAAACCTCGCCAGCCCGCCCACGACGGGCATCCAGCTGTCCGGACTGACCAAGTCGTTCCGCACTCCCGAAGGGCCGGTACACGCCGTGCGCGGCGTCGACATCTCGATCACAGCCGGCGAAACGGTGGCGCTGCTCGGCCCGAACGGGGCGGGCAAGACCACGACCATCGACATGCTGCTGGGCCTCCTGGCGCCCGATGCCGGCACCGTCTCGGTGTTCGGCATGACGCCGGCCGATGCGATCCTCGCCGGCGCCGTGGGCGGCATGCTGCAGACCGGCGGCGTAATCCAGTACCTGACCGTGCGTGAGCTCATCACCATGGTGGCCAGCTTGTATCCCAAGCCGCTCGGCGTGGACGAGGTCATCGCGCTCACCGGCATCGGTGATCTGGCCAACCGCAAGACGACCAAGCTGTCCGGCGGACAGACGCAGCGGTTGCGCTTTGCCATCGCACTGGTGAGCAACCCTGATCTGTTGATCCTCGACGAGCCCACGGTGGCGTTGGACGTCGAAGCCCGACGCGAGTTCTGGTCGACGATGCGGGCATTCGTATCGCGCGGGAAGACGGTCATCTTCGCCACCC
Source organism: Actinomycetota bacterium (assembly GCA_030853345.1). Classification (GTDB taxonomy): domain Bacteria; phylum Actinomycetota; class Actinomycetes; order Mycobacteriales; family Jatrophihabitantaceae; genus QHCC01. The sequence continues at coordinate 14,419 of JALYVG010000047.1, read as the reverse complement.
ACTACCTGGAAGAGGCTGACGCCTACGCCGACCGGATCATCCTGATGGCGAACGGGCGGATCGTGGCTGACGGCCCGGCGACCGAGATCAAGGCGGCGGTGGGCACCCGCACGATCCGCGCCACGCTGCCCGACGCCGACCTGGCCGCCATCGCCGCGCTACCCGGCGTCACGAACGTCGACACGCGTGGCGAGGCCGTCGTCATCAACTGCTCTGACTCCGACACGGCGCTGCGCGGGCTGCTGCTGGCGTTCCCCCAAGCCCACGACATCGAGGTCACCGGCGCCGGGCTCGAAGAGGCCTTCCTGCAACTGACCGGCGAAGCAGACCCCGATGACGAGGAAAAGGCGAACCGATGAGCACGCTCACCTACACCCGCTTGGAGTTGCTGCGCACCGTTCGCAACCGGCAGTCCATGATCTTCTCGCTCGGGTTCCCGATCGTCATGTACTTCCTGTTGGCCGGTTTGAGTAAAGGCAGCAAGGACTTCCTGAAAGCGGCGGGCATCTCGGCGCCGCAGTACTACATGGTCGGCCTGCTCTCGTTCGGGGCCATGGTGGCGGTGCTCTCCGGCGGCGCACGGATAGCCGCCGAGCGCACCATCGGCTGGAACCGGCAATTGCGGCTGACGCCGCTCTCCGCCCTCGGATACCTGCGGGCCAAGGTCCTCACCAGCTATGTCATGGCTCTGGGCACCGTGATCCTGCTCTACGCGGCCGGGATCGTGATGGGTGTGCGGCTGCCCATCAGCTCCTGGCTGGAGATGACGGGCCTGGTCATCGTCGCGCTGATCCCCTTTGCGGGGCTGGGTATCGGGATGGGCCACCTGCTCAACGACGACTCGGCGGGCGCGGCCATCGGCGGTGGTGTTGGCCTCCTGGCGTTCCTCGGCGGCACCTGGTTCCCCATCACCGGCGGCGGTTTCTTCGTCGACCTCTGTCAGTCGCTGCCGTCGTACTGGCTGGTGCAGGCGGGCCACGTCGGCCTGGGTGCGAGCAACCCGTGGGGTGCGAAGGGATGGATCGTTATCGCCGTGTGGTCAGCGGCCACCATCACGTTCGCGGCCTGGGCCTACCGCCGCGACACCAAACGCGTGTGAACGCCCTACCCTCGGACCTGTCATGACTTGCCCACCGACCGATGCGAACCAACCGCCCGTCGCGATGAGCAGGACCATGTACGCAGCCGGGCTGGGGCGCTGGATCTTTCCCGGGCTCTGGCTGATCTATCTGGTGCAGACAGCAAGTGGTGTCAACCGGGACGCCGCGGGTGCCGGCGCCGTGGTCGGCTACCTGATCATCGTCCTGTTCGCGGCGTGCTACATCGTCGCCATCGCCACGCGGTGGACCAACTACCGGGTGTTCTGGGCGTTATACGTCGCCACGCTCGTCCTCACCGTCGCGGAGACGTTCTTCGCGCACGAGGACGCGCTGGTCTTCTGCGTCTACATCGCCGTGCTCACGGTGGCCGAGGTGACGCGGCTCGCGCCGCTCATCGTCGGCGCTCTGGCGCTCGTCGCGACGTTCGTGCCCCGACTGATCTCATCGTGGGGTGGCCAGGTCAACTACGCCGGCGGGCTGACGATCGTCCTGGTGTCGCTCGCCATGACGGGCTTCTTCGGCCTCGTCCGATCGAACATGGAACTCGATGCCGCCCGAGCCGAGGTGGCCCGGCTGGCAGCGGAGAACGAGCGCTCGCGCATCGCCCGCGACCTGCACGATCTGCTGGGTCACTCGCTCACGACGATCACCGTCAAGGCCGGCCTGGCGCGACGCCTGGCCGAACGTGGCGAGGCCGCCCGCGCGACCGCCGAGATCGGCGAGGTCGAGGAGCTCACCCGGCGCACGCTCGGCGAGGTCCGCGCGGCGGTCAGTGGCTACCGCGACGTCACCCTCAGCGGGGAGCTCGCCAGTGCGCGTGAGGTGCTGCGGGCCGCGGGCATCGAGTTCACCTGGCCGGGCTCGGTCGACATCGTCGAGGCGGAAGCGGGGCTCGTGTTCGGTTGGGTGGTCCGCGAAAGCGTCACCAACGTCGTGCGCCATTCACGCGCGACGAATTGCACGATCACGCTCGGTGAACGGTGGATCGAGATCGTCGACGACGGGCGCGGTGGTACCTCGGGGGCCGGCAACGGCTTGACCGGCCTGCGCGAGCGCCTCGCCGCAGTCGGGGGCACCGTCGAGGCCGGCGGGATCGGCCACGGTTGGCGGGTGCGCGCCGAGGTCGGTGCGGTGCCGGCTGCGGCCGACGTGGACGCGGCCGACATACCGTTCGTCGCCAGGTGAATGTCCGACTGCTGCTCGCCGACGACCAACGGCTGGTCCGCTCGGCCCTCGCGGCGCTGCTCGAACTCGAGGACGACTTCGACGTGGTGGCGCAGGTCGGCCGCGGGGACGAGGTCGTGGCCGCAGCTCAGGCCGCGCAGGTCGATATCGCGTTGCTCGACATCGAGATGCCGGGTTTGGACGGGCTGGCCGCCGCGGCTGCGCTCACCCACGAGATGCCGTCCTGTCGGGTGATCATCCTGACCACGTTCGGCCGGCCCGGCTACCTGCGGCGCGCCATGGAGGCCGGTGCGCTCGGCTTCGTCGTCAAGGACGCCCCCGCCGAGCAGCTCGCTGATGCGGTACGGCGGGTCGCCCGCGGGGAGCGCGTCGTCGACCCGGCGCTCGCAGCGGCGACGCTGGCCGGGGGTCAGTCACCGCTCACCGGCCGAGAACGCGACGTGCTGGTGGCCTCCCGCGACGGCGCGACGGTGGCCGACATCGCGGCCAAACTTTTCCTGTCCGAGGGCACCGTGCGCAACTACCTGTCGGCGGCCATCGCCAAGACCGGGGTCCGAAACCGGGTCGAGGCCATGCAGGTCGCAGACGAGCGGGGCTGGCTCTGAACTCTGCTGAGCCGAGTGGCGCGGTATTCGTTGAGCGGCGCGCTCACACGCACTCGGCCCGGAACGCACCACGCCACGCTTCGGCAGGCTAGAGCTGGGGGGCGACCTTGGCAGCTACCAGTTCGAGGTGATCGAGGTCGGTGAGGTCCAGCACCTGCAGGTACATCCGGGTCGCACCCAGGTCGGCGTACTCGCCGATCCGGTCAACCACCTCGGCCGGGCTGCCGCCGAACGCCGCCTCGCGCAGATCGGCCGGGCTGCGGCCGATCACAGCCGCCCGCCGCGCGATCTCGGCCTCGTCGTTGCCCGCGCACAGCACGTCGGCGACCGAATACACCAGATCGCGCCCGGTGTGCGCCGCGGCGGCCCGCACCCGGTCGAACGCCGCGCCGGCACCGGCCCGGTCGAAGCCGTGATTGAACTCGTCGGCGTACTTCGCGGCCAACGCCGCCCCGCGCCGTCTAGCCGCGCCGCCCAGGATGATCGGCGGCCGCGGCGACTGGACCGGCTTGGGCAGCGCGGGTGAGTCGGTGAGCTGGTAGTGCTCGCCCTGGAAGCTGTAGGAGCCGCCGGCGGGCGTGCCCCACAGACCGTCGATGATCTCGACCTGTTCGGCGAGGATGTCGAAGCGTTCGGCCACGTCCGGGAAGGGGATTCCGTATGCGCGGTGCTCGTCGGTGTACCAGCCCGCGCCCAGGCCGAGTTCGACGCGGCCCCCGCTCATGGCGTCGATCTGGGCGACCGTGATCGCCAACGGGCCCGGCTGGCGGAAGGTGGCCGGGCTCACCAGCGTGCCCAGCCGAAGGCGTGAGGTCTCGCGGGCCATGGCCCCGAGCGTCACCCAGGCATCGGTGGGGCCGGGCAGCCCGTCACCGCCGCCCATCACCAGATAGTGGTCGGAACGGAAGAAGGCGTCGAAGCCCAGATCCTCGGCGGCTCTGGCCACCCGTAGTTGGTCGTCGTAGCTGGCGCCCTGTTGGGGTTCGACGAAGATACGCAGATCCATCTGACCAACCCTAGTGATCTCCCCAGGTGCTCAGGTGTTGCGTTCATAGATCAGGCGCAGGCCGAGCAGGGTCAGATCCGGTTCGTGGCGAGTCACCGTCTCGCAGTGTTCGATCACAAGAACGGCCAGCCCGCCGGTGGCGATCACCTCGACGGCGGAAGGGTCCCCGGGGTGCAGCACCGCGCTGAGGCGGCGCACCAGTCCATCGACCTGGCCCGCGAAACCGAAGACCACGCCGGACTGCAGCGCCTCCACGGTGCTCTTGCCGATAGGTCCGCGGCTGGGTGCGACGAGTTCGACCTTGCTCAGCTGCGCGGCGCGGGCGGCGAGCGCGTCCAGGGAAATCTCGATGCCCGGCGCGAGCGCTCCGCCGAGGAAGTCGCCGCGTTCGTTCACGACGTCGAAGTTCGTCGTAGTACCGAAGTCGACGACGATGGCCGGTCGGCCGTGGACGAGGTGGTGCGCGGCCAGGGTGTTGACGATGCGGTCGGCGCCGACTTCTTTTGGGTTGTCGTACTGCAGGCCGACGCCGGTGCGCACGCCGGGTTCGACGATCACCGTGGGCACGTCGGGGTAGTACGCGGCGAGCATGACTCGCAGTTCGCGCAGGGCGGCGGGCACGGTCGAGCAGGCCGCGCACCCCGTGATCTCGAAGGCGGTGAGCAGGCCGCCGAACGTCAGGGCCAGCTCGTCGGCGGTGCTGCGCGCGTCGGTCTTGATGCGCCAGGAGCGCTCGAGCTTCTCGCCGTCGAAGACCCCGAGGACCGTGTTGGTGTTGCCGATGTCGATCGCGAGCAGCATTGCTAGGGGTGTCCTGTCTCGAGGTCCAGCCCGATGTCGAGAACGGGCGCGGAATGCGTGAGCGCGCCGACTGCAAGGTAGTCGACGCCCGTTTCGGCCACCGCGCGTGCGTCGCCCAGGCTGAGGCCGCCGGAGGCTTCGAGTCGAGCCCGCCCGGCTGCATAGGCGACGACCTCGCGCAGCTGCACCGTGCGCATGTTGTCGAGCAGGACGAGATCGGCCCCCGCGTCGATGACGGCCTGGGCCTGCGCGACGGTGTCCACCTCGACCTCGAGGGCCAGTCCGGGGTAGGCGGCGCGGACGAGTTCGAAGGCTTCGACGACGCCGCCGCCCGCCGCGACGTGGTTGTCCTTGACGAGAGCGGCGTCAGACAGCGACATGCGGTGGTTGACACCTCCCCCCATCCGTACCGCGTACTTCTCCAGCGCGCGGAGGCCCGGCAGCGTCTTTCGGGTGTCGCGGATCGCCGCGTTCGTGCCGGACACCGCATCCACCCAGGCGCGGGTGAGAGTGGCGATGCCGGAGAGGTGACCCAGCAGGTTCAGCGCGGTGCGCTCGGCGGTGAGGATGTCGCGCACCGGCCCGCGCACGGTGGCCAGTACCTCGCCCGCAGTGACACGCGCGCCGTCCTGTGTGCCGAGCTCGACGCGCAACCTGCCCTGGCCGACGACCTCGAAGACGTAGGCGGCGACGGGTAGACCCGCCACCACTCCAGCCTGGCGGGGCACGAGGTCGGCGGCGCCGATCACCCCGGCGCCGACGGTGGCGGTGGTGGTGACGTCGCCGCCCGCCCCGACGTCCTCGGCCAGCGCGGCGTCGACGATGGCAGCCACCGTGTGTCGTGGCAGTCCTGGCGCCATCTCCGTCACTATGACTCCTCGCCGGCCGGTGGCGGGGCACTCAGGCGCATGGGCAACCTCACAGCGCCACCGCCAGGTTGTCGATGAGCCGGGTGCGTCCGACGCGTCCGGCCACCAGCAGCCTGGCCGCGCCGTGCTGCGGAGCCGGGCCGAGTTCCGGTCCGCGCAGTTCCAGGTAGTCGACGGATAGTTTCGGCTCGGCGGCCAGAACCGCGCAGCCTGCGTCGAGCACCGCCACAGCACCGCGCGGCGCCGCGGCGACACCGGCCAGCAGCGCCCGCGACAGGGCCAGGGCGGCCGGCCGGTCGCCGGCGGCCAGGAAGGCGTTGCGGCTCGACAGCGCCAATCCGTCGGCGTCGCGGACCGTCGGCACACCGGCGATGCCCACACCCAGTTCAAGGTCGGCGGCCATGCGGCGGATGAGGGTCAATTGCTGGTAGTCCTTCTCGCCGAAAAACGCGACCGCGGGACGGGTCAGGTTGAGCAGCTTGGCCACGACAGTGAGGACGCCGGAGAAGTGCCCCGGGCGCACGGCTCCTTCGAGTTCGGTGCCCAGCGGCCCGGGGTCGACCCGGACCTGGGCGGTCCCGTCGGGGTAGACGTCGGCGGCCGAGGGCGCCCACACCACGTCGACGCCGGCCTGCTCGCACATCGCCACGTCCTGTTCGAGCGTACGGGGATAGACGGTTAGGTCCTCGGTCGGCGCGAACTGCAAGGGGTTGACGAAGATCGTCACGACGACCGACTCGCACAGCTCCTGGGCTTGCGCGATGTTGGCTCGATGCCCGGCGTGCAGCGCGCCCATCGTCGGCACCAGCCCGACCGGGCCGGTGAATGCGTCGCGCACGGCGACGAACTCGGCCCGCGACCGAACAAGTGTCGTCATGACTGCTCCAGCGTCTCGATCACTGCAGCGAGTTGGGCGTCGCTCAGCCGGCCGGTCGCGTGCGACCGTTGCGCGGCGCGGCGGGCCATCGCCAGGTAGGACGGGAGGACGTCTGGCGCCTGCGCGCCGACAGTGCGCAGGTGGATGGCCAATGTCGCCACGTCACCGCGCGATACCGGACCGGTCAGCGCGGAGTCGCCGAGGCGCAGGACGTTGTCGAGGGCGGCGCTGAGCAACGGGGCAAGCAGGCGGGCGGGCTGCTCCACCCCGGCGACGTCGAGCAGGTCAAGGGCATCGTTCACCAACGTGACCAGGTGATTCGAGCCGATGGTGAGCGCCGCGTGGTACAGCGGACGGGCCAGCTCGGGTACCCACACCGGCTCCCCGCCCATCTCGACCACCAGGGACTCGGCGACCGCACGAAGCTCCTCGGGTGCGGTGACGCCGAACGTTGCCCCGGTGATGCGCTCGAGATCCTCGGCCCGGCCGGTGAACGTCATGACCGGATGCAGCGCCAGCGGCAGCACGCCGCGCGCCGATGCGGCGTCCAGGACGCCGATCCCCTGAGCCCCCGACGTGTGCGCGACCAGTTGACCCTCCTGCCACGCGCCCGTCGCGGCCAGCCCGGCCACCAGCGATCGCAGGGCGTCGTCGGGCACTGCGAGCAGGACGAAGTCGGCCGCAGCGACGACCTCGTCGGGCGCCAGGATCGGCACGTCGGGCAGGAACCTGTCCGCGCGGCGCCGCGACTCGACCGAGACTGCGCTGGCCGCGACGACCGGGTGACCGGCCCTGGCCAGGGCGGCGCCGAGAGCCGCGCCCACCCGTCCCGCCCCGACGACTCCGACACGCAGACGCGCGGGTCGCGCTGTGCTCACGGGCGGTTCCTCGGCTCGGTGGATCGGGAATGGCGGCAAGCGTACTGGGGTTCATCGGCTAGGTTTTGGGTAAGTGAAATAGCCGACGAACCGGGTCGCCGAGCAACGTTCGCGCGGTGCCTGCCAGAAGCGAGGACCTGCGTGACCGGTGATGTTCAGCAGATCGTGGCGCACAGCGCCGACGCCGCTGACCTGCACGCGCCCGTGCCCACCCTGCTGCTGGAGTTGCAGACACTGCTCGGGTCCCTGACGGCCACGGTCACCGCGATCACCGATCGGGGCAGGCGGCCGTTTCGACCCGGCCCGGACTGGCCCACCCGTCTGGGAGAACTCGCCTACGGCGTGTACCTGCTCGCCGACCAGACCGGCGTCGAGGTGGCCGAGGCGGTCGGCAGCACGGCCGACAACCTGTATGCCCATGCGCAGCAGACGCAGGCTTCGAAGGAGACCGGCTGGCCGTTCGAGGGATCTTGATCCCTGGGCTGACTGGTGACTCCGCCATCGCTAGGGTCGCGCCATGAGTAAAGCCCCGATCGTTGCCGCGGTCCTCGGCCTGGCCGCGGGCGTCGTCGTCACTCGGCACGCCCACGAAGCGCCGGCCTCGCCCTGGTGGGACGGGCGGGTGGGCGGCTCCACGCTGCGCAGGTCCGACCTCCCGCTGGGCGGCGTGGCCGCCTTGCTGCTCGCCCGCGGACTGCGCAAGGCCGGGCGGCGCGGCGCCGCCCGCACGGTGACCGGCCTAGGGCTGGGTGCCGCCGTCGGCGCCGTGGGCACCGGCCTGATGGACCCGCTGCCCAGCTGACCAGCTGTTGTTGTTGCGCTACCAACGCCCTGGCGGCGTAAATGCACTACCGTGCGCCGGATCGCGTTGCTAGCCAAAACAAGCAAGCATCATTGATTTATTCACGCCCACGTGCCAGGCTCGCTCCGTGGCTGACCTGATCGGGCTCATCACCGACCTCGCGGCCGAGAGCGGCGAACTCGACGCTGCGGTAGCCGCATTGCCCGAGCAGGACTGGGCGCAGCCCACCCCCGCCGCCGGCTGGACAATCGCCCATCAGATCGGCCACCTCGCCTGGACTGACGACGTCGCGACGCTCGCCGCGACGGACCCCGAGCAGTTCCGGGAGTTGACGGCGACGGCGCTCGCCGCCATCGACGGCTACGTCGACCGGGCCGCCGGCGAGCGTGCGGCGCAGCCACCGGCGACGCTGCTCGCGGGATGGCGCGAAGGCCGCACCAGGCTGCAAGCCGGGCTGGCCCGCGTTCCGGACGGGATGAAGCTGCCGTGGTTCGGGCCGCCGATGAGCGCGTCCTCGATGGCCACGGCCAGGCTGATGGAGACCTGGGCCCACGGGCAGGACGTCGCCGACACACTGTGCATCGCACGCACCCCGACCGCCCGACTGCGCCACGTCGCCCACCTCGGCGTCCGCACCCGCGACTTCGCCTATCTCCTGCACGACCGGCCCGTCCCGGCCGAGCCATTCCGGGTGGAGCTCAGTGGCCCGGGCGGTGACGTGTGGACCTGGGGACCGGCGGACGCGGCCCAGCGGGTCACCGGCTCCGCCCTGGACTTCTGCTTGCTCGTCACCCGGCGTCGCCACCTCGCCGACCTCGACGTGCACGCCGAAGGCGGCGACGCCGCGCAATGGCTGGGCATCGCGCAGGCCTTCGCCGGTCCGCCCGGCACCGGCCGTGCCCCGGCTCGTGGCATTCCCGGCCGTTCGGGGACGCACCAGGTTGCCCAGTCGGGCGCGGCGGGACCATGACCGCGCCACTGCGGATCGGGAACGCGTCGGGCTTCTACGGCGACCGGGCCTCGGCGATGCACGAGATGCTCACCGGCGGCGACCTCGATGTGCTGACCGGTGACTACCTCGCCGAGCTGACCATGCTCATCCTCGGCCGCGATCGGCGCAAGGATCCGTCGCTGGGTTACGCCAAGACGTTCCTGCGCCAGCTCGAGAACTCTCTCGGCATCGCGTTGGACAAGGGTGTGCAGATCGTCGCCAACGCCGGCGGCCTCAACCCGGTCGGACTGGCCGCCGCGGTGCGTGAACTCGCCGCCCGCCTGGGCCTGGACGTCAGCGTCGCCCATGTCGAGGGTGACGACCTGCACTCCCGCGCGCCCGAGCTCGGCCTGGGTGAGCCGTTGGCGGCCAACGCCTACCTCGGCGCGTGGGGCATCGCCCGCTGCCTGCGCGCCGGCGCCGACATCGTCGTCACCGGGCGGGTGACTGACGCCTCACTCGTCGTCGGGCCGGCCGCCGCCCATTTCGGCTGGGCGAACACCGACTACGACGCACTGGCCGGCGCGGTCGTCGCCGGGCACGTCCTCGAGTGCGGGACACAGGCCAGCGGCGGTAACTACTCGTTCTTCGCTGACGAGGTCGGGGACGACCTGGCTCACCCGGGCTTCCCGATCGCCGAAGTACACGCGGACGGCAGCAGCGTCATCACCAAGCACCGGGGCACAGACGGTCTCGTCAGTGTCGGGACAGTCACCGCGCAGCTGCTGTACGAGATCGGCAGCCCGCGCTACGCCGGCCCCGACGTCACTGCCCGCTTCGACACCATCGCGCTGACGCAGGACGGGCCGGACCGGGTACGCATTGCCGGAGTGCGTGGCGAGCCTCCGCCGCCGACGCTGAAAGTCGGTCTCAACACGCTTGGTGGCTTCCGCAACGAAGTGACCTTCGTCCTGACCGGCAACCACATCGACCACAAGGCCGCGACGGTGCGCAAGCAGCTCGCCCACCTCGACGCGACGTGGACGCTGGCGCACACCAACCATCCCGACTCGCCGGTGCAGGAGGAGGCCGCCGCGTTGCTGCACTGCGTCGTCCGTGGGCCGGATTCCACCAAAGTCGGCCGGGCGTTCTCGAATGCGGCGATCGAACTGGCGCTGGGCAGCTACCCCGGATTCCACGTCACCGCGCCGCCCGGCCAGGCATCGCCGTACGGGGTTTTCACTGCTGCCTACGTCGATGCAGCGCAGGTCCCGCACATTGCGGTGCTGCCGGACGGGACCCGCGTCGACATCGCCCATTCACCGCACACCGGTGCCCTGCATGATGACTGGCCAGAGCCGCCTCTGCCTGAACCGTTCGTCGGAGCCACCACCCGGGCCATGCCGCTGGGGTTCTACGCCGGCACCCGCAGCGGCGACAAGGGCGCCGACGCCAACGTCGGGGTGTGGGCGCCGACTGAGCAAGCGTGGCGCTGGCTGGCCCACCTGCTGACCGTGGAGCTGTTCCAGCAGTTGCTTCCCGAGACTGCGCCGCTGCGAGTGAGGCGGTACGTACTACCCAATCTGCGCGCGCTCAACTTCGTCGTCGAAGGGCTGCTCGGCCAGGGTGTGGCGTCGAACGCGCGCCACGACCCGCAGGCCAAGGCGCTGGGCGAGTGGCTGGGTTCGCGCAAGGTCGAGGTCCCCCAGGAGCTAGTGCAGTGGTGAGCCCGTTCGAGACCCCCGAGCGGCTGGCCCTGGGCGACACAATCCGCCGCTTCATGGCCTCCGATGTGCTGCCCTACCAGGACGACTGGGAGCGCGCGGGTGAGCTGCCACGCTCGCTGCACAGGCGGGCGGCCGAGCTCGGGCTGATCGGGTTGTCGTTCCCAGCCAGGGTCGGCGGCGGTGGCGGCGACGCGTTGGACGCACTCGTACTGGCCGAGCAGATGCACTACGCCGGCGGCGCGGGGGGAATGTTCGCGAGCCTGTTCACGTCCGGCATCGCGTTGCCGCATCTGGTCGCGGCGGGTGACCCCGCGCAGGTCGCGCGGTGGGTACGGCCGACGATGACCGGCGACCTGATCGGCGCACTGGCCATCACCGAGCCCGACGGCGGCTCGGACGTGGCGGGTATCCGCACCGGCGCCGAGCGGGACGGTGCGGAATACGTCGTCAACGGCGCGAAGACCTACATCACCTCCGGGGTGCGCGCGGACTTCGTGGTGACCGCGGTGCGTACCGGGGTCGCCGGCGCGCACGGCATCTCGCTGCTGGTCATCGACAAGGGCACGCCCGGGTTCACGGTCTCGCGCAAGCTGGAGAAGATGGGCTGGCTGTGCTCCGACACGGCCGAGCTGTCCTTCGCCGACGTGCGGGTGCCGGCGGCGAACCTGATCGGCGCCGAGGGAAGTGGGTTCGGCCAGCTTGCCGACCACTTCGTGAGCGAGCGCGTCGGCTTGGCCGTGCAGGCCTACGCGAGCGCGCAACGGTGCCTGGACCTGTCAGTGGAGTGGTGCCGGATGCGCGAGACGTTCGGGCGGCCGCTGATCAGCAGGCAGACCGTCCAGCACACACTGGCCGAGATGGCCCGCCGCGTCGAGGTGGCGCGGGAGTACACGCGGTCGGTCGCGCTGCGGGCGGGCACCGAGCCCAACCTGGTCAAGGAGGCCTGCTTCGCCAAGAACACCGCCGTCGCGGCCGGCATGTGGGTCGTCGATCAGGCCGTCCAACTGCACGGCGGGATGGGTTACCTGCGCGACGCCGAGGTGGAGCGGCAGTACCGCGACATGCGCATCCTGGGTATCGGCGGCGGTACCACCGAGATCCTCACCGGCCTGAGCGCCAAACTCCTGGGCTACACCTCATGAGCGACTTTGACCCCGCCATCGCCGCAACTCGGCCCATCCAGCGACGCTGGCGGGGTCAAAGACGGACGGGGAGCGGGCGGTGACCACCCGGTGACCACCCTCAAGTCGAACGTCGACGCCAGCTCACCTGAATACGCAGCCAATCGCGCGGCGATGCTGGCCAAGCTGGCCGAGCTCGACATCGAGCAGGCCAAGGCGGTCGCAGGCGGCGGCGAGAAGTATGTGACCCGCCATCACCAGCGCGGCAAGCTGCTGGCCCGCGAGCGCATCGAGTTGCTGCTCGACCCCGGCGCGCCATTCCTGGAATTCTCCCCGCTGGCCGCGTGGGGCAGCGACTTCCCCGTCGGCGCCAGCGTCGTCACCGGCCTCGGCGTGGTGAACGGCGTCGAGTGCGTCATCAACGCCTCGGACCCGACGGTCCGCGGCGGGGCGAGCAATCCCTGGACGCTGCGCAAGACCCTGCGGGCCGGCGAAATCGCGATCCAGAACCGACTGCCGGTGATCGGCATGGTGGAGTCCGGCGGCGCGGATCTGCCTACCCAGAAAGAGATTTTCATCCCGGGCGGCCAGATCTTCCGGGACCTCACGCGCAAGTCAGCCGCGGGGATCCCCACGATCGCACTGGTCTTCGGCAACTCCACGGCGGGCGGCGCCTACATCCCCGGCCTGTCCGACTACGTGGTGATGGTCAAGGAGCGCGCCAAGGTCTTCCTGGCCGGACCGCCGCTGGTGAAGATGGCCACCGGCGAGGACTCCGACGACGAGTCCCTGGGCGGCGCCGAGATGCACGCGCGCACGTCCGGCCTGGCCGATTACCTGGCCCTCGACGAACGCGACGCCATCCGCATCGGCCGCCAGATCGTCGGCCGGCTGAACTGGCGCAAGCACGGTCCGGCCGCCCAGCCCGATCCCACGCCGCCGGTCCACGACGAGGAGGAATTGCTCGGCCTCATCCCCACCGACCTGAAGACGCCGTTCGACCCACGGGAGGTCATCGCCCGCATCGTCGACGCGTCGGACTTCGACGAGTTCAAGCCGCTGTACGGCTCCAGCCTGGTCACCGGCTGGGCCATGCTGCACGGCTACCCGGTGGGAATCCTGGCCAACGCGCGCGGCGTGCTCTTCAGCGAAGAGGCGCAGAAGGCGGCGCAGTTCATTCAGCTGGCCAACCGCACCGACACGCCGTTGGTCTTCCTGCAGAACACCACGGGTTACATGGTCGGCAAGGAGTACGAGCAGGCCGGCATCATCAAGCACGGCGCCCTGATGATCAACGCAGTGTCGAACTCGACGGTGCCGCACCTGACCGTGACGATGGGCGCGTCCTACGGTGCCGGCAACTACGGCATGTGCGGACGCGCCTACGACCCGCGGTTCCTGTTCACCTGGCCGAACGCGAAGTCGGCCGTCATGGGACCCGCGCAACTGGCCGGGGTGCTCTCCATCGTGGCGCGGCAGGCGGCCGAGGGACGTAACCAGGTTTACGACGACGCCGCCGATGCGAGGATGCGCGAGTACGTCGAGGCACAGATCGAGGCCGAGTCACTGGCCATGTTCCTGTCCGGACGCCTGTACGACGACGGCATCATCGACCCGCGCGACACCCGCACGGTGCTGGGCATCGCGCTGTCGGCCGTCCACACCGCGCCGGTCAACGGCACCACCGGCTACGGGGTGTTCCGGCTGTGATCACCCGGGTGCTGGTGGCCAACCGCGGCGAAATCGCCCGCCGCGTGTTCCAGACCTGTCGCGACCTGGGCATCAGCACGGTTGCGGTGTACTCCGACGCAGACGCCGAGTCCCCCCACGTCGGCGAGGCCGACTCAGGCGTGCGGTTGCCCGGCCATGCACCGGGCGACACGTACCTGCGCGCCGACCTGCTCATCGACGCCGCGCACCGTGCCGGCGCCGACGCGCTGCACCCCGGCTACGGCTTCCTGGCCGAGAATGCAGCGTTCGCCCGCGCCGTGATCGGGGCCGGCCTGGTCTGGATCGGGCCGCCGCCCGAGGCGATCGAGGCGATGGGCAGCAAGGTCGAGGCCAAACTGCTCATGGCCGCGGCCGGGGTCCCGGTGCTCGACGACCTGGCGCCGGACGCGGTCACCGCGGCCGACCTGCCCGTCATCGTCAAGGCCTCGGCGGGCGGCGGTGGCCGGGGCATGCGCATCGTTCGAGACCTGGCCGACCTGCCGCGCGAGATCGAATTGGCCGGCGCCGAGGCGGCCGCGGCATTCGGCGACCCGGCGGTGTTCTGCGAGCCGTACCTGGCCACCGGGCACCACATCGAGGTACAGGTCCTGGCCGACGTCCACGGCACAGTGTGGACCGTCGGCGAACGGGAGTGTTCCATCCAGCGCCGACACCAGAAGGTCGTCGAGGAGGCGCCCTCGCCCCTCGTCGAGCGCATCGTCGGGATGCGTGGGCAACTGTTCCAGGCCGCCCGCGCCGCCACCGAGGCCATCGCCTACACCGGTGCGGGCACGGTCGAGTTCCTCG
>JALYVG010000026.1 GCA_030853345.1 Actinomycetota bacterium | reverse complement strand
TGTATCTTCCCTGAGAAAAGAGGTTTACGACCCGAAGGCCTTCGTCCCTCACGCGGAGTTGCTGCCTCAGACTTTCGTCCATTGGGCAAAATTCCCGACTGCTGCCTCCCGTAGGAGTCTGGGCCGTTCTCAGTCCCAGTCTGGCTGATCATCCTCTCAGACCAGCTACCGATCGTCGCCTTGGTGAGCCATTACCCCACCAACTAGCTAATCGGACGCAGGCCCCTCCGGAAGCGCCTTGCGGCTTTGCACGGCGAACCGAATCGCCGACCACATGCGGTATTAGCCACCCTTTCGGGCAGTTATTCCCCACTTCCGGGCAGGTCACCTACGCGTTACTCAGCCGTCCGCCACTAGGTTGATCGAGCAAGCCCGCTCAACCCCGTTCGACTTGCATGTCTCATGCACCCCGCCAGCGTTTGTCCTGAGCCAGGATCAAACTCTCCAAACAAAAACAGTGGTCTTGCCCGAGGGCTCCACCACCGTTCAGAGTTCAGACGTTTGTCCCGTTGACTCGTGTGGGTTCCTGTCACTCTTCAGCTGTTAAGGTCACGGTACCGACGGATCGATATCGCTCGATGCAAAGGCCTCCATGATCGGGAAGCTTGGCGCGGAGCGCGCGACCCGGGTGGATCGCCGTTCTCACATCGCCTGCCGGCACGCTTGCCGGCGCGATCTCGGAGTCTACGCGGCGGTCGGCCGGAGTGTCAAGCCGAGCTGAGCTTGCGCGGCTCGTGGGAGAGAGGCCAGACTCCGTGGCGTGCGACAACTCTTCGTCCTCGTCCATTCGCCTGGCCCCGGATGGAACACGGGGCTCTCATTCACCGCGCAACCGGGCATCGAGGATCACTTCAACTTCATGCGCAGCCTCGCCGAGCGAGGCGTGCTCATCCTGGGCGGGCCGTTCGCGGATGGTGACTCCACGGAATCAGTTGGGATGGCCGTCATCGTCGCCCGCGACGCGCTGCATGCCGAGGGGCTCGCGCACGAGGATCGGTCCGTCGAGCGCGGCTTGATCATTGTTCGGGTCCGCCCCTGGACCGTCCCGATGGGCATCGCCCTCGAGGTCGTCCCGCCTTCCGACAGGAGCGAGGATCGCGCCTAGAGCGTCGGGGACGACGTGGCGGGCCTATGATTCGATCTTGGCCAGCGGGGGGCCGAATGGAGAGAGGGATGCAACCTTGGACCGCGGTGCGGTGGCGCACTCGACGGGGGCGGGTGATCGTTGCCGCGGGCTTCCTCGCCGCGCTCCTCGTCGGATCCGGGGCGGGGAGCAGCGTGGGAGTCGTCGTCCCACCGGCGGGCGGGTTCTATATCCAGACCTCGGGGCCGAACGCCGGGCCCGGGATCGGCGACTGGTACAGCTCCACCGCCGCGGGAGCGGGCGCCGGTTACAACTACCTGGTCATCACGGTGCCATGTGGCTGGCCCTCGGCCACGCCGCTATTCGTCGATCTGTTCAGCCCCGAGATAAACGCCGCGGGGGCAGCGATCTCGAGGGATGAGCCCCGTGGCCTCGCGAGCGACGCGACGCAGTTCGAGCTCTACGGGCCGGGCGCATCCATCGGTCCCGGATACAACCTTCCAGCGCCCGGAACCGGCATCGTCGGGGCGACCTATCCGCCGCAGCCGGCCCCCGAAGCGTGGGTTCGGTTTGCTTCCCTGTCGCCCGCGACGTGCGGTACCTATGTCCTTCGCTCGGCGGTGCTCGGTGAAGGCGACGACGACAACGGATGGCGCGTGCAGGTCGGGACCGACAACGATGCGGACCCGAACAACGCCCCGCCGGCGAACGCGGACAACCTTGATGGCCTGCCCGGCACGAACGACGAGATACTCGTCGGCCAGGTCCAGATCACCTACCAGCACAGCCTGGGTGGCGTGGCCTGCCTGACGCTGTACGAGTTCGTCGCCCCCCTCCAGCCATCGGTCACGTTCAACAACTACGACATGGACGGCAACACCCGCGTGCGCTACTACGCGCCGGCAGATGCCTACGATCCGACCGGCCTGACGGGCGGAACGGTGGGGACGCTGTCGAACAATGCCTCCTGGAATGGGGGCGCCGGGCTTGCGCGCGGGGGCGACACGATCGCGAACCCCGCAGGAGGATGGTGGCGGATCGTCAGCTGCCTGAGCAGCGTCAACCAATTCATCCAGGAGGCCCAGAACGGAATCGGCGCCTACTACGGCCAGCCGCCGACGCCGGCGCTCAGCATCGCCAAGGATGACGGCGTTACCGTCGCCCCCGCGGGCGGCAACCTCACGTACGCGGTCACGGCGACCAACACGTCCGCCGGTGCCGGTGCGGGCGCAGCACTCGCGGTCGTCATCACCGACACCATCCCGACCAACTCGACGTACCAGTCGTGCGCCATCGTTCCACCGGCCACCGGCACCTGCACGCAGAGCCTCGGGGTGGTGACCGCGACGCTCAACGGCTGGATCGGCGCCGGATCCAGTGCCTCGGTCCAGGTCACGGTGAAGGTGGATCCGGGAGCGAGTGGAACGGTATTGAACGATGTCAGCGCGTCGTTCAAGGATGCGCTCGGC
Organism: Actinomycetota bacterium; assembly: GCA_030853345.1. Classification (GTDB taxonomy): domain Bacteria; phylum Actinomycetota; class Actinomycetes; order Mycobacteriales; family Jatrophihabitantaceae; genus QHCC01. The sequence goes on along the minus strand of JALYVG010000026.1, from coordinate 329 downwards.
GACGTGTTTCCCGCAGTGCTTGCCTCCGACGTGGACACTGCCCGGCCGCCATTGCCGACGCCGATCCCCAGTGTGCCGGACGCCGCCGTCGCCTTGACCGGCGAGCCATATGCTCCGCACGTCGCGGGCATTGGCGCGGGCATCCTCCTGGCCGGGCTGCTCGCACTGGCCTGGGTATATCGCAGGCGCCGGGTCCGCTGAGGCCGTTCGATCAGGTCGCGAAGTCCATCGCGCTGGCCAGGTGCAGCGATGTGCCCGGCGCGAGCAGGTGCAGCCCGCCCGGCCCGGCGCCCAGAAGTCGCTGGAGTCCGTGCGGCGCATGTGTCTGC
>JALYVG010000012.1 GCA_030853345.1 Actinomycetota bacterium | reverse complement strand
GGGGGCGGCATCACGCCGGCTAGGGCAGCCCGTTGGCCGGTGCTGTGGCCGCGGACCCGCTGTACACCGTGAGCGGCCCGCTGGCATCGTCGGTGGTGTAGATCGACCCGGTGGGTACCGCCACGCCGCTCTTGATGACGGCGATCTGAGTGCCGGCATAGCCAGAGTGATCAGAGTCGGAGAAGCGGAACGGAACCAGACCCGGGCCGGTGAAACCGCCCTTTTCGACCGCTGCGATCAGTGAACCCCGGTTCAGCTTCTTGCCTGCCGCCTTGATCACCTGCAGGAAGGTGTACGCAACGCTCATCCCGTAGAGGACGTTGCCGTCGAACGGCGCGTTGTTGTTGTACTTCTGGTTGACCGTCTGGAACAGCTTGATCCAGCTGTTCGACGAGTCTGTCGGCACGGGCAGGTAGGCGTCGGAGACCATGCCTTCGAGCAGCGGCACGGTGGCACTCTTGAGGAATCCGGTCAGCGTCACGATGTCGGAGCCGACATTGGACACCACCCACTGCGGGTGGAAGTTCAGCTTCGCTGCTGTGCCGAGTTCCAGTGCGGTGAAGCCGGGGACCGTGAACGACACGACCACCTGGCAATTGGCTGCCTTCAGTGCGGCGACCTGCGGGCCGACGTTCGTGTTCGTCGGTGTGTAGGTCTGCTTGCTGGCCAGTCCGCTCGAGCCGAGGACCGCCTGGACCCCGGCTACGCCGTCGGTACCGAAGTCATCACCCTGGCCGAAGCTGCAGACCTTCTTACCGGCGAAGGTCTTCTTCACGTAGTCACCGAGAATCTTGCCTTCGATTGTGTAGTCGGGCTGCCAGCCGAACGTCGTCGGATACTTGCTCGGCTGGTTCCAGTTGCGGCTGCCCGACGAGACGAACAGGTCGGGGACCTTGTTGGTCTTGACGAAGTCCAACACGGCGGTGTGCGTCGGGGTCCCGAGTGAGCCGAGCAGGGCAAACACCTTGTCCTGCAACACCAACTGGCGGGTCTGGCTCGCGGTGTTCGCCGGGTTGTAGCCGTCGTCGAGGACTTTCAGGGTGACCTTGCGGCCGTTGATGCCGCCCCCCTCGTTCGCGTACTTGAAATACGCCGTCATCGCGGCGCTGATCTTCGAGTAGCCGGGTGCGGCCGGACCGGTCAGCGGCTGCGTCGTGCCGACCAGGATGGAGTCCTTCGTGACGCCCGGGGCGCTGGTGTCTCCGGTGGCGTTCCCGCCGTCCTTCTTCTTGGTGCTGCCGCACGCCATGAGGCCGACGAGCGCGAGCGCGGTCGCCGCGGCCACGACGCGGTTGCGCCGCCTGTGGGTGCCTGTCATTTCCGACCTCCTGTGGATGGGGACGAACTGGAAAGTGCGTGCAGCCGATCGACCGGGACGAGCCCACCCAGCCGACGCAGCAGGCCCTGGATGCCGCCGGGCAGGATGAGCATGACCAGCACGAGCAGCAGCCCGAAGGCCGCGTTGGGCAAGTTGTCGTGCAGTTTCTGCGCCGATGCGGCGGACAGTCCCAGGTCGTCGACGAAGCTCCGCAGCACGATGCCCAGGTAGACGACGATGATCGAACCCCACACCGCCCCGGTCAGGCTGCCCAGCCCGCCGATGACGACCGCGGAGAGCAGTGCCAGGGACAGCGTGAGATCGAACGAGCCCGGGGAAGCTGTCTGTAACGACACCGCGAACACGCCGCCGCCCAGACCCGCGGCGACCCCGCTGACCGTGAACGCGAGGATCTGGACCCGGGCCACCGACAGCCCGGACAGTTGCGCGGCGACCTCGTCGTCGCGGACCGCGCGAAAGTGCCGCCCGACGGCCGACCGGGTCAGATTGGCCAGGAAGAACAGGACGATCAGTGCGGCGCCGAGACTGATCCAGGCCTGCCAGCGTTCGACGGCGAAGTCTGAGCCGAGGACGGCCGGCGGTGGGTCCAACGGCACCGACAGGCCTTGATCGCCCTTGAACACGCTGGTGAAACGCGAGGTCAGGGCCGGCAGTGCCACGCCCAACGCGAGGGTCACGCCGGCCAGGTAGGGACCGCGCAGCCGCGCCGCCGCGATCCCGACGACACCGGCGGCGACACCGGTCACCGTTGCCCCGACGACGAGCGAGAACGGCAGCACCCACAGCCCGGTGATCGCCCGGTCGCTGAACCGGATCTGCAGCAGGGCGACGGTGTAACCACCGATCGCCATCAACGCCGCGTGCCCCAGTGAAATCTGGCCATTGAGTCCGGTCAGGACGGTGAGCCCGGCCGCAGCACACACGTAAGCGCCCAGCCCGGCCAGTTCGTAGTTGTGATACGTCGACAGCGATCCCGTCAGCAGCTCCAGCGCCAGCGCACCGACCGCCAGCAGCAGCAGGTGCCGGACGAGGGTGGAACGCAGCACGGCCATCGTCACACCCGCCGCATCTGGCTGGCGCTGAACAGCCCGGTGGGGCGTACCAGCAGGACCACCACGAGCAGCACGAGCGCCGCCAGCGGGGTGATGTCGCTGCCGATGTAACCGCTGGCGTAGGACAGTACGAGCCCGGTCAGCACCCCGCCGACGACCGCGCCGACCGGGCTTTCCAGACCGCCCACCACCGCGCCGGTGAAGCCCAGGATGAATACCGCGTCCATCGCCTGCGGGAACAAACCGAGCCCGGTCGGGATCACGAGCATCGCAGCCAGCGCTCCGACCAGCGCGGACAGCGCCCAGCCCAGGGTGAGCATGCGCCCCACCCGGACGCCGAGCAGGCGGGCCACTTCGGGTGCAAACGCGGCCGCACGCATCCGCAGCCCTTCCGGCGTCCGGGTGAGCAGGAGGGCGATTGCCACCATCAGGATCAGAACGGAGCCGACGGTGAAGAGGTCCTGCTTGGAGAACAACGCCGTCGCGCCCACTGAGTACGCGCGGGTGCTGTATGCCGCTGGGAAACCCCGGTTCGCCGAGCCGTAGAGCATGCCCATGACCGCCTCGATCAGGATCAGCAATCCGACGCCGATGACGATCGTGTTCAGCGGCGGCATCCGGTCTGCGCCGCGGAACGCGACTCGTTCGACGACGGCGCCGAGCACGAATCCGGCGGCCAGCGCGGCTGCGAAACCGATCCAGTACGAGCCGGTCCAGTCGCTGACTGAGAGCGCGATGTAAGCGGTCGCCACGGCCATCGCACCTTGTGCGAAGTTGAGCACCCGCGTCGTGCGCCAGATCAGGACCAGAGCCAGTGCAAGAGCCGCGTACACCGCGCCGAAGGACAAGCCGTTGAAGGTCAGGAAGATGAACCGGTTCATCGTTCAGAACCCCAGATAGGCATGCCGGAGCCCCTCATCTGCCTGCAGGTCCGCTGCCTTGCCGCGCGCGACGACGCGCCCGAGGGAGATCACCAAGCCGTCGTCGGCGATCGCAAGCGCGCTGTGCACGTTCTGCTCGACGAGCAGCACGGCCATTCCGCTGGCGTCACGCAGGGTCCGCAGCAGCGCCATGATCGACGCCGCTACGACCGGTGCGAGGCCGAGGGAGGGCTCGTCCAGCAGCAGGAAGCGGGGCCGGGCGACCAGTGCGCGGCCCAACGCGAGCATCTGCCGCTCGCCGCCGGAGAGTTGGTGACCGTGATAGCCGCGGCGGCGCGCGAGCGGTTCGAACAGGTCATAGACCTCGGCTATCGCGGTGTCGGTCTCGCGGCGGCCGTCCGCGCCTTTGCGCCACAGCCCGCCGAGGCGCAGGTTCTCGTGCACGGTCAGCTCGCCGATCACGCCGCGCCCTTCCGGGACATGGGCCACGCCGAGAGTGACGCGCCGCTCGACGGGCAGGCCGACGAGGTCGCGCCCGGCGAGGCGGACGCGTCCCGCCGTCGGCCGCAGCAGGCCGGACAGGGTGCGCAGCAGAGTCGTCTTTCCGGCGCCGTTGGCGCCGAGGACAGCGGTGATCGTTGCTGGCGCGAGGCTGAGGTCGACGTCGTGCAGCACCGGAGCGGCACCGTAGCCGGCGCACAGCCCCTCGCCCTCGAGCAGGTCAATCATGGCGTGCCCCGCAGTTCGGCCGCGGCGGGCACGTCAGTGCCCAGGTAGGCCGCAGCGACCACGGGGTCACTGCGGACCTGGTCCGGGCTGCCGGCTGCGACGAGCTTGCCGAAGTCGAGCACGACGACCTGGTCGCAGACCCCCATCACCAGGTCCATGTGGTGTTCGACGAGCAGGACCGAACAGGGTGACTCACCGCGATCGGGCAGGTCGCGGATCAGCCCAGCCAGGTGGGTCATGTCCTCCGTGCCCAGACCGCCGGCCGGCTCGTCCAGCAACAGCAGGCGGGGTCGGCTGATCAGGGCGCGGGCCAGCGACACCCGTTTCTGCACTGGGTAGGGCAGCGTGCCCGGCAACCGATCGGCGGCATCGGCCACGTCGAGGCGAGCGAGCCAGTCACGTGCGTCCGCGCGCAGGCGCTGCTCGTCACGGTCACTGCGCGGTAGCGCGAACAGGGCACTGGCGAACCCCGCCCTGCGTCCGCGGGCCGCGCCCACCATGACATTCTCGAGCGCCGTCAGCCGCTCGAACAGGCCGACGCTCTGCAGGGTGCGCGCGATTCCGGCCGTGACGAGCCGCTCCGGCCGCGCGCCCAGTGTGGTGCCTTGCCAGGTCAGCGATCCTGATGTCGGGCGGACGAAGCCGCAGATGACGTTGAACAGCGTGGTCTTCCCGGCCCCGTTCGGGCCGATGACCCCCACCACGTCGCCCGGCGCCACCTGGAAGGAGACATCGTCGAGCGCCGTCAGCCCTCCGAAGCGCACGGTGACGCCCTGTACTGACAGACCTGAATCGGAGACCCGGGAGTTCATGGGTAGCGACCGTCGCCGACATGGCACGCACCGTCGACGATCGGCGGCTGACCGGACATGTCCGAACCTCCATGCAACACAACGCCGAGACGTTGCATCCTCGTGACGCGCCGAGGTGTTGTCAAGGTTGCCTCCGGCGCCGCCGCGGTAGTCCGCCCGTGACGTGATGGCCGAGCAGCGCTGCTATCGCCGTCCGGGCCTTGGCGGCGTCCGGTGGGTCCCCGGTGATCAAGTCCGTATAGATGAACGACTCCGAAATCCGCATGATCAGGTAGGCCAGGTCGGGCAGCGGCAGTGGGTGGGACAGCCGCCCGCCGTCCTGCTCCTCGCGCAGCAGTCGCTCCACCAATTCGACCATCCGATGCTGGACCACGCTGGCCTTGGTCGTCAGCAGGCGCAGCGCCCGTTCGGTCTCGCCACGCAGGTAGCCGCGGAAATACGGCGCGTCGATGAGGGCCTGGACGAATTCGCCCAGCGCGTCGGCGACGCGCTGCGGTCCCGACCCGGTTGCTCGCTGCACCGAGTCGGCAAAGGTGCGCTCGCCGAGAGAAAGCAGGATCTCTGCCAGCAACTGGTCGCGGTTGCCCACCCACCGGAACAGGGTGGTGCGATCGACTCCGAGGTCAGCAGCCAGTCGTTGCATGTCGAGTCGCTCGCCTTGGATGAACGTTCGGCGGGCAAGCCGGAACGCGGTCACCGCATCGGGGCGCGACTGGCTGGCGGCGCTCACGCGGCGCAGTGTAGGCGCAGCTTTGCAACGGATCAAGGATCTGTTGCAGCAGCGACGGCGGCCGTGAGGCGCTCACTCAGGCGGCGCCAGGAGGTCGCGCAGGGTCGGCCACGCGCTGGCGAAGCCGCTGTGCAGCGGCAGCCCGCCCACCTCCTCGATCGCCCACCAGCGCACGTCGATGCTCTCGGCGTTGGCTGCGCGTGGCTCCAGAGCGACGAGTGCCTGGGCCACGACAGTCGTGTAGGACCAACCGCCATGGTCATCGACCCACTCCTGCATCGGCACGACGGTGGCCGGATCGAGGTCGGCCTCTTCGGCCGCCTCGCGCAGGGCGGCGGTGACGACGTCCTCGTGGCTGTCACGGGCGCCGCCCGGCAATGCCCACGTCCCGCCGTCGTGAGTCCACGGGGCGCGGTGCTGAAGGACCACTCGGGAGCCGTCGGTGATCAGCAGTCCGGCGGCGCCGAACCGGCCCCAGTGCCGGTGACCGAGGGCGCACACCACCCAGCCGTTGCCGTCACCACTCACCTGTGGTTCATACCGCATCGAAGAAAGTAGTGACGCCGGCCCGCCAGGTCGCCTCTCGGCGGAAGGCCGCTCGTGGCGGCAAATATGGGTCCGGGGGCCAGGATCGGGCCGACGCCGTCCACCACGCTACCTGGTTTTGCTTGCGTGGTGCACGGTGCCTCGGAACGGGCGCGCCGTATCGTGGTCGGGGTGAGCAACGCAGTCGTGGTGCGCTGATGGCCGAGACGCCCAAGCGCCCCAACCGTCCGACGCGCCGGGCCGATCTGACGAATCTGATCGACGCGGCGGGCGGCGCCATGCCCAGCTCGCGGGCCGAGATCGCGGCGGCCACCGCGGCGGTGGTCATCGAGGCCGGGCGGCGTGAGCAGTCCGAAGCCGTTCCGGCTGACCGCGCGCGCTTCGTCGCGCTGGCCGACCGGGTGGGTCTGGACACGCTGGCCGACCTCTGGCGCGGCGCGGACCCGGTCAGTCTGCCCGGAGCGCTGTGGGCGCTGTACCTCCTGCGCCAGTGGTGTCACACCAACCCCGACGAGGTGATCCGGCTCTGGCGCGCGGGCCAGGCCCTGGCCGGTGCCGATGCCGTGGTGGCCGGGGTAGCCGAGTACGCCGACGTCGTCGCGGTGCGGCAGGTGGCTGACGCGGTGCTCGGCGGGGCGTATCAGGGTGACTTCGCGGTGGCATTGGAGCGCGCGGCGGCATTGTTCCGGGTCGTCGCCGCAGGACGCCGTGAACTCGCGGCCGCCGACGAACAAGGCGCAGCGCAGTGCGAGCTCGCGAACCGCAACGAACGCGTGGCCGGCGACCTGACGGCCGCTGCCGCTCGGTGGCGAGCGGGCACCCTCAGCTGAGTCGGCGCCACCCGCCCTTATCACGCGGAACCGACTGGTCCTGAGTTCGATCCACAGGGTCGCGTGTCGCCCACAGCTCGGTCGGGGGCGCTAGTGGGTGCGCCCGACGATGACCAGGCTCACCGCATGACGATCGATCGCCTCGCCGGGCCTGCGCCCGACATTCCGTTGCTGCGTATCAGCGGGCCGGCCGACCTGCTGCAGGCCGTGCCCTACCTGCTGGGCTTCCATCCGCAGTCGAGCCTGGTCATCATCGGCCTCGACCAGTCCCGCCTGGTCGTCACAGCGCGCCTTGACCTGGCCGACCTCGGCATGCCGGCTGTGCTCGGCGACGCCATCGGGGCGATGCGTCGCGGCGGCGCGTCAGCACTCGTGGCGGCGATCTATGACGACGATGCGCGGCGTCGGGTCCGACCGCTGCCCTGGGACGCGGCGGTGGCCGGCTTTGTGGCCGAGGCGGCCCTGGTCGGGTGTTCGGTCATCGACGTATTGCTCGTGGCCGGGCAGCGATGGTGGTCCTACGCATGCGCTGACACCGACTGCTGCCCCACCGACGGCCGCGAACTTACCGCCGACGTGTCCGCCTTCTCGGCGGCTGCCACCTACGCCGGGATGGTCGCTCTACCGGATCGCGATGCCCTGGCCGCCGTGCTCGACCCGCTTGCCGACGCCGAGCGGGATCGATTGTGGCCGCTGATCGCCGATCACGAGAACCTGTCCGTGCAGGCGGTGCTCGACGGCAGCGCCGTCCGCCACGACCGCTCGATCAAGCGTGCTCTGTTCACGGCGGCCCGGCGCAGCGACGCTCCGGCCGACCCCCCAGAGCGCTTCGAGCTCAGCGACAGCGACGTCGCGCGCTTCGGCGCGGCCTTGAGCGCGCCCGCGCTGCGCGATTCCGTGTGGATGGCAGCCGATGACCGCCGCCTCGATGGTCGGGTGCTGTGGCTGGACCTGGCCAGGCGGCTACCGAGCCCGTACGACGCGGCGCCGCTGTTCCTCTACGGCTGGTGCTCGTGGCGCGCGGGCAACGGTGCCCTGGCCGGCATCGCGGCCGAACGCGCCGTGGCCAGCGACCCCACCTACAGCGCCGCCGACCTGCTGCTGGCGGCCTTGGCCCGCGGTCTCGACCCACGGCGGCTGCCCAAGCTGCGCCTACCCCGTTCGGCATGACCGGCCTCGCCCCCGGGTACGGGCTCAGAACGACACAGCGTGCGGGGCCACCGGATCCGGCAGGTCCGAGGCGCCGGTGAGCTCGCCGTCGACCGCGGCTGCGCAGGCCCGCCCCTCGGCGATGGCCCACACCACCAGCGACGCGCCTCGGCTGGCGTCACCGCACGCGTAGACACCCTCGGTCGACGTCCGCCAGCGCCCGTCGACGTCGGCGGTGCCGCGCTGCGGGTCGCGGCGAACCTCGAGAGCATCGAGCAGCTCGGGCACGTCGGTGCCCACGAAGCCCGCGGCCAGCAGCACGAGCGCGGCCGGCAGTTCGGTACGCGAGTCCCGCACTGGGCGAAACTCCCGCCGGCCGTCGACCCGGACTATTTCCACCTCCTCGACTACCACCGCACGTACCGCGCCGCTCGGGTCGCCGACGAACTCGACCACCTCGCGGGCCCAGGCCTCGTGCACGCCCTCGTCGTGGGCCAGCGAGGTGCCGCGGGTGCTCGGGGCCGCCGGCCACACTGGGTTGACCAAATTGGCGCGGGCGACCGGGCGCGGGTTGTGGTCCAGGACGGTCACCGACAGTGCCTGCTGGCGATTCGCGGTCCCGAGGCAGTCGGCGGCAGTGTCGCCGCCGCCGATGATGATGACGTGCTTGCCGGCCGCGTCGATTTCCGGCGCGGCGATGTCGCCGGCCTGAACCCGGTTGCCTTGCGGCAGGTAGGTCATGGCCTGGTGCACGCCGCGCAGTTGACGGCCCGGGTAGCTGAGCTCGCGCGGCGCAAGCGCGCCCACGGCCAGGATGATCGCATCGAACTGGTCGCGCAGGGCGGCGGCGTCGGCGGCCGCGACGGCCGAGTTAACCCGGAAGGTCGTCCCTTCGGCCGACATCTGGGCGAGGCGGCGGTCGATGATGTCCTTGGGCATCTTGAAGTCCGGGATCCCGTAACGCAGCAGGCCGCCGATGCGGTCGTCGCGCTCGAACACCGTCACGTCGTGACCGGCTCGGGTCAGTTGCTGCGCGGCGCTGAGCCCGGCCGGGCCCGATCCGATTACCGCCACCGCCTTGCCGGTTCGGTCGGTCGGCGGCTGCGGGCCGACGGCTCCGTCGTCGAACGCCCGGTCCACGATGCTCAGCTCGACCTGCTTGATGGTCACCGGGTCGGTGTTGAGCGCCAACACGCACGCCGCCTCGCACGGGGCGGGGCACACCCAGCCGGTGAACTCCGGGAAGTTGTTGGTCGCGTGCAGGCGCTCGCTGGCGCTGGCCCAGTCGTCGCGCGCCACGAACTCGTTCCACTCCGGGATCAGGTTGCCCAGTGGGCAGCCGCTGTGGCAGAAAGCCACCCCACAGTCCATGCAGCGCGCGGCCTGCTCGGTCACCACGTCACCGCGGGCGCGCAGGTAGATCGGCTGCCAGTCGCGGATCCGCTCGGCCGACGGTCGCTTGGGCGTGTCGACGCGGGCATATTTCAGGAATCCCTGCGGGTCGTGAGCCACCGACTATCCTCGCGATCCTTGCCGGCGCGGGCAGCAACACCCGCGGCCCGCGGATTGTGGACACGACGCCGTCGGGCGCCGATCGGCGAGGCTACGGTGGCTCGCGCTGCAGATACTACCGAGCGTTCTCAGCTCATCCGGACGAAGACGTGGTCGCTGACCAGAGTGTCGATCGGCGTGTGCGGGCCGTCGGTCCAGACCACTACGTTGCTTCCCTCGGTGGCCACGTGGACACGGCCACCGGGGCGCAGGCCGGCCCGGGTGAGCAGGTGCATGAGTTCGGCGTCAGGCTGCAACTGCTCGCTGATCCGGTCGATCGTCACCTCGGACTCGGCGCCCTGCGCCGCGGCCGTGAGGCTGAGCAGAGCCGAGACATCATCGGGCGCCTGCAGCGCCAAACCCAGTTCCTGCAGACCAGGGATCGGATTGCCGTGCGGGCACAGCCGGGGTCCGTCGAGCATGAGCACGATGCGGCGTTCGACCGCCTCGCTCATGACGTGCTCCCACCGGCAGGCCTCGATGTGCACGTCTTCCCAGTCCAGGCCGATCACGTCAGCCAGCAGGCATTCGGCCAGCCGGTGCTTGCGCATCACCGACACCGCGTGGTGCCGGCCCGCGTCGCTGAGCTGCAGGTGTCGGTCGCCGGCCACACTGAGCAACCCGTCGCGCTCCATCCGGGCGACGGTCTGGCTCACGGTGGGTCCGCTCTGCCCGAGCCGCTCGGCAATGCGGGCGCGCAACGGGACGACGCCCTCCTCCTCGAGCTCGTACACCGTCCGCAGGTACATCTCGGTGGTATCGATGAGATCGCTGTGGTGGCTCATGGCCCCACCCATTCTACGGGCCACCGGCCCACCGGTATGGGTGTCAGGCTGGGCCGGTCGCCTGCGTCAGTCGTCGAGATAGTCGCGCAGTACCTGCGCCCGCGACGGATGGCGCAGTTTGGCCATCGTCTCCCGCTCGATCTGACGGATCCGCTCCCGGGACAGCTTGAAGGAGCGGCCGATCTCGTCGAGGGTCTTGGGCTGGCCGCCGTCGAGCCCATAACGCATCCGCACGACCGCGGCCTCGCGAGCCTCCAGCGTCCCGAGCACGTCGTAGAGCTGAGTCCGCATCAGCCCGTCCTCGACTGCCGACTCGCCCGCATTGGCGCGTTCGTCGGCGATGAAATCGCCCAGCGAGGCGTCGTCGTCCGCGCCGACGGTCTGATCGAGGCTGACGAGGTCGCGCGAGAGATCCAGCAGTTCGCGGACCCGTTCCTCGCTGATGTCCAGTTCGTGCGCCAGCTCGGTGTGATTGGCGTCGCGGCCCAGTTCTTGGTTCTTCTCCCGGCGGATGCGCTGCAGCTTGTTGACCTGTTCGACCAGGTGCACCGGCAGCCGGATGGTGCGGGACTGATCGGCCATCGCCCGGCTGATCGCCTGCCGGATCCACCAGGTGGCATAGGTCGAGAACTTGAAGCCCTTCGCGTAGTCGAACTTCTCGACCGCACGGATCAGTCCGAGATTGCCCTCCTGGATCAGGTCGAGGAACGGCATGCCGTGACCGGTGTAGCGCTTGGCCAGCGACACGACCAGGCGCAGGTTGGCCCGCAACAAGTGGTCTTTGGCCCGCTCACCGTCGATCACGATCGCGCGCAGTTCCCGCTTGCGGGCGGCGCTGAAGTTGTTCGAGGACGAGATCAGGTGCCCCGCGTACAAGCCGGCTTCGATTCGCTTGGCCAGCTCGACCTCGTCGGCGGCGCTCAGCAGTGCGACCTTGCCGATTTCGTTGAGGTAGACCCGGACCAGGTCGGCCGACGCCGCGATCTCGTCGAGATCGGCGCTCGGCCTGGCCACAACGTCGGAGTCGATGTCGGCGGGGGCAGCCGGGTCGACGCTGGTGTCCGGCGTCGCCTCAACCGCGGTGTCGGCCGCGTAGGGGGCGGTCGGCTCGGGAGTTGCTACCGAACGGGTGCTGCGGTGGCCCCGCTTGGCAATGGGTGTTTCGGAGGACGACGTGCGCGATTGCGCTCCCGCTGTGGGACGACGGGTGCTGGACGGGCGGGACGCGGCGCTTCTGGACGTAGTCACGATCGGTTGGACCACCTCGGTGTTGTCATTGTTCCTCCCTGACTAGTTCGTCAGGGACCTCTTTCGGGTTCACTTTTCCCAACGTGTTGTCAGGGCGGATGTGTTCCCGAGGACACGCTGCTGGTAGCGGATGCTCAGGTGTGACACAGGCGGTCACCCGCCCGCGGTCAGGCCTCCAGCAGCATCGTGACCGGGCCGTCGTTGACCAACTCGACCTGCATGTCCGCGCCGAAGGCCCCGGTGGCCACCTGCGCGCCCAGCAGCCGCAAGGCCGCAACGAAAGCGTCCACGAGCGGCTCGGCGGCCCCAGCCGGCGCTGCGGCGACCCAGCTGGGACGACGGCCCTTACGGGGGTCGCCGTAGAGGGTGAACTGACTCACGACGAGCACGGCCGCCTCCGGCAGGTCCGCGACGCTCAACTCCTCGCGCATGATCCGCAGGCCGTGGACCTTCCGGGCCAGGGCGGCCGCGGTGGCGGCTGTGTCGTCGTGCGTGACTCCCACCAGGACGAGCAGACCCACCCCGATCCGGCCCACCGTACGGCCGTCGACGAGGACGGCGGCGCGGGTGACCCGCTGGACGAGCGCTCTCATCCCGAGCATCTTGCCGGTCCGGGGGCTTTTCCCGGCGCGCGGTGCAACGATGGAGGCATGCGTCGCTCTGAGGTCGACCAGCCCGTACTGATCACGAGCGCGCCGGTCAGCAACGACGACGAGTTCGACCGCCGCCGCAAGCGTTACGCCGTGATGATGGGGCTCCGTGCGCTGTGCGTCATCGGTGCGGCCGCCAGTTACCACCTGTCCGTGCCCCTGGCCCTGCTTTTCGCCGTGGGTGGCGTGGTGCTGCCGTGGTGCGCGGTGCTCATCGCCAACGACCGGCCGGCCAAGAAGCGGACTCGGCAGGTGCCACAGCCCGGAAGCAGTACCGAACTGGCCCTTCCTGCTGGCGCCGACGAACGGGTCGTCGACGGCTGACCGTGACACAATCCTTGCCGTGAGCAGCTCGCAGATCCTGGAATCCCCGAAGACCTCGGACGCCGACACCGGCAACGAGATGTTCCACTACGTGCGCAAGGCCAAGATCGCCGAGAGCGCGGTGCTGGGCACAATGGTCCAGGCCCTGTGCGGTGAGATCTTTCCGGTGACCAAGGTGCCGAAGCCGGGCTCCCCGGTCTGCCCGCGCTGCAAGGAGATCTACGACACGGTGCTGTCGGACTGAGTGCCCGCTCAGGCCTCGCTGGCTTCCCCGACGTCACCGACGTCCTTGAGCCGCTGCCAGTTGCGTGGGTGCAGCACGCGCGGCTGCCGTTCCGGGGTCGGTGCCAGCTTCTCGATGGCGGCATTGACCTCGGCGCCGTAGAGCACCCCTAATGCCAGGACGAAGAAGAACAGCAGGGCTGCGATGGGGGCGGCCAGGGTTACGTAGGCGTGGTTCTGGCTCAGGATGAACCGGATGTAGTCGCGCAGGCCGGCCGCGCCCGCGAGGAAGACGATCATTGCCACGATCGCCCCGGGCACCCCGCGACGCCACGGCAACCGCCTGGGCGGGGCCAGGTGGTACAGCGTGGTGAGGCCGACGAGCAACAGCACGACGACCACCGGGTAATAGGCGGCGTTGACGAAATCGCTGGCGGTGTGTCGCATCCGGTCCGGGAACGAGCGAACCAGCAGGTCCGGCCCGAGCACGAGCAACGGCAGCACCACCACCCCGAGCAGCACCGAGCCGAGGAACAGCCACAGAGCCAGCAGCCGGCTGCGGATCGGGCCACGCAGTTCCCGCATCCCGTAGGCAATGGTGATCGTGTTGACGAAGGTGGCCGTGGCCGACGAGCCGGCCCACACCGCGAGCACGAAGCCGAGGCTGATGATGTCGGCGCGGCCCTTGAACAGCACCTCATGGAGCATCGGGCTGATCACCTGGTCGACGACCTCCGGGCTGAAGGCCCGGCTCAGTGTCGACTCCAGTTCTCGCTCGGTACGCCCGACCGTCCCCGCGCCGAACCAGCGCGACACGTAGCCCAGCGTCGCCACCAGGGCAAGGAACAGCGACGGCAGGCTCAACAACTGCCAGAACGCCGTCTCGGCCGAGAGCCCCAGGACGCGGTCGTTCCACGCCTGAGCGGCAGCCCGGCCCAACAGGCTGGGCACGTGGCGAGCCGCCCGCAGCGCACGCCGTCCACGGTTCACGAGAACACAGTCTGCCGTTTGCGGAGGGGAAGGCCACCCGGCGCGCTGTGATCAGCGTGTCGGGCAGGCGCGCGACACGCGTATCCAACTTGACGAAATGGACAGACCGGGCCCTAGTCTCAGCAACTCAGGCGCTCGGATTGGAGCGCCACTCGTGAGGGAGAACAGATGAGCGATCCGTACGCCGCGGGCGCCTACAACCCGATGCCCGGCGAGCCCCCCCGGGGCCCGGTCACCCGGGGTCCGGCGCCTGCGCCAGTCGGCAACGCCGTCCGGCTGATGTTCGTGCGCGCAGCGATGGGCGTGCTCAGCCTCATCGCGCTGCTGGCGACGAAGGACACGTTGCGCAAGGAGGTGTTGAAGAAGAACAGCGGTTACAGCACCCAGAAGCTTGACGATGTGGTCAATGCGGCGGTGACGATCGGCATCGTGATCGGCCTTGTCTTCATCGTGCTGTACGTCCTGCTGGCCCTGCAGGTCGGCAAAGGCAAGAACTGGGCGCGCATCGTGACCTGGGTGCTCGCCGGACTCGGCGTTCTTTCCGGGCTGGCATCTTTCGCCCAGCCCGAACCCGCGCTCAGCCGGATCCTGGGGGTCATCGGCCTGCTCATCGACATCGCGATCATCGTGTTGCTGGCCCAGCGCCCGAGCAACGAGTACTTCCGCCGTCGCGTCTGACCCGGCGTGCCGCGCCGACCCTGTCCCACCCGACTACTACGCTGATGACCGGATGCCCTGAGGCCTTGCGCTTCGGGGCATCTCGTCGCGATCGGCACGGTTACCGGCAGGGGGCACGTTGGCACAGCCAGGCCGGCCTTCGGCACCCGCGCAGCCGGCCCTGCGGAGCTGGCAACGCGCTGCGATCCAGGCCTATGAAGGCGAGAACCCGCGCCGCGACTACCTCGTCACTGCGACCCCCGGAGCCGGCAAGACCACCTTCGCGCTCGCCTTGGCCAGCCGGCTGCTGTCGCGCCGGATGATCGACCGGGTGATCGTCGTCTGCCCCACCGACCACCTGCGCACCCAGTGGGCTGAGGCGGCCGACCGCGCCGGGATCCCGCTCGACGCCGCCTTGAGCAACGCGGTCGGTCCGGTTCGCCCTCCCCTGCTCGGCTACGTGAGCACCTATGCGCAGGTGGCGGCCAAGCCGGCGCTGCACGCTGCTCGGAGCAACGCTCGGCGGACCTTGGTGGTCCTGGACGAGGTGCACCACGCCGGTGACGGGCTCAGCTGGGGCGAGGCGGTGGCCACCGCCTTTGAGCAGGCCGCCCGCCGGCTCTGCCTCACCGGTACGCCGTTTCGCACCCGGCCCGACGAGCGCATCCCCTTCGTTCGTTACGCCGCCGAGGCAGACGGTGGCTGGTGCAGCACCGCCGACTTCAGTTACGGCTACCGCGAGGCGCTGCGCGACGGCGTGGTCCGTCCGGTCGTGTTCGCCGCGTACACGGGCACCTCGCGGTGGCGCAACAGCGCCGGGGAGGTGATCGCCGCCTCGTTATCCGAGAACTCCACGAAGCGAACCGAGGCGACCGCGTGGCGCACCGCGCTGAACCCGAAGGGTCGCTGGGTGCCCCACGTCATCGCCGCCATGGACGAGCGGATCACCCACCTGCGCGAGTCGGGCATGACCGACGCCGCCGGGCTGGTGCTGGCCACCGATCAGGATGACGCCCGCGCCTACGCGGCCGTCGTGGAGCAGGTGACCGGGCACCGGCCGGTGGTGATCCTCTCCGACGACCCGAAGGCCAGCGACAAGATCGCTGCGTTCACGCACGGCACCGAGCGCATCGCGGTCTGCGTGCGCATGGTCTCCGAAGGCGTCGACGTGCCGCGCGCCGCGTGCCTGGCGTGGATGACGTCCTACCGCACGCCCCTGTTCTTCGCGCAGGGTGTCGGTCGAGTGGTGCGTGCTCGTGGGACGAGGGAGTCGGCCACGGTCTTCCTGCCGGCGGTGAGGCCGCTGCTCACGCTCGCTGCCGAACTCGAAGAGGAGCGCAACCACGTCATCCCGCCGCCGTCGGTCGACGACAACTCCCTGGACCTCGATCTCGATCGGGAGCAGCCCGACGCGGCCGAGTCCGGGGAGTACGAGCTCGTCGACGCGGACGCATCGTTCGCCCACGTGCTGCACGCCGGCCGTGCCGTCGTCTCGGAGTGGACGGGCCAGGAGATCACGGCCGAGGACGAGGACTTCCTGGGGCTGCCGGGCATCCTCTCGCCCGAGCAGATGGCCTCGGTGCTGGCCAGGCGTGACTCAGCGGCGCGCAGGAAAGCCAATACCGCCGCCGATGCACCGCCCTCCGCGGCCATGGCTGCCTGGCGCTCCGGGGCGGCGTTGCGCAAGGAGGTCAATCGCCTGGTCGGGGTTGTGGCCGCGCGGCACGGCACCCCGCACAGCCAGATCCATGCCCAGCTGCGCCGGTCCGTACCAGGCCCAGCCTCGGCTGCGGCGAGCGTCGAGGTACTCGAAGCCCGCCGCGATCATCTGATGGCCCGCCTGGCAGGCTGACGCCGTGCCGCGGCCACCGGTTGTCCCCCAGGCTCCGGCGATTCCGCGGGGGTTGAGCAGAATGCCATTCACCGTCGGCTTCGGCCTCATCCTGGCGGCGGCCGAGATCGGCTATTCCACGCTGTCCGTCAGTGCGGCGGCGCGCGTCGCGGCTTGGGCGAGCACGAACGTGGCTCGGCTCACCACTGAACCGATCGGGCCGCTGGTGGTGTCGGTGTTCGTCGTCGAGGGCTACCGGCTGATGTGGCTGGTGTTGGGCACGCTCGGCTGCGCGCTGGTCGAGGCCAGGCTGGGTTGGCGCCGCACCCTGCTCATGGCCGTGGTCACTCAACTCGGCGGCACGGCTGTGAGCGAAGGCATCGTCTGGTGGCGGGTAAGGCACGACCGACTGCCCGACAGCGCCCTGCACCAACTCGACGTCGGAGCGTCCTACGTGGCCGTGGGGTTGCTCACCGTTGCCGTGTTCGTCGCCCGTCCGGTGACGGCCAGGGTGCTCGCCGGGTTGTGCCTGGCGGTGATCGGGCCCCATCTGCTGAACGGGTTGTCCCACCTGGACGTATCACCCGTAGGACACCTCACCGCATTTGTGGTTGCGGGAATCTTCGTAGGGGTACTAGTCGTTGGACCAAACAGACGGCAACGGATCCAGGATCGGTCGCCGTTACGAACAGAGTGAGTACGTTCCGAACGTGTTTCGCACAGGGTGTCGGCGTCGTCACTGGGGAATCAGTGGCTACCGTCGAGACCGAAGAGCACCATGGAACGCCTGCCAAAGGCGTTCAGGCGCAGAGAGAGGTGCCAACGTGACCACGACATACGCCGCGAGTCCGCTGACCGCCGCCGACCGGTGTGACCGGTGCGGAGCCCAAGCCTACGTGCGCGCCACGATGACTTCCGGATCAGAACTGCTGTTCTGCGCACACCACTGGCACGACAACGAGCCCCAGTTGCGCGAGATCGGCGCCACGATCCACGATGAGTCCGAGCGGCTGGCTGCAGTGCCGGCCACTGCCGCCGCGGACGAGCGTTGAACACCGCGTCGTCCTAGCACCTGTACGGCGAAGGCTCCGTCCGATTGGACGGGGCCTTCGCCGTCTGCAGGTGCGACGTCGAAACGGGTGGAGGATCAGTCGAGGTAGTCGCGCAGGACCTGCGAGCGTGACGGGTGGCGCAGCTTGGACATCGTCTTGGACTCGATCTGGCGGATCCGCTCGCGCGTGACGCCGTAGACCTGGCCGATTTCGTCGAGCGTGCGCGGCTGGCCGTCGGTCAGCCCGAAGCGCAGCTTGACGACGCCGGCCTCGCGATCAGACAGGGTCTGCAGCACCGACTGGAGCTGGTCCTGCAGCAGGGTGAACGACACCGCGTCGACGGCCACGACGGCCTCGGAGTCCTCGATGAAGTCGCCGAGCTGGCTGTCGCCCTCGTCTCCGATGGTCTGGTCCAGGCTGATCGGCTCGCGGGCGTACTGCTGGATCTCGAGGACCTTGTCGGGGGTGATGTCCATCTCCTTGGCGAGCTCCTCCGGCGTGGGCTCGCGGCCCAGGTCCTGCAGCAGTTCGCGCTGGATGCGGCCCAGCTTGTTGATGACCTCGACCATGTGCACCGGGATGCGGATCGTGCGGGCCTGGTCGGCCATAGCCCGGGTGATTGCCTGGCGGATCCACCAGGTGGCGTAGGTCGAGAACTTGTAGCCCTTGGTGTAGTCGAACTTCTCGACCGCGCGGATCAGGCCGAGGTTGCCCTCCTGGATGAGGTCGAGGAACGCCATCCCGCGGCCGGTGTAGCGCTTGGCCAGCGAGACGACCAGGCGCAGGTTCGCCTCGAGCAGGTGGTTCTTGGCGCGCTCGCCGTCGCGCACGATCCAACGCAGGTCGCGCTTGAGTTGCATCGCGAGCTTCTCGCTGGTCTCGTCGGCCTGGCGCAGCCGCTCGGCCGAGTACAGCCCGGCCTCGATGCGCTTGGCGAGGTCCACCTCCTCCTCGGCGTTGAGCAGGGCCACCTTGCCGATCTGCTTGAGGTAGGCACGCACTGAGTCGGCCGACGCCGTCATCTCGGCGTCCTTGCGAGCCTGACGCAGCGCCTCGGATTCCTCCTCGTCGTCCCAGGTGAATTCCGTCGCCTCCTCGTCGGCGGCGTCGGCATCGGCGACTACGACGCCATCGGCGACTACGACGCCATCGGCTCCGACCACGGCGGGCGCCTCGGGCGCGGCGACGGTGGCCTCGGCTGCCTTGGCGGCTGACTTCGCGGGCGCCTTCTTCGCGGCGACCGGTTTGGTCTTGGTCGCCGCTGGTGCCTTAGCTGCCGCGGCGGACTTCACCGCGCTCTTGGCCGCCGGCTTCACGGCGGTCTTCGCTGTGACGGACCTGGTGGCGGGCTTGACCGGCGGGGCGGCCGACTTGGGCTCAGTGGTCTGGACGGCTGCTGTCACGCGTTTGGTAGCGCTCGCTGCTGCGACGCTGAGCTTCGCTGCGCGAGCAGGCACGTCTTCGCTGGGCTGCTGTTTGCTGGATACCACGGAAGACCTTTCACCACGGGCGGGCACGCCACCTGATGCACGGGCGTGGGGGACTGCAATCCGTACTAGACGGAGTGCAAGTGTGTGGGTCGCAGGCCGTCTGTTGGTTGGCTCAGGTTCGAGTCCAGTACGTGCGCAGTGCCCTGGCCCATATTGTACTGCGCCGCGAGGGCATTGCGAGTCCGGATCGCCGCGATTACTCGCTGCGTCGTTCCGTGGCAGCCATCGCCGCGCCGACGATGCCCGCGTCGTTGAGCAGTTCAGCCGGTTTGACGGGGGTGTTGAGGCGCAGCAGCGGGACCCACTTCGCGGCCGCCTTGCTCACCCCGCCGCCGACGACGAACAGGTCTGGGGTGAACAGCCGCTCGACGTGCGCCATGTACTCCTGGACCCGATCGGACCACTTCTTGTACGACATCCTGTGCTCGTCGCGCACTGATGCCGCGGCCCGGCTCTCGGCGTCGTGGCCGTTGAGTTCGAGATGGCCGAGTTCGGTGTTCGGGACCAGGGTGCCGTCGACGAGCAGGGCGCTGCCGATGCCCGTGCCGAAGGTGAGCAGGATGACGACACCCGCTACGCCCTTGGCCGCGCCGAAGCGTGCCTCGGCGATGCCGGCGGCGTCTGCGTCGTTGAGCACGATCACCTCATTCGAGCCGCCGGCGGCCGCGGTGAAGGTGGCGTCCACATCCGTGCCGATCCAGGTCTTGTCCACGTTCGCTGCGGACATCGCGACGCCATGTTTGATGACCGCGGGAAATGTCGCACCGACCAACCCCTGCCAGGCAGCTTCGGACAGCATCTGGGCAACCACAGCGGCCACCGCCGGGGGGGTCGACGGCTGCGGGGTCAGGATGCGCTTGCGTTCGGTCACCAGGGTGCCGGTGATGGTGTCGACGATCGCGCCCTTGATACCGGTGCCGCCGATGTCGATGCCGAACGCGTGATCGCACTGCTCGCCCACCGCTACCCCTGTCGCGTCGCCCACACTGTCGCAGCACCCTATCCCCACCCGACAGCGCCGCCGTGGTGCGATAGGTCGGTGACGATGACGTGCCCAAACGATGCGAATGCCCCCGCCGAGCTGGAGGGTTTCGCCGTAGAACTCGCCCAGGGCGCAGCGGCGGTAGTCGGCGCCTATGGGCGCACGGCGCTAGCTGTCTCGTCGAAGAGCAGCCTCACGGATCTGGTGACGGCAGCCGACCGGTCGAGCGAAAGCTGGCTGGCGGGGCAGATCGCGGCGCGGCGTCCTGCCGATGCCATCCTGGGCGAGGAGGGTACCGGATCGTCCGGGACCAGTGGGGTCCGCTGGCTGCTCGACCCGATCGACGGCACCGTCAACTACGTGCTCGGCCTGCCGCGCTACGCCGTGTCGGTTGCGGCCGAGGTCGATGGCCAGGTGCAGGCCGCCGCGGTGTGCAATGTCGCATCCGGCGAGCTGTTCCGCGCCCACCGGGGCGGCGGTGCGTATCTGGGCGGCACCCGGCTGAGCGGTCCGCGAGAGGTGCCGCTGGCCCGGGCGGTGGTAGGGACGGGATTCAGCTACGACGCTGCGCAGCGCGCTCGGCAGGGTGCCGTTGTGGCCGGCCTGCTGCCCAGGTTTGCCGACATCAGGCGCCTCGGCTCGGCCAGCCTGGACCTGTGCGCGGTGGCCGCGGGCCAGCTCGACGCCTATTTCGAGGCCGGCCTGCACACCTGGGACTACTCGGCTGGGGTTCTCGTCGCCACCGAAGCGGGCTGCGTGGCCAGCGGTCTGCGGGAGCAGCCGCCGTCGGCGCGGCTGACTGCGGTGGCCGGCGCGCCGGTGGCCGCGGAGTTCTTCGCGCTGCTCGAAGAATTCGGCGCCGACGCGGTCAGCAGCTAGGCGAACCGCTGGGCGTCGGGGACGCGCTCTTGGTCGGGGCCAGGCTGATGTGCGCCGAGCTCAAGGCCGCATTGACGATCTTGGCCGTGGAAAGCGCCTTGAACGTCGTACCGAGCGACACGACGACCTTGCCGACCGGGTCGGCGGTGAGCGGCACCAGTTTCGCGCCGCGGAAGTAGTACGCGAGCAAGGTCGCGTCCTTTTTCTGCGCGGGACCGAAGCGGATCTCAGCGACGCCGACGACGTGCACCTTCGGGTTGTCGTTGCCGTACCCGGCCACGTTGAACCCGAGCTTGGTCAGCGCGGTCGCCGTCGCCCGGGCCAGTCCGACCCGGGAGGTGGAATTGAGCACCGACACGGCGACGCTGGCGGGCCGGGGCAGGACAGAGGCGGACGAGCTTGGCGTGGGGCACGTGCTGCCCGACGCGGCGTGTCCGTCGCCGCGATGCAGGACCCGCCACCACACCAGGGAGGTCAGCAGGGTCAGCGCGATCAGGAGGACGAGGGCCGGAAGCGGGCGGCGCTTCGTCGGACTTGACATGACCCAGTGCCCTCCTCGTGACGAAGGCGCAAGCCTATCCGGGGGTCCGCGGGAATGTGTGCGGCCGCCCGACAGTTGTGTCCCGGCGTGGACGCGGTACGGTTCCGCCGCGCGACCTACGCGACGATGCGGTGCATGCGAGCAACGCGGCACCTCCTCCGGGCACAAAAAACAGGACTCGGACGTTGCAGCGCAGGGACCACAGCGTGGGTACACGTGACACATCATCACAATGCAGGTGGCGACCCCACCGAGGAGTTGAAGGCAGATGGCGACCGACTACGACGCCCCGCGTCGCGGCGACGTCGAGGAGTTGACAGAGGACTCGCTCGAGGAGCTGAAGGCACGGCGGGCTGAGGCGCAATCGGGCTCGATCGACGTTGACGAGACCGAACTGAACGAATCCTTGGAGCTACCCGGCGCCGATCTCTCCAGCCTGTCCGGCGAGGAGCTCACGGTGCGGGTGCTGCCCAAGCAGGATGATGAGTTCACCTGCTCGAGTTGCTTCCTGGTGCACCACCGCAGCCGGCTGGCCCGGCACCGCAACGGGCAGTTCATCTGCCGCGATTGCGCCTGATCTTCTCTGATTGGGAGCCGATCGGCTCGTCCGCCCGCGCTGGCGCTCGGCACGAGTCGCCGCCGGTAGCGGCGTCGACGGAGCAATCGGCGCGTCGCTCACGCGGCTCATGGCCCGGTGGCTGAACGTCACGCCGCCGGGCTTTGCTGTGTCTGCGGGCCCGCCGTCGGCCTACAGGCTGGCGCGCAGGCTGAGGCCGCCGTCGATGACGACGGTCTGGCCGGTGATCCAGGCGGCGTCGGACGAGGCGAGGAAAGCCACCGCCGCACCGATGTCCTCGGGTTCGCCCAGCCGGCCCAGCGGGTAGGCGCGGGCGGCCTCGGCTTCGTGGTTCACATAGAGCGCCTCCGCGAACTTGGTCTTCACCACCGCTGGGGCTACGGCATTGACGCGCACCCCAGGGCTCAGTTCGGCGGCCAGTTGCATCGTCAGCCCGATCAGGGCCGACTTGCTCACGCCGTAAAAGCCGATCCCCGGCGAGGGGGCCAGTCCGGCGACAGAGGCCACGTTGACGATCGCGCCGGCCCCGTCGGACCCGAGACCTGCCGCCAGCGCCCGGCGGGTCCAGGACAGTGCCGCCAGCACATTCACCTCCATGATCTTGCGGGCCACGGCCTCGTCGAGCTCGGTGAGCGGGCCGTAGGCCGGGTTGATGCCTGTGTTGTTCACCAGCACGTCCAAGCGCCCGAATTCGCGCACGACGCTGTCGAGGGCGTCGGCCTGATGCTCGCTGTCATCGGCCCGGCCCGCGACCGCGATGGCGTGCGTCGTCCCGCCCAACTCTTGGACGGCCGCGGCCAGGCCTTCGGGCTTGCGCGCAGTCAGGCACACCTGTGCCCCCTCCGCGACCAGACGCTGCGCGACCGCGAATCCGATCCCGCGGCTCGCGCCGGTGACGACGGCGACCCGACCGGCGAAGCGTCGCCCGTGCTCGTGAGATGTCATGACGCCGGAGAATAGGGCATGCCCGCCCAGCGTCCGGCCCTGCCGGGCAGGCGGCTCAGCGCGCCGCGCGCAGCAACTGCACGACCTGTTCCGGGCGGCGGCTGCTGACGATCCAGTACGGCGTCGGGTCGTCGGGATCATCGACCCAGAACTGCACGCCCGGGCCGATCCACGGCCGGATCGAGATGAAGGCAGCGGGATCGCCCTCGCGGCCGACCACCCTCCGCAGAGTGGCGCCGTCCAGGGCGACCGCACCGCTCACGAATCGCAGCGGGAGGTGGGCGCCGCGGATGCGCAGCTCGCCGTCGGCAACCTCCAGCGCGCTGTGTCCGATGGACCAGACGATCGCCACGGCTAACGGCACGAGGATGCCGAAGGGCAGCCAGTCGGTGAGCGGCAGGCCCGCGATGTGGAACTCGGCCGCCAGCAGGACCGCGATCGCGATCGCGACGAGGTACCACCACCACGGAGCGCGCAGCGGTTCCCGGTAGCGCAGTTGGGTAGTGCCTGTCGCGGGAGTCTCGCTGCCGCTGCTCACGGGGTCGAGGGTAGCGTTCGACGCTATGACCACCGCACCCGATGACCGTGCTGGCGAACCGGTGCGGGTGCTGGTCCAGCGCTTGGATAGCGGGGTCGCGCTGCCCACATACGCGCTGCCCGGCGACGCCGGGGCCGACATCATGACCGCACAGGACGTCACGTTGGCACCAGGGGAGCGGGCGGTGCTGCCCACCGGGCTGGCCATTGCCCTGCCCGATGGATACGCGGCATTCGTGCACCCGCGCTCCGGCCTGGCCGCGCGCGCCGGACTCAGTTTGGTGAACGCGCCCGGGACGGTCGACTCGGGCTACCGCGGTGAGCTCAAGGTCATCGTCATCAACCACGACCCGGCCCGGACGCTGCAACTGCACCGCGGTGAGCGCGTCGCCCAGTTGGTGTTCCAACGGGTCGAACGGGTCAACTTCATCGAGGTGTCCGCCCTGCCGGCTTCGGAACGCGGCGCCGGCGGGCGCGGGTCGACCGGAGGAGCCGCCGTACTCGATGCGGCCGGGATCAGTGCAATGAAAGGAACGAGCGAGTAGTGGCGTCACGACGCAAGCAGAAGCGCACGGAACGGTCGAAGCTGGACGCGACCCCTCCGTGGGAGACCCGGGTCCGTGACGAGCCCGAGCCCACCGAGGGCCCTTACGACGAGCGCGACGCCCCCGACGACGACGTCGAGCGCGTCGACCTCGGCGCGCTGCGGGTGCCGGTCGGTGCGGGAATCGACCTGCGACTGGAGATGAACGAGGCGCAGGAGGTGATCGCCGTGACGCTCGCCGCGAAGGAGGGGCACATGCAACTCGGAGTCTTCGCGGCGCCGCGCAACGAGGGCATCTGGGACGAAATCCGCGCCGAGATCAAGGACTCGATCAACTCGCAGAAGGGTGCGGCCAAGGAAGTCACGGAGGCGACGTTCGGCACCGAACTGACCGGCAGGCTGCCCGGCGAGGGCGGCGGTCAGGTCCCGGTGCGCTTCATCGGCGTCGACGGACCGCGTTGGTTCCTGCGCGCCATGCTGGTCGGTGCGCCGGCTACCGACAAGGCCAAGGCCGCGCGGTTCGAAGACGCGCTGCGCCAAGTCGTCGTCGTGCGCGGCGTCGAACCGCTGCCGGCACGCGAACCGGTCCCGCTGCGGCTGCCGAAGGAGCTCGCCACCCAGCTGGCCGAAGGCGAGGAAAAGCAGGCCTGACCCGGCGCGGCTACTCTGGAGCTGTGGGTAAACGTCCTTCGCTGCTGAACCGGCTGACGGCCAGCGCGCACCACATCGACGCGGCAGAGCTGCGCTCCGAGGTCGAACGGCTCTCGTGCAAGCCGGTGCGTGAGCTGCGCCGCGGAGCTGTCGTCGACGTCGCCGGGCGGCTGCGCGCGGTCGTGTACAACCCGCGCGAGACACTGCCGACCCTCGAGGCCGAGCTGTACGACGGCTCGGCCGCGATCGAGCTGGTGTGGCTGGGCCGCCGGCGGATCGCCGGCATCGAACCCGGGCGACGGCTGGTCGCGCGCGGCCGGGTCGGCGTCCACGACGGGCGGTTGGCCATCTACAACCCGTGGTACGAGCTCCAGGGCGCAAACCAGGGATGAGCCACGCCGACGACCTCGAGGACGACCAGAGGACCGCAGCGCCCCCGCCGGCGACCGACCGTGGGGTCGGCCTGCGCGAGACCTACCGCAAGCAGATGCTCGACGGCATCGGCGGCTGGACGGGCACGGTCATCACCGCGATCCCGCCGGTCGTGTTCGTCGTCGTCAACTCCGGTGCCGGCCTACGCCCGGCGATCATCTCGGCCGTCGGGGCGGCCGTCGCGCTGACGATCTACCGACTGGCCCGTCGGCAGTCGGTGCAGCAAGCGCTCACCGGGCTGTTCGCCGTCGTCGTCGCCGCTCTGATTGCGGCCCGCACCGGCCAGGCCCGCGGCTACTTCCTGCTCGGCATCTGGAGCAGTTTTGTCTACGCCGCCGCCTTCGGGGTCTCGGTACTCGTCCGGCGCCCGATCGTCGGGCTGCTGTGGGAGTTCCTCGAACCGATGCCGGGGGAAGACGGCGTGCCCTGGTACCGGAGGCGCGCTCTGCTGCGCGCCTACGACATCGCGACCCTCGCCGCGACGGTGGTGTTCCTGGCCCGCGGGGTCGTCCAGTTGACCCTCTACCAGCGCGATCACACAGGCTGGCTGGCCGTCGCCCGGATATCGATGGGTTACCCGCTCTACCTCGCGGCGGTCGGCTTCGGCTTCTGGATCGTCACGCGGGCCCGCCGTCGCCTGGCCTCCACCGACACGCCGGCCTGAGCGGGCTCAGCCGCCCCGCTGCGCGCGATCGCCCAGCACCGCAGTGTGCAGCGCTTCCTCAGCGTCGGGCAGTGCCACGAACAGCAGTTCGTCACCGGGTTCGAGCGGCTCCTCGCCAGTCGGGGTGATGACGCGGGCACCCCGCACGATGGCGACCAGCGCGGTGTCCTTGGGCAGGGTCATGTCGCGGACGGCGCGGCCCGCGCACGGCGCGCCCTCGGGCAAAGTCACTTCGACCAGGTTGGCCTGCCCCTCTCGCAGGCCGAACAACCGGACGATGTCGCCCACCTCGACCGCCTCCTCGACCAGCGCAGCCAGCACCCGCGGCGTCGACACGGCCACGTCGACGCCCCATGCCTCGGTGAACAGCCACTCGTTGGCCGGATGGTTGATGCGGGCGACCACCCGCCGCACCGAGAATTCGGTCTTGGCCAGCAACGAGAGCACCAGGTTGACCTTGTCGTCGCCGGTGGCACCGATGACCACCTCGAACTCCTCCAAGGCGGCGTTCTCGAGGTTGGCCACCTCACAGGCATCACCCAGCAGCCACTCGGCGCCCTCGATGCGCCCGGGCTGGACCTTGCGCGGGTCCTTGTCGATCAGCAGCACCTGGTGATCGTTGCCGAGGAGCTCGCGAGCGATCGAGCGGCCCACCGAGCCCGCGCCGGCAATGGCGACCTTCATGACGGTGCTCCCTCGGGCGCCTTGCCGGCCAGCTCGCGCAGCAGGTCGACGTGGTCGTCGGCCACGAGCACGTGCAGGGTGTCGCCGGACTGGATGACGGTGGAGGCCAACATGAGCTGGCCGGACCCGAAGCGGGTGACCAGCGCGACGCGGGTGCCGGTGGCGCTCTCGAACTCGGTGGCCGAATGGCCGACCCAGGCCTCGTGCGGCGCCACCTGAAGCAGCGCGATCCGTCCGGACGGGTCACGCCATGCCTCGGCAGTGGCCTCGCCGAGCACGCTCTTGAGCAGCCGGGCGGCCGTCCACGGCACCGTGGCGACGGTCGGGATACCCAGGCGTTCGTAGACCTCGGCCCGCTTGGGGTCATAGATGCGGGCGATGACCTTTTGCACGCCGAACGTCTCGCGTGCGACGCGCGCCGCGATGATGTTGGAGTTGTCACCACTGCTGACGGCCGCGAAGGCGCTGGCCTCGTCGATTCCGGCAGAGATCAGGGTGTCCCGGTCAAACCCGATGCCGGTGATCTGGCGACCCGTGAAGTGATCGCCGAGGCGGCGGAAAGCGAGCGGATCCTGGTCGATGATCGCGACGCTGTGTTCCAGTCGCTCCAGGCTGAAGGCAAGGGACGAGCCGACACGCCCACACCCCATGATCACGATGTGCACGGCGGCACATCTCCTTTCGGCCCGGGTCGCTGCGGCGATTGGCTGAAGACGCGTGCCGGGCCGCGGGCAGGCCCGGCGAAGCGACGCTACACAACTGGGCACTACTTCGACGACGCCGGTGCCACACGGTGGGTGCAGGGAACTGAACCCCCGTATTGTGCGCGGCGTGGCGTTATTGACCCGAGTGCTCAAGCGAGTGATCATCGGCAGCCCGGTCAGCTCCGATCGGGTCGGGCACTCGCTGCTGGCCAAGCGCCTCGCGCTGCCGATCTTCGCCAGCGACGCACTGTCCAGCGTGGCCTATGCCACGCAGGAGATCATGCTCGTCCTCTTCGTGGGCGGGACGTCGTATCTGTACCTCGCGCCATGGGTGGCGACCGGGGTCGTCGTGCTCATGGCCACCGTCGTCGCGTCCTACCGGCAGCTGGTGCGGGCCTATCCGACCGGCGGTGGCGACTACGAAGTGGCCTCGAAGAACATCGGCCGGTCCGCGGGCGTCGTCGTGGCCAGCGCCCTGCTCGTCGACTACGTCATGACGGTGGCCGTCTCGGTCTCCTCGGGGGTCGACAACATCATCTCGGCCGTGCCCGCAGTGCATCGGCACCGCGTCGTGCTCGCAGTCGCCTTCGTGGTGGTCCTGGCGGCGGTGAACCTGCGCGGGCTGCGTGAGGCTGGGCTCGCCTTCGCCGCCCCGACCTACCTGTTCGCCACCGGTGTGTTCGTCATGATCGGCACCGGCTTGGTGCGCACGCTCCTCGGTGACGCGCCCGTGGCCGAGAGCGCGCACTACGGCGTGCAGGCCCACCACGGCTACGGCAACCTCGCCTTCCTGGCCCTGATGTTCTTCGCGATGCGCGCCTTCGCATCCGGATGCACGGCCTTGACCGGCGTCGAAGCCATCGCCAACGGCGTGCCCGCCTTCAAGCCACCGAAGGCCAAGAACGCACAGCTGACGCTGGTGGCGATGGGCGCGATCGCGGTCTCGATGTTCGCCGGCCTCACCGCACTCGCCCTGATTACGAAAGTTCACATCACCGACCCGATCACCAACAGTTGCGGCCTGACCGGCGTCACCAGTTGCGCGCACACCCCACAGCGCACGGTCATCGCCCAGGTGGCCGGCTCCGTGTTCGGTGGCGCGCATTCGATCGGCTTCTTCTACGTGCAGGCGACGACCGCCCTCATCCTGGTCCTGGCCGCCAATACCGCGTTCAACGGATTCCCGCTGCTGGGCGCAATCCTGGCCCGCGACAAGAACCTGCCGACGCAGCTGAACACCCGCGGCGACCGGCTCGCCTACAGCAACGGGATCGTGATGCTCGCCGTGGTCGCCGGCCTGCTCATCACGTTGTACAAGGCCGATACCACCAGGCTGATCCAGCTCTACATCATCGGCGTGTTCACCTCGTTCACGCTCGGCCAGTCCGGGATGGTGCGGCACTGGAACCGGGCCCTGCGCACCGAGCGTGATCCCGTAGAACGGCGTCGGATCCAGCGCTCGCGGCTGATCAACGGCTTCGGCGCCAGCCTGTCCGGCGTCGTGCTGGCCATCGTGATCGTCACCAAGTTCACCAAGGGCGCCTACCTGGTGCTGATCGCGATGCCGATCCTCTACGCGCTCATGCGGGGGATCAACCGCCACTACTTCCGGGTGGCCGAGGAGCTCCAGACCGATGAGATCGGCCTGGTCCTCCCGGCTCGCAACCATGTCGTCGTCCTGGTGTCGAAGGTGCACAAGCCCACGTTGCGGGCACTGGCCTTCGCCCGAGCCACCCGGCCGGACACGCTCACCGCACTCACGGTCAACATCGAGGACGAGGACACCCGAAAGCTGCTCGTCGAATGGGAGCGCCACGACCTACCGGTGAAGCTCACCGTGCTCGAATCGCCCTACCGCGAAGTGACCGGCCCGATCATCGGCTACATCAAACAGCTGCGCGGGGACCGTCCGCATGACGTCGTCAACGTGTTCGTCCCCGAGTACGTCGTCGGGCACTGGTGGGAGCAGTTGCTGCACAACCAGGCCGCGCTGCGGCTCAAGGGCCGACTGCTGTACCAGCAAGGGGTGATGGTCACCAGCGTGCCGTGGCAGCTCGACTCCAGTGCCGCGATGACCACCGGGGAGAGCCCGGCCCGCGAGCCGCGGGCCCAGGACCCGGCCGCCGACGACCCGGACCGTGCGCCCAAGGCCCCCGTCGCCAGTGGCTGATAACGGACCGCTGTTCGGCCTGCTGGTCGAGGTGGAGGTCGGCGCGCCCGCCCACGGCGGCTCCTGCGTCGCCCGCCACGACGGCAGGGTGATCTTCGTGCGACATGCGTTGCCCGGCGAACTGGTGCAGGCCCGGGTCACCGAGGATCGCGGCGGGGCGTTCTGCCGCGCCGACGCGGTCGCGGTCCTGCGCGCCGCCCAGGAACGGGTGACACCGCCGTGCCCGCACGCCGGCCCTGGGCGCTGCGGCGGCTGCGACTGGCAGCACGCCAGCGGCGCGGTCCAACGAGACATGAAGTCCGCGATCGTGCGTGAGCAGTTCGACCGACTCGCGGGCCTCGACATCGCTGACCTGTTCATCGGTGTCGAGGCATTGCCCGGGGGACTGCTCGGCTGGCGGACCCGGATCGCGTACGCCGTCGCACCCGACGGGCGCCCGGGCCTGCGCCGGCACCGCTCGCACCACGTCGAGGTGCTCGATGCCTGCCCGCTGGGGGTGCCAGGGGTCGGTGACTCGGCCGTGCTGTCCAGGGCGTGGCCGGGGCTCAGCGGCGTCGAGGTCGCCCGCGGTGCGGAGGGGCTCAGCGTCCTGGCGCACCGCCCCGGCCGGGGGCGGCAGGCCCGCGGCCGCCGACCGCCTGACCGCGTCGAGGTGATCGACGGAGCATCCCGGCTCACGCACCACGTCGGGGATCGGGCTTTCACCGTCGCGGCCGACGGATTCTGGCAGGTGCACCCGGACGCCCCAGCGGCGTTCGCCGGAGCCGTGCTGGCGGCCGTCGCCCCCCAAGCCGGCGAGACGGTCCTCGATCTCTATGCCGGCGCGGGAATGCTGACCGCGCTGCTGGCCGACGCGGTCGGCAGCACGGGCCGTGTCGTCGGGCTCGAGGCGTCGCGCGCCGCGGTGGCCGATGCCGCCCAGAACCTGGCCGAGCAGCCCTGGGCCGAGGTGCGGCAGGCGCGGGTGGACGAGGCGTCGCTGGCTGCGCTCGCGACGGATCCCGACGTCATCGTGCTCGACCCACCGCGGGCCGGCGCCGGCAGAGCCGTGCTCGCGGCGCTGCTCGCCATGCGGCCCCGGGCGATCGGCTACGTCGCCTGCGATCCTGCCGCGTTGGCCCGCGACGTCCGGGTGGCGCGCGAGGCCGGCTGGGCACTGACCACGCTGCGTGCGTTCGACGCCTTCCCGATGACCCATCACGTGGAGTGCATCGCGCTGCTCACCCCTGCCCAGTCCGGCGGGTGACCGGCGCCCGTCCGCACCGGACCCGTACGATTCGGGCT
>JALYVG010000227.1 GCA_030853345.1 Actinomycetota bacterium | reverse complement strand
ACCGTGCTGCTGGGCGGGACGCGGCGGCTCCCACTCCTCGTCATCGGGGACGGCGTAGATGTCGCCGCTGTTCGCGGCCTCGGCGCGCTCATCGGCGTTCTGCACGGTGACGGCGACGCGGATGTCGCGCCCGAGCTCCTCACTGAGGGCTGCGGCGATCTGCAGTCGCAGCCGATTCTCGAGGTAGTCCTTGGTGAATTCGTTCGGAGCCGAGAGCAGCGCAGTGTCTTCGACCAGGCCGAGCGGGCGAGTCAGGCCGATCCAGGCTTTGTGCTGTGGACGAATGGTGTCGTCGCTGTCCAAGCGCTTCTGAACCCTGCCCCACACGTCGACGAGTTCGGTGCTGTCGTCCACGGTCCGGGTCCACTCCAGGTGTTCGGGATCCTGCCAATTGCTGGGTGTCGCTGGTTGCTGACCCTCTCACGACCTGGATTCGACGCGAAATCCACAGAGTTATCCACAGGCTGTGTACGGGAGACACATCATGCGCCCTCGATTCCGAAGGCCAATGTGTCACACACTGGTGGGGTGACTCGGTGGGCGAAACTAACAGCGTCGCTCCGAGCACGACAAGGCGCTATCGGCGTGTCGTGCTCGTAGTTGGTGGGAGGTTGTCGGGTATGTCTCTTTCGCCCCCTGTCGTTTGACCGCGATAGCCTGCGATCCGTACCGTAGAAAAAGCCTGTGAGGTCGGGCGGCTTGTCCAGCCTCATCGGCACTACCTCAGGCTGCAGGCCGCACCCGCGCGGCCGCCTGACGTGGGCGGAGACAATCTTTCGACGATGGAGTCCCACCGTGACCAAGCGCACCTTCCAACCGAACAACCGTCGACGGGCCAAGACACACGGCTTTCGACTTCGGATGCGTACCCGCGCCGGCCGCGCAATTCTTTCGGCGCGTCGTCGTAAGGGCCGCGGCGAGTTGTCGGCCTGAGCCGACCAGTTACTTTCTGCCCGAGATGCTGCCGCGCGAGAACCGGATGCGGCGGTCGACCGAGTTTGCCGCGGTCCTCCGATCAGGCGACCGGGCGCGCCGTGGGCACGTCGTGGTGCACCGGCATTCGTCGCTGGGTACCGGCAAACCCGTGGTCGGGCTCGTCGTCGGCAAGTCCGTAGGCGCCAGTGTGGTGCGCCACCAGGTCAGTCGCCGCCTGCGGGCCCAACTGGTCCTGCGTCTCGACGGCCTGGCCGTCGGTAGTGGGCTGGTGGTGCGGGCCCTGCCGGGTGCCGCTGAGGCCACGTCCGCCGAACTCGGTGCCGATCTGGACGCGGCCCTGGACCGTCTGGACCGCACCCGATGAGCCGGCCGGCGCGCTGGGCGCTCGCGCTCATCAACTTCTATCGCACTGCCATCAGCCCTATCCGGCCCCCGGTGTGCCGGTACACGCCCTCGTGCAGTGCATACGCGGCTGAGGCGATCGAGCGCTTCGGGCTGGCGCGGGGTGCGTGGTTAGCTGTGCGGCGACTGCTGCGCTGCCATCCGTTACACCGAGGGGGGCACGACCCCGTCCCACCACTCGTTGCCACGACTGGTAGCAGCGAGTCAATGGCGACCAGTCGGTCCACGCGCCTAGGAGCGGTTTAGTGCTTGATTTTCTGTACATCGCGGTCTCGTGGGTGCTGCTTCGTTGGCACGACCTGTTCAGCCTGTTCATCGACAAGAACAGCGGCCTGAACTGGGCTTTGTCGATCGTGTTCCTGGTGGTCACGGCCCGCATCCTGCTGTTCCGGGTGTTCCTGAAGCAGGTTCACTACCAGCGCCACATGCAAGAGATGCAGCCGAAGATCCAGGCGCTGCGCAAGAAGTACAAGGACGACAAGGCCGAGATGCAGCGGCAGATGATGAAGATGCAGCAGGACCAGGGGTTCAACCCGCTGTCGGGTTGCCTGCCGATGTTCCTGCAGATCCCCATCTTTATTGGTCTATACCACGTGCTGCGGCACCTCTCGAACTCGGTGACGAAGTGCAGCACCAATAACCACGATCCGGTGTTGCACCTGTACACGTTCAGTCGCGACCAAACGTGCAGTGCGGCCAAGGCGGAACTGTTCCACGCGCCCCTCGCCGCCCGTCTGACCGACACGCCGCGCCAGATCGTCGACCTGCTCGGTGGAAACCTCACGAGCACCCGGATCGTCGTCGTCACGTTGGTCGTCATCAGCGCCGCGGCGACATATATGACCCAACGCCTGGTGCGCAGCGGCTCGACGGTGGTGCCCGAGGGCACGGCAGCCACGATCCAGAAGTTGATGCTCTACGTGATCCCGGTGATGACGCTGGGCTCGGGCCTGTTCTTCCCGCTCGGCGTGCTTCTCTACTGGTTCACGAGCAACGTGTGGACGATGGGCCAGCAGTTCTACATCAACAAGTTCCATCCGCATCCGGACATCGATAAAGCGCCGGCCGTCGTCGGGGAACTGGGTCGCACGCTCGCGCCCAAGCCGGGTGCCCGGCCCAACAAGACCAAGCCGACCACGTTGGTGAAGTCGCCGGAGCCCGAAGAGGCGCCGGCCGCCCCACCAGCGCGTAATGCTCCTCGACCCGGTCAACGCCCGCAGCGTCCCGGTGGCAACCGGCCGCCGGCTAAGCGCCCGAGCCAGGCCAAGAAGCGCCGCTGATACCTCGCCGTCGCGACGGCGCCCGCAATTCCCGAGAGAAGGCAATTCGTGAGTGAGACCCAAGTCGTGGCTAATTCCGCTGGAAACGACGGCGCAGATGCCGAGGTCGAAGACGCCGACGCGCCCGAGGCCGACGGAGTGAATGCGCTCCTGGTGCAAGAGGGCGACATCGCCGACTACGACGGCGACATCGATCTCGACGTTGAGAACGACCGCGCCATCGTCGCCATTGTCGGCACCGACCTGCAGCCGCTGGTGGGCAATCGCGGCGAGACCCTCGATGCGTTGCAGGAATTGACCCGGCTCGCGGT
>JALYVG010000215.1 GCA_030853345.1 Actinomycetota bacterium | reverse complement strand
CCCCCCCCCCCCCCCCCCCCGCCCCAGCAGGCTCGCCGACCGGCGAAAGTTCGGCTGCAACGACCGGGTGGCCGGTCAGATCCGCTCAGCGGACAGGCCGCCACCCTGGTACTAGTACTGACGTCTTATTGCCCCCACGCGGGCAGTGCTGGACCGTGAGCAGCACGCAGAGGTCTTCGTAACGCACAGTCCTCCGATGCGTGGCTGCGCCGCTCACTGCCCCCCCGCTGGGCGGGTAGCCAGGACCCCGGTGTCGGCCTCCCCCGGCCGGCGCCGGGGTCAGACCTGCGTGGTGGCCGTCGGCGACGATCCGCCTACCGCCTGCCGCGCGTCGTCGCGTTCGCCCTAGTCAAGCTAGCGCGAGAGCATGCGGCCGACGGCTCCCATGAGCTCGGCCACCTGCTCCTCGGGGCGCTCCGGCCCGCCCTGTCCTCCGACCAGACAGTGCCGGGCGTGGTCGTCGAGCAGGCCGAGAGCGACCTTGTCCAGAGCGGCCCGGACTGCGTTGATCTGGGTGAGCACGTCGATGCAGTAGCGGTCCTCGGCGACCATCTTGGCCACCCCTCGCACCTGACCTTCGATGCGGGCGAGCCTGGCCTGCAGCTGCGGTTTGGTGGCGCTGTAGCCGCGGGTCACTGGCTCGTTCGGGACGGCCTTCGCCCTGACCGCCTGTGCTGGCTTCCTGCTCGTGGATGCGGCCACTGGCCTCTCCTCCGCCTGACTGCGATACCCGACCAGGGTATCTGTAGTGTTCATCCGAGCGTACCCCCTCGGGGTATGCTGGACCACGACGTGAGGAGACTGGAGCCGTGCCGGACAGAACCTACGTAGTGACCGGGATGACGTGTGAGCACTGCACGAGCGCGGTCAGTGGCGAAGTCGGCAAGATCGCCGGGGTGCAGGGCGTGCGGGTCGACCTCGCCACCGGGCACATCACCGTCACCGGCGACGGTTACAGTGACGACGAGATCGAAGCGGCGGTCGACGAGGCCGGCTATGCGCTCAGCGAGGCCTGAGAGCAGGTGGACACAAGCGCGCGGCCCGACGAGGGCATCGACCCCGGCCCAGAGCATTCGGCGGTCATCGAGCTGAGCGTCGGTGGCATGACGTGTGCGTCCTGTGCGATGCGCATCGAGAAGAAGCTCAACCGGCTCGACGGTGTGCGCGCCACGGTGAACTACGCCACCGAGAAGGCTGCGGTGCGTTACGACCCGAGTGCGGTCGGCCCGGACGACCTGGTGAGCACGGTACAGGCGACGGGCTACACCGCACGGCTGCCCACCCAGGCTGGGCCCGTTGTCGCGCCGGGACCGGGCGACGCGATCGAGGACGAGCAGGCCGCCCTGCGCCAGCGGCTGGTGGTGTCGGCGGTGCTCGCGCTTCCGGTGCTCGTGCTGGCCGCGGTTCCGGCCGCGCAGTTCACGTCCTGGCAATGGCTCTCGCTGACCCTCGCCAGCCCGGTGGTGGTCTGGGGGGGTTGGCCGTTCCATCTCGCGGCGTGGCGCAACCTGCGGCATCGGGCAGCCACCATGGACACCCTCATCTCCATGGGCACCCTGGCGGCGTACGGCTGGTCGCTGTACGCGCTGTTCTTCGGCTCCGCCGGCGAGCCCGGGATGAGGATGCGTTTCGACATCGCGGCCAGCTCGGGTTCGGGGGCCGGTGACATCTATCTCGAGGTCGCCGCGGCGGTCGTGGTGTTCATGCTCGCGGGCCGTTACTTCGAGGCGCGCGCGAAGCGACGCTCCGGGGCGGCCCTGCGGGCCCTGCTCGATCTTGGCGCCAAGGACGTCGCCGTCGTGCGCTCCGGGGGCGAGTTGCGCGTGCCGGTCGAGGAGTTGTTGGCTGGTGACCTGTTCATCGTGCGGCCCGGAGAGAAGATCGCGGCCGACGGCGTGATCGAGTCAGGTGCCTCCGCGATCGATGCCAGTCTGCTGACCGGCGAGTCGATCCCGGTCGAGGTCGCGCCTAGTGATGCGGTCACCGGCGCCACGGTGAACGTCGGCGGGCGGCTGGTCGTGCGCGCGACGCGCGTAGGGGCCGACACCCGGCTGGCCCAGATTGCGCGAATGGTCACCGAGGCGCAGACGGGCAAGGCGCCGGTGCAGCGGCTGGCCGACCGGATCAGCGCGGTCTTCGTACCGGTGGTCATTCTCATCGCCCTGGCCACCATGGTGATCACCGCGCTGGCCGGCGCGGGGATCGTCCACGCTTTCACCGCCGCCGTCGCGGTGCTCATCATCGCCTGCCCCTGCGCGCTCGGGCTGGCCACGCCCACGGCGCTGCTGGTGGGAACCGGCCGGGGTGCACAGCTCGGCGTACTCATCAAGGGCCCTGAGGTGCTGGAGAGCACCCGTCGGGTCGACACGATCGTGCTCGACAAGACCGGTACGGTGACCACCGGCCAGATGACGGTGCACGAGATGCATCCGGCGCACGGTGTCGGCGCCGAGCAGTTGCTACGCCTGGCCGGTGCCCTCGAGGCGGCCAGTGAGCACCCGATCGCGGCGGCGATCGCAACCGCCGCCGCGCAGCGGGTCGGTCGGCTGCCCGCGGTGGAGGATTTCGTCAACACTCCGGGACTCGGGGTCACTGGGACGGTTCTCGTCGACGGGCGCTCTTACCCGGTCGTGGTCGGCCAGGCGGCCCTGCTCGCGAGGCGGGGCATGGCGCCCGACCCGGACCTGGCGGCGGCCGCGACCCGGGCCGAGTCTGTTGGACGCAGCGCAGTGTTCGTCGGCTGGGACGGGCAGTTGCGCGGCGTCCTGGTCGTGGGCGACACGGTCAAGGCCACCAGTGCCGCTGCCGTGGCCGGGCTGCGGGCCCTGGGCCTGCGACCGATGCTGCTGAGCGGTGACAACCGGCGCGCGGCGGCGGCGATCGCCGCCCTCGTCGGTATCGACGCCACCGACGTCGCCGCCGAGGTGTTGCCCGAGGACAAGGTGAGCGTCGTGCGTGGCCTGCAGCGCGACGGCAAGGTTGTCGCGATGGTGGGCGACGGCGTGAACGATGCCGCGGCGTTGGCGCAGGCCGACCTCGGGCTGGCCATGGGCACCGGCACCGACGTCGCCATCGAAGCCGCGGACCTGACCCTCGTGCGCGGTGACCTCATGGCGGCGGTCGACGCGATCCGGCTGTCGCGGCGAACCCTGCGCACGATCAAGGGCAACCTGTTCTGGGCCTTCGGCTACAACGTCGTGCTGATCCCGGTCGCAGCGTTCGGCCTGCTCAGCCCGCTGATCGCCGGCGCGGCGATGGCCTTCTCGTCAGTCTTCGTGGTGACGAACTCGCTGCGGCTGCGGGGCTTTACGCCCGGGTCCGGCGATTGAGGATTGCGTCGCGGGCCGCGCCTGGACGCCGGTGCACCATCCGGGCTTCACTCGCCGCGCAGCCGGGCGGCAGCCGCCTCGGGCGTCACGTCGTTGATCCAGATCCCGGCGCCTGACTCCGATCCAGCCAGGTACTTCAGCTTGCCGGGAGCCCGGCGGATGGTGAAGATCTCGGCGGCCAGGTGCCAGACGTCGTTATCCTGCCGGACCGGGGTCTGCTGCCAGCCCGCGATGTAGGGCGCGGGCGCGTCGAACAGCAGGTCGAAGCGGCGCAGGACGTCTCGGTACATCGTCGCCAGGTCCCGACGTAGCGCGTCGGACAGCGCGGGCAGATCCGGCACGT
This sequence comes from Actinomycetota bacterium, assembly GCA_030853345.1. Taxonomy (GTDB): domain Bacteria; phylum Actinomycetota; class Actinomycetes; order Mycobacteriales; family Jatrophihabitantaceae; genus QHCC01. Next base: position 17,690 of record JALYVG010000215.1, on the reverse strand, counting down.
GCTCGCGCGGGACCACGCGCACCTCGTAGGGCCAGCGGGCGGCGAAGGGCACATAGGCCACCCAGGTCTCGGACTCGGTGACGACGCGATCTCGGGCGTCGAGTTCGGCCGCGAGCAGCCGGCACTGCAGACACTGGCCAGTTCGCTCGCGGTAGCGGCGCGCTGCCTCGGCCGCGCGGAAGAACCGGGGCGGGACGAACGGGTAGCCGTAGATCTGGCCGTGCGGGTGCGACAGGGTGACCCCGATCTCCTCGCCGCGGTTCTCGAAGCAGAAGACGTAGTCGACCGAGTCCAACCCAGCCAACGCCTGCGTGCGATCGGCCCAGGCGTCGATCACCGTGCGCACCCTCGTCGGCGAGAGCTGCGCGAAGAAGTCATCGTGCTTGCTGCTGAAGGACACCACCTCGCAACGCCCGTCGCCCGGCCCGGACTGGAACGGGGGCGCGTCCACCAAGGGCACGGTGTCGGCCGCCTTCAACGACAGCGAGGGGAAGCGGTTCTCGAACACCGCCACCTCGTAGTCCGGGCTAGGCACCTCGGTCAGTTTGCCGTCACGCGACGGGCACAGCGGACACAGGTCGGCCGGTGGCTTGTAGGTGCGGCTCTGCCGATGGCCGGCAATCACCGAGTAGTCGCGAAACAGTGGGTTCCAGCGCACCTCCGACGAGGTGGACACCGCCGGCAGATCCACCCGGCGGTCCGGCGCCGAACGGTCCGTGCCGGCCTCGCTGTCGTAGTAGAACAGGTCGCGCCCGTCGGCCAGCCGGGTGTCGTGGCGGACGGTTGTGGCGCTTACTCGACGCCCCGGCTCAGCCGCGGGCACCACGGCCCCGCGACTCACTACGCCACCGCGACGGTGAACACGGACTCGACCGCCTCACCGAGAGCGCGCCGGCCGTCGCGCGACAGACCCTCGTCGGTGATCACGGTCTTGGCCACCGACAGCGGTCCGATGTCAGCCAGTCCGACCACGCCCCATTTCGACGAGTCGGCCAGGACGATCACCTGGCGGGCGCTCTCGACGAACGCGCGGTTCGTGGTCGCCTCAGCCAGGTTGGGGGTAGTGAAGCCGGCGCGGGCATCCATGCCGTGTACGCCGAGAAACAACAGGTCGACATGCATGCTGGCGATCGTCCGGTCGGCGACCGGGCCGACCAGGGCGCTGCTCGGTGTGCGCACCCCGCCGGTGAGGATCACGCTCACCTGGCTGGCCGTGTCGATCGCGGTGATCACGTCAGCGACGGTGGTCGAGTTGGTGACGACGGTGATCCCGGGCATCGAGGCGACGTGACGGGCCAGCGCCCAGGTGGTGGTGCCGGCCGAGATCCCGATGGCGGCCCCCGGCTGGATGAGCGTCGCAGCCCGTTCGGCGATGGCCTGCTTGGCCGGCTGCGCGAGCTGGCTCTTCACCGCAAAGCCCGGCTCGAAGCCGACCTGGCCAGCCAGCACCGCTCCGCCGTGCACCTTGCGGGCCACACCGTCGGTGGCAAGCTGTTCCAGGTCGCGTCGGATGGTCATGTCCGAGACGTTGAGCAGCTCGGTGAGGTCGGCGACCCGCACTGCGCCCGCCCGGCGCAACTCGGTCAGGATGCGGTCCTGACGCTGCTGTGCGAGCACGGCACACGCCCTTCCCCCACCGTTGTGACCGGTTCCCACGAAGTCAAACATGGTATAACAGAAACCGTCAATAGTCGCCAGAATCGGGGCTCGCCTGTGCCTGAGGACCGGTCCGTCAGCTGGTTCGCGCCGGGGCGGGTCAACCTGATCGGTGAGCACACGGATTACAACGACGGCTTCGCGCTGCCCTTTGCGATCGAGCAAGGCGCCACCGCCACGGTGTCCGTCCTGGCCGAACCCGCCCTCGTGGTGACCTCGGCACAGCGCGACGACGAGGTGCGCCTCGACCTGGCCGTCCTGGCGCCCGGCGCCGGTGACTGGGCCGGCTACGCGGCCGGCGCCGCGTGGGTGCTGCGCCGCATGGGCGTCGCCGTGCCCGGCCTGCGGATCGCTCTCGACAGCACGGTCCCCACTGGCGCCGGCCTGTCGTCCTCGGCGGCACTGGTGTGCTCGGTCGGCGCCGCGCTCAACGACCTGCTGCACCTGGAGCTGAACCCGGCGCAGCTGCTGGGGCTCACCCGCGAGGTCGAGAACGACTTCGTCGGCGCGCCGACCGGGGGCATGGACCAGCTGGCCGCGCTGAATTGCACCGAGGGCAACGCGTTGTTCTGCGATATGCGCACAGTTGTGGGCGAACAGGTGCCGCTGCCGGTCGAGGCCGACGGCCTGGCGATCGTGGTGGTGAACACCCGCGCGCAGCACCAGCACGCCACAGGTGAGTACCGCGCCCGCCGGGAGGCCTGCGAGCAGGCGGCCGAGCTCCTCGATGTCCACGCCCTGCGCGATGTGCCGATCACCGACCTGCCCGCCGCCCTGAGCACCTTGCCGACCGAGACGTTGCGCGGCGTCACGCGCCACGTCGTGACCGAGAATGACCGGGTGCTTCGCACAGTTGAACTGCTGCGGGCCGATCGGCTGGCGGCCATCGGCCCGCTGCTCAGCGAGTCGCATGCCTCGTTGCGCGACGACTACCGGGTGAGCATCGCCGAGCTGGATGTCGCCGTCGACACCCTCCTGGCCACTGGCGCGCTCGGTGCCCGGATGACAGGGGGCGGCTTCGGGGGCAGCGTCATCGCCCTGCTGGACGCAGGCCGGGTCGACGCCGCCTCGCACGCCGTCACGTCGGCCTTCGCCGATCACGACTTCACGGCCCCGGAGGCGTTCACGGCTCGACCCAGCCGGGGCGCGCATCGGGTGACGCCCTGACGAGTGATCATGCTTGCTCGTTGAGCAGGTACACGACGGCCTGCTCCGGTGACAGCGCGGGCGCCTGGATGCCGGCGCGCATCAGCAACGAGCCCGGGACCACGACGACGGTGGGGGCCTCTGCGCCGGGCTGAGCATGGATCGGCGTCGTCTGCCTGGTCAGCGCTACGCGTTCGACCCGATAACGCACCTGCTGGTCGAGCCCGGCGAACACGACCGGCGCGCTGCCGGAGCGCGGGGACGAGTGCACTCGGACGAACCCGAACAGGGCGGCGCGGCGGTCTGGTGCGACGACTCCGAACAGCGTTGTTCCCGGCTCCGCAGGCCGGTCCACCCGGACCAGTTCCCCCGCGTGCAGCAGGCCGCGAACCGACTTGACCAGACTCACCCACGCGCTCAGCTGGGCGCGCTCCTCGGGAGACGCCTGGCTCAGGTCCCACTCGATGCCACTGTGGCCGAACAAGGCCACGGCCAGCCTCAGCTCGAGGTCGTGCACGCGGCCGGTGGTGTGCGAACGGGCCGAGGCGACATGAGCGCCGATCATCTCGAACGGCAGCAGCGTCGAGATGCCCGCAACTATGCCCACCCGCTCGATCGGGTCGCTGCAGTCACTCGCCCACACCCGGTCGGTGTGCTCGAGGACGCCGTAGTCGATCCGCGCGCCGCCGCTCGAACACGACTCGATCTCCAGCCCTGGGTGCCGTGCTTTGAGGTCGGCCATCATGCGGTAGGCAGCCAGGATCTGCTCGTGCAACGCCGGCCGGCCTGCGCGCGGACCGCCTCGGTGCACCGGGTCGGCGGTGTCTCGGTTGTGGTCCCACTTGAGGTAGGCGATGTCGTATTCGGTTACCAGCCCGGAGATCTGCTCGATGAGGTAGGCATACGCGTCAGGGTGGGCGAGGTCGAGCACCTGCTGGCCGCGGGACGGTGGCGGCATCCGCCCGGGCGTGCCGAGCACCCAGTCGGGGTGGGCGCGAGCCACCTCGGAGTCGAGGTTCACCATCTCCGGCTCGAACCACAGCCCGAAGTCCATCCCGCGCGAGCGGACGTGCGCAGCGATCGGAGCGAGCCCGTCGGGCCACACCGCGCGTGACACCTGCCAGTCCCCCAAACCCGAACGGTCGTTGCGGCGGCTGGCGAACCAGCCGTCGTCGATGACGAACCGCTCGACACCAACCTCGGCGGCGACGTCAGCCAACTCGGCGAGGCGCTCGAAGGACTGATCGAAGTACACGGCCTCCCACGTGTTCAGCACCACTGGCCGCGGCTGGCGCGGGTGGTTCGGCCGGCGCCGCAGGAGCGCGTGCAATCGCGCCGCGGCGCCGTCGAGGCCACGGTCGGACCACACGCCGTATACCCACGGTGTCGTGACCGACTCATCCGCACCGAGGATGATCTCGCCTGCGCCGAAGATCTCCCCGGCACCGAGCAGCACAGCTCCCGTGTTGAGCCGTTGGGCCAGATACCGCTGATCACCGGACCAGCCGAGATGAATCCCCCAGACCTCTCCGGCGCGGTGGTTGAAGCCTGCCGACCCGACGGTGAGCAGCAATGGCGAGTCCGGCCCGGTACGGCCGTGCCGCTGTTCGCGCAACCAGGTGCCCTGACCTAGTCGGCTGCGCTGGGCTTGCGCTTCGTTGCTCCACCGACCCGCGTGGTCCGACACCTCGGCCACATGCTCGGACACCGGCAACAGGATGGTCAGATCGTCGACGACGTAAGGACAATCCCTGTCCCGGGTGAGGCTCGTCAGGCGCTGGCGGTGCCGGAGCACGCCGTCCGGGCTCAGCCACAGCTCGCCGTCGAGCTGCAGCTGTGCCGCGCAGTCCGTCCCCCGGTAGTAACAGGCATCGCCCGCTTGCGTCGAGTCGGCTGACCAGTCAGCCAGGACGAACAGTGGCTGGCTGGCCAAACCTCCGCGATGACCGGTCAGGCCCGGCCACCCGGTCCACCCCTGCGCCCGACTGGGCGACACGGTGAGAGGCACGGCGGCATTGTGCGTGTCGCGCCCTGGCGCCGCGTAGCCAGCTGGGAGGGCGGCGAACTCGGCTGCCGTGAGCTCGCCGAGGTCGGCGCCCCAGTGGACGATGCGGGGCAGGTGGGGGCCGCCCACGTCGAGCGCCACCATCACGCCCGCGCGGCGCAGCGCCAGCCAGCCCTGCGGATCGTCGACCAACCTCAGCCCTTCGACGAGCCCAGCGCCAGGCCGGCGATGAACTGCTTCTGCAACAGGACATACACGGCCAGGGTCGGGACCGCCGCCATCAGCGCCGCCGCGGAGATCATGTTCTGGTTCGAGACGAACTGACCCTGCAGGTTGGCCAGCGCCGAGGTGATCGGGCGCTTGTTGCCGGTCGAGATCAGGGTGATCGCCCAGAAGAAGTCGTTGTAGATCCAGGTCGTCAGCAGGGTGGCCAGCGCGGCCATCGCGGGGCGGCACAGCGGCAGCGTGAGCCGCCAGTAGCGCGCCCACAACGAGGCCCCGTCGACGATCGCGGCCTCGTCGATCTCACGCGGGATCGTCTTCATGTAGTTGCTCAGCACGAAGACACAGAAGCCGAGCTGGAAGGAGACGTTGATGACGATCAGGCCGAAGTAGGAGTCGTAAAGCAGTCCGCTGCTGCTCAGGACATGCGGCAGGTGGATGGCCAAGTACATGCGGTACAGCGGCGTGATCAGCACTTGTTGCGGCAACAAGTTGCCGGCAGTGAACAGGATGAGCAGAGTGATGTTCAGCCAGGCGCTCATCTTCGAGACCACGAACGCCACCGCCGACGCGAGCACCAAGGTGACGATGACGGCCGGAACGGTGACCCGCAGCGAGTTGAGGAAGAAGCGCCACATGTCGGACTGGTTCCACGCGTCGACGAAGTTCTGCAGCGTCAGGCTGTGCGCCAGCGATACGTAGCCCAATCGGTTGGTCTCGCCGATCGGGCGAAGTGAGACGTACATCGCGAAGACGATGGGCAGGATCCACAAGGCACTCATGATGATCATGAATATCTGGGCGGCTACGGTGCCCGCGCTCGTCTTGGGCCGTATGCGCCGCGCAGGGCGGTCATGGGCCGCCGAGACTGCCACCGCGGGGGTGATGACCGCCATCTACCTCTCCTCCCGACGGAACGCGTTGTACAGGAACACGGTGATCGGGACGAGCGAAATGACCAGCAGGACGACGCCGAGCGTGGAGCCGAAGCCGATGCGCTGGGTCTCCCCCACGATGTTCTGCGTCACCGAGACCGACAGCAACTCCAGACCGCGCAACGGATTGCCCTTGCTGGTGATGTAAACCAGGTCGAATGCGCGCAGCGACTCGATCACCGTGATCACGACGATGACGACGTTGATCGGGCGAAGGGTGGGGAAGACAACCCGCCAGAACGTCTGCCATGCGTTGGCACCGTCCATCAGCGCCGCCTCGCGCAGCGACGGGTCGACGGCCTTGAGGCCAGCCAGGTAGAGCACCATCACGTACCCCGCCTGGCGCCAGCACGCCTCGACCAAGACCGCCCACAGATTCAGGTGCGGATTGCCCAGCCAGTCGATGAGATTGTCGTTGCCGTTGCGGCCGATCACCGTGTTGATCAGGCCGTAGTTGGGTGAGTAGATCAGTTCCCAGATGATCCCGATGAGCGCGAGCGACAGCATCACCGGCAGGAACAGCAGGCTCTGGTAGATCCGGCTGCCCCGGATCCCGCGGTCGATGATCACCGCGAACAACATGCCGAGCGGGGTGGCGAAGACGATGAAGACGAGCAGCCAGATCGCGTTGTGCCGAACCGCCGGCCAGAAGTCGGGGTAGTTGGTGAAGGCCTGATGGTAGTTCTGCACTCCGTTGATACATCCCGGCTGCGGAATCCCTGGCAACGCAGCGCGCGGGTCGCAGGCGCGCAGGTGGATACCGCCGACGCCCGTCCACTTGGTGAACGACAGGAACACCGAAGCGAGCGCCGGGAACCAGACGAACGCGAGATCCAACACGAGCGGGACCCCGAGCAGCAGAGCCATCACCAGCTTGTCGCGTCGGGAGAGCCTGCCCACGGTGCGCCGGCGACGACGTTTCGTCTTCGCCGGCGGGGCGGCCTGATGGGATGTCGTAGAGACCATCTCAGGCGAAGATCGTCTTGGCCTGGCTCTCGGCGCTCTTCTGCAGCGAGGAGACGTTCGACGAACTCGGGTCGTCGATGAACCCCTGGATGAGCTTGATCATGGCCGTGGCCATGTCGGGCACGGTGTCGCGGTCCATGAACTGCGCGACGTTCTTACACTTGCCGATCTCGGCAACGGCCTTCTTCTGGATGTCGTTGTAGCTCGGCGCCACCAGTCCGTTGGCCAGTCCGACGTCCCACTGGTCGGTCTTGAGGAACGTGCTCTCTGCCTCCGCCGCGCCGATGTACTCCAGCACCGCTTTGGCCGCACCCTGGTTCTTTGCCTTCTTCGGCAACATGAATCCGTCGGTGGGCGCGTCCATGAAGTCAGTACCGTACTGCTCGTTGATCACTGGGTAGACGAAGAAGTCGAGGTCGGTCAGGTGGGCCGGCGCATAGTTCGCGGCCACCTGGTTCGAGCCCTGGAACATCATCCCGGCCTGCTTGTTCTCCAGCGCCTTTGCCGCGTCCTGCCAGATTCGGCCGGTGGCTCCCTTCTGCGCGTAGGGCAGGATCTCGCGCCATTGATCGAATACGGCGGCGACGCCCTTGTCGGTCCACGGCACCTCGTGCTTCATCAGCTTGATGTGGTACTCGTAGCCGTTCACGCGCAGGTTGATGATGTCGAACGTGCCCAGGGCGGGCCAGCCGTCCTTGTCGGCGAAGGCCAGCGGCACCAGGCCGTCCTTCTGCATCTGCTTGGCCAGAGCCACAAACTCGTCCCACTTGGTTGGGACGGTGTAGCCCTTGCTGGCGAAGACGCTCTTGTTGTAGAAGACGACCCACGGGTAGTTGTAGAGCGGGACGAAGTAGTAGTGCCCGTCCAGGCCCTTCGACAGATTTCTTGCCGCGTCGTTGAAGGTGCCGCCGATCTTGTCCCACACGTCGTCGAGCGGGGTCAACAAGTTCTGCGCCGCGAAGAACTGCATGCGATAACCGGCGAACCAGGTGGCCAGGTCGTCCGGCGTGCCCTGCAGGTAGTTACTGATGTTGTTCTGGAACGTGTTGTGGTCGGTTGTGTTGATGCGGATCTTGGTGGTCGTCTTGGCGGTGGCCGCCGTGCACAGCGCCGCGAATGCGGCCTTGGGGGCGGCGTCGGAGTAGTTCGAGCCGAACGTGATGCTGCCGCCCTTGACGGCACCCTGGGTCTTGCCTGAGCCCTTCTTCTTCTTGCTGCTGCTGCACGCCGTCAACGCGCTGGGGACAGCGGCGAGCCCGGCCACACCGCCGAGGGCCTTGAGCGCTGCGCGGCGGCTGACGGGCGGTAAGGATCCAGTAGAGCCGGACAGTTCGGGCATCGGTGTCTCCTAGCGGGCGAGGGCGTCAGGCGAATCGATCGCAGTTTCACAACTTCCAACGTGATCCATCACAACAACGCACAGCAAAGTCTCGCCACACCGGTTTGTCAAGGGCCCGTACTTACTCGCGGCGCCCGCTCGATCGGTTCGGTTGCCTGTCCCGGTGGGCTGGCCCATCGGATCGATCCCGGGATCGGCCCGTGTGCTGGCCGGGCCGACCACTGCCGTCGCTCGTTGTCAGACTCCCGCTCTACGTTTTCGGTGAGTGCCTGGTGGCGGCCACGCCGGTCGCCGCTCACGAAGAAAAAGTCTTCGTCGATGTCGATATCGGGTCCTGCGGTTCGACGTAGTTGAAAGCCCTGTTCCGGTCTGACGCACCATGATCCCGACGAAGGAGAACCACCCCATGAGCACCGAAGCGACGTCAACGGCACCGAGCCCGGCGGCCGCCGAGCCTGATCCTCGGCGCTGGAAGGCCCTAGGCGTACTCGGCCTGATCCAGTTCATGCTCGTCCTCGACATCACCGTGGTGAACGTCGCGCTGCCGCGAATCCAGGACGATCTTGGTTTTTCGCAGGCCGGGCTGGCCTGGGTCGTCAACGGTTACATCCTGATGGCAGGCGGCCTGCTGCTCCTCGGCGGCCGGTTGGCCGACATCCTGGGCCGCCGCCGCCTTTTCCTGCTTGGCGTCGGGCTGTTCGCGGTCGCGTCGGCCAGCTGCGGGGCGGCCATGGACCCCAGCATGCTCGTCGTTTCCCGGTTCCTGCAGGGCGCGGGCGAGGCGCTGGCCGCGCCGGCCTCGCTCGGGCTCATCGCGGTGCTGTTCCCCGACCCGCGCGAGCGGATGAAGGCACTGGGTCTGTGGGGCGGCATTGCCGGACTCGGCGGGACGTCGGGCACGGTGATCTCCGGCATGCTCGTCGACTTCGCCTCCTGGCGGTGGATTTTCTTCGTGAACCTTCCGGTGGCCGCGTTCGCGCTGGTGATGGTGCCTCGCTTGGTCTCGGAGAGCCGGATGATCCGCACGTCGGCGCGGCCGGACTTCGCTGGTGCCCTGACCGGCACCGCCGGCCTCATCGCCCTCGTCGACGGACTGCTGGAAGCTGCCACGCATCCGTGGGGCTCGCCGCGGGTGCTGGTGCCACTGCTCGGCGGGTTGGCGATGCTCGCGCTGATGGTGCGCATCGAGGCCGTCTCGGAATCACCGCTGATCCCGCTCGAATTCTTCAAGAACCGCACCCGGGTGGTCACCAACTTCGTGACACTGTTCTTCTCCTCGGCGTTCTTCAGCTACTTCTTCCTGCTCACCCTGTTCGAGCAGCAGATCCTGGACTATTCACCGCTCAAGGGCGGCCTGTCCTACCTACCCTTCGGTATCACGATCGGCGTGGGCATCGGGCTCGGCACCGCATTGATGCCGCGCGTCGGGGTCAAGCCGTTGCTCGCCGCCGGGTTCTTCAGCTGCGCCCTGGGACTGTTCCTGACCAGTGGTATCGACATCCATTCCTCCTACACCAGCGGCGTGCTGCCGGGGATGATCGTCCTTGGACTCGGCTCCGGCATCAGCTTCCCGGCTATCGGCAACGCTGCGCTGCACGAGGTCACCGGGCAGGATTCATCGCTGGCCTCCGGCGTGCAGTCGGCGATGCAGCAGGTGGGTGGCGCGCTCGGCCTGGCCTGCCTGGTCACCCTCGGACTGCGGCATGCCGCCTCGCAGATCCACGACGGCGTCTTTCCGGCAGTCGCTTTGACCCACGGGTATTCGTTGGCCTTCCAGGTCGGCACCTGCCTGCTGGTGATCGGCGGAATCCTCGTGCTGTTCCTGCTCGAGCCTGTCACCGCGCAGCCCCGCGACCCGGTGGCCGAGGTCGACGACAAGGTGCTCACGGCCTGATCGGCGATCTCGCTGCCGGATCTCGTTGCACATCGGCGCTCTGAGCCACCGATGTGCAACGGGTTCGCGCCGAACCGGCTAGCCCAGGGCAGTCATGTCTTCGGTGAAGTGGATCCCGAGCTGCCCCAGCCCGTCCTCGAGCACTCGCTGGACCGCGAGGGTGTCCTCTAGCGGCATGACCGTGCTCTCGGTGCGGCCGGCCGCGACGGCCCCGGTGACCTCGATGAGTTCGTGTGCGTACCCCGCCCCGATCGGGGGGCGCTCGAAGCGCTCGGGCTCCGCACCCTGGCGGTGCAGCACGATCGCGCGCGGATGGTGGAACCGTGTCAGGACGTCGATCCACCCGGAGCTGCCGAAGATCCGCGCGTGGCCGGGCATCGGGCTGTGCAGCGAGCACATCAGCGTGGCGCTGCGCCCGTCCGCAAAGCCCAGCAGCAGGCTCGCCTCGGCGTCCACGCCCGAGGGTTCGAACGATCCGTGGACCCGCACCGACGACGGCGTGCCCAAGATCATCTGGGCGAACGAGACCAGGTAGACACCCAGATCCAGCAGCGCGCCACCGCCCAGCTCGTAGGAGAAGACGCGGTCGGCCGGGTCGAACTCGCGGACCACACCGAGGTCGACCTGCACCGAGCGCACCTCACCGATCGCACTGTCGGCCAGCAGTTCGCGCACCTGCGCCACGGCCGGCTGGAAGCGGGTCCACATCGCCTCCATCGCAAACACGTGGTTCGCGCGGATTTCGCCGACCAGGGTTTGCGCACCGGCAAGCGTGGCGGTGAACGCCTTTTCGACCAGCAGGTGCTTGCCCGCGCGGGCAGCCGCGACGCCGATCGCGAGGTGCTGCGGATGTGGCGTGGCGACATACAGGACGTCGACGTCCGGATCGGCGATCAGCTCGCGGTAGGACCCATACGCGCGCTCGATGTTGTGTTTGGTGGCGAAGGCCAGGGCCCGATCCGCCGAGCGCGAAGCAACCGCAACCACCTCGGCACCCGGCACGTGGTCGAAGTCGCCCATGACGTTCCCGGCAATGCGACCAGGCCCGACAATCCCCCACCGCGCCACCCCGTCCGCCATTCCCCAGACGCTAGCCGAGGCCGGGTGACGATCACGCACGAGTGCTCGGCCGGGTGAGGCGCGGCCAACGTTCATCCGGCGACAGCGCGGCCTGGCGACACGATTGCCTGATGGTCGGCCGCCCGGAGCGCCCGCCCGGCATACTCGACGGTGATGACCCAGGCACCGATCGCGAGGCATCTGCTGCGCGCAAAAGATCTCGCTGACGCGCGCTACGCCGATGCGCTCGACGTCACGATGCTCGCGCAGGCGGCCGGATTGTCAGCAGCCCACTTCAGCCGGACGTTCCGCAAGGCGTTCGGCGAGTCACCGCACGCCTATCTGCTGACCCGCCGCCTGGAGCGAGCCGCCGCATTGTTGCGCAACACCGACAAGTCCGTCCTCGACATCTGCCTCGCCGTGGGGCTGAGCAGCATCGGTTCGTTCACGACCAGCTTCAAGCGCATGTTCGGCTCCACGCCGACGGCATACCGCGCGTGCTACCCGCCCGCGTCCACGTTCGCGCGCGTCCCAGCGTGCATCGTGCACGCCTACAGCCGGCCACAACTGCGCACGTTTCGAGAAGACGACCCGCTAGGTCGATGATTAGCGTCGTCCCCACACACAAACCAATCGAAGGGACACGACATGTACGCGATCACCAATGCCCAGCTGTGGGTTCACGACCAGGACGAGGCGCTTGCCTTCTACACCGGCAAGCTCGGCATGGAGGTGCGCGCCGATGTGACCATGCCGGAGATGGGGAACTTCCGTTGGCTCACCGTCGGCGCGGCGAACCAGCCAGACTTCTCGATCGTGCTGATGGCCGTCCCGGGGCCGCCGATGATGGACGACGCGACCGCGGCCGACGTGCGGGAATTGCTGGCCAAGGGCTTCACCGGCACCATCTTCCTGACCACTGAGGACTGCCAAGCCTCCTACGACGCCCTGCGTGCCCGCGGTGTGGAGTTCGTCGAGGCGCCCGAGGAGCGCCCGTACGGCATCGACGCCGCGTTCCGGGATCCCTCGGGCAACAACTTCCGGCTCACCCAGGTGCGTGAGCTCGCCGAGGCCTGATCGGCGGATCCTGGTCGGCCTGCGCTTCCCGGCCAGGCATGCAGGCCACCGCGGCAGTCATGCCCAGCGACACCACCAGCACCGCGACGAACACGTGCTGCGTCGCCGTGGTGAGGGAGGCGCTGGACGCCGATGCCGCCGACCCGCCGCCGGACCGCAGGGTGGCGTTGGCTATCGCACCGAAGACCGCGACGCCGACCGCGCTGCCCAGGGATCGGCAGAACAGGTTGTTGCCGGTGACGACGCCCCGTTCGCTCCAGCCGACGGAGGACTGCGCCGCGATCAGCGTCGGTGCCGCAACCAGGCCCATGCCGAAGCCGATGACGAAGCAGGTGCCCGCCACCTGCAGGACCGACGACGACTCGTTCAGCAGGAGCAGCAGCGCGCACCCCGCAATCACGAACACCGACCCGCCGAGGGCGGTCCAGCGAAAGCCGAACCGCAGATACAGCCGCCCGGACTGCGAGGCGGACACCGGCCAGCCCATGGTGAGCGTCGCCAAGGCAAAGCCGGCCACCAGCGGCCCGGTGCCCAACACGTCCTGGACGAAGGTCGGGATGTAGGACGTGAGCCCGAGGACGATGGCACCGACGGCCGCGGACACCAGGCTGGTACTCAGCAGCAGTCGGCGGCTGAACACCCAGAGCGGAAGCACCGGTTCGGGCACGTGCCGCTCGACCAGGACGAACCCAATCAACAGCGCGGCCCCGAAGCCGAGAATCATCAACCCTGGCAGCGAGAACCAGCCCCACGCCTGGCCGCCCTCGAGCACCCCGAGGATGAGCAGCGTGCAGCCCGTGGTGAGCAGCGCCGCGCCGCGGTAGTCGATGTGCGGATGGCTCCGCTCGACACACTCGGTGAACTTGCGCGTCAGCATGAACGCGGCCAGCGCACACAGCGGGATGTTGATGAAAAAGATCCAGCGCCACGACGCGTACTCGCTGAAGACGCCACCCAGCGTCGGCCCGATCACCGCCGACATTCCCCACACGCTGGCGATGTAACCCTGCACCTTCGCCCGTTCCTCGAGGGAGTACAGGTCGCCGACGATGGTGATGCTCATGGGCTGGATGGCTCCAGCGCCCGCGCCCTGTACCACCCGGAACACGATGAGGGCCGGCATCGACCAGGCCACCCCGCACAGGATCGAGCCGAGCAGGAACAGGCCGATGCCGAACAGGATCACCGGCTTACGGCCGAAGAGGTCCGCGAGCTTGCCGTAGACCGGGACGGTGACCGCCTGGGCCAACAGGTAGATCGAGAACAGCCACGGGAATTCGGTGAAGCCGCCGATGTCGGTGACGATGGACGGCACCGCCGTGGCGATGATCGTCGCGTCCACGGCCACCAGCGCAGTCGCGAGCATGAGCGCAATGAGCACCGGTCCTCGCTCGGACCGAAACCCCACGCCGCCATCGCTCACCCCGCCATGCTTCCAGGAAGGCAGCGCAGTCAAACCACGTGCCCCGACGATGGGATCAAGGCCACCCGGTGTCGACCCGACAGGCAGGTTGAGATCTGAGGCGGACGTGGTGTCCCCGTGGTGATCTGGGAGCCGGCCAGGCCCGGTCCTGGGCAGCGAGCCCGAGCCGGCGCCCACGCGTCGGGCCGGCCTACGACCGGTCAGGGCGGCCTCTTTACAACGTTGTATACGACGTTGCAGACTCGAACCGAAGTACCAACCGTGCCGTCTGTCCTGCTCGTCCCATGGAGGCCCGCCATGCGAGGACCACACCGCATCCTGTCCGCCGCGATCTGCGCCGTCACCACCGTCTCGGTGCTGGCCGGAACCGCCGCCCCGGCGCAGGCCCGGCCACGGGTAGCACCCGGCTATCACAATCCGATGACCCTGCAGCTGCCCGGCGGCGCGCGCGCTGCGAGCTGCGCAGACCCGAGCGTGCTACGTGCGCACAGCCCGGCCGACCGGCACTGGTACCTCTACTGCACGTCGGATGCGTTGACCGAGACCGAGACCGACGGCACCGGCAATCTGGTGATCCACAATGTCCCGACGTTCCGCTCGATCGACCTCGTCCATTGGAGTTACGTCGGTGACGCCTTCCCCACGAAACCGGCGTGGGTGGCGCCGACTGGGGGGATGTGGGCGCCCGACGTCGTCTTTCACGGCGGCCGGTACCTGATGTACTACGCCGCGTCGGAGACGACAGCCGCGACCGGTGGCAGCTCGGCCGTCGGCGTCGCGACGAGCAACAGCCCGATGGGACCATGGACCGACAGCGGCGGCCCGGTGGTCGCTCCGGATCCGGGTGGGCGGTGGCAGTTCGACCCTGAAGTGATCTACACAGGCGGCCACTCCTACCTGTACTTCGGCAGCTACTTCGGCGGGATCTTCGCCCGCGAACTGACCGCGGACGGAACCGCGTCGATCGCCGCGACCGAAACGCGCATCGCCATCGACAACCGGTACGAGGGGACCTACATCCTCCAGCACGACGGCTGGTACTACTTCATGGGCTCGGCCACGAACTGCTGCAACGGCCCGCTCACCGGGTACGCCGTGTTCGCCGCCCGCTCGCGCAGTCCGCTCGGCCCGTTCCTCGACCGGGACGGCCGCTCGATCCTGGACAGCCGGGTCGGCGGGACGCCGATGCTCACCCAGAACGGCAACCGCTGGGTGGGCACCGGGCATAACACGGTCGTGACCGACTACAGCGGCCAGCAATGGATCGTCTATCACGCCGTGGACCGCTTCGACCCGTACTACGCCGGCCACGTGGGCTACACCAAGCGTCCCGGTCTGATCGATCCGCTGGACTGGAAGCAGGGCTGGCCCGTGGTGCGCGGCGACCTGGGCCCGTCCGACCAGGAACTGCCCGGGCCGGCCGCCCAGCCCGGTCAGGTGAGCGGCTACCACCCTCGTTTCTTCAGCAATCCTCGACGCGGCTTCAGCCACGGCAGCCTGTCCGACGGGTTCAACGGCACGGCCCTGTCCCACCGGTGGACGTGGGTGCGCCCGCCGGATCCAGCCACCTACCGGGTCAGCGACGGCACGTTCCAGTGGCAGACCCAGGCTGCGGACCTGCATCCGTCCGCGCTGCCGCCCCCGGCGACCGACAATTTGGCCTCGGTGCTCACCGAACCCGCTCCGTACGGCGACTACATGGTCGAGACGAGAGTGAAGGTGGACGTGCCGAAGGACGGCTGCTGCTTCAACTACGTCCAGGGTGGGCTCGTCGTCTACAAGGACGACGGCAACTACGTGAAGCTGGCCTCGGTATCGATCTGGAACACCCGCCAGACGGAATTCGGCAAGCAGGTGCTGCCCCAACCGGCCGGTTACCCCACGTACGGCAACACCGTAGTCGGCCCGGTCGGCGACTGGACCTACCTGCGCATCGTGCGGCACCGCACGTCAAGGGCAGACCTGTACACCGCGTACACCAGCCTGGACGGAATGAACTGGGACCACGGCGGCACGTGGACACATCAGCTTGGCAGCCACCCGCGCATCGGCCTGATCTCGATGGGCGGCGCCGGCTTCACGACGACGTTCGATTACGTCCACGTGTTCTCGGTGCGTAGCACGAGATGACGTCCACAAAGGCCCGCGAGGAGCTCAGCACCGGGCAGGTGCGCGAGCTGCGTGAGCGCATCCACGCCGTCGGCATCATCGGGCTGCAGGGCGCCTTCGATCCCGGCTGGGTCGACGAGCTCGACGCGGATGTGAACCGCCTATTCCGCGAGGCCCGCGGGCGCCCCAACGGTGCAGTCGGCCGCGGGCCGAACCGGTACTACGTCGAGATCCATCCGGAGCAACTTCGCGACTTTGTCGGACTGGCCTCCCACCCGTGGATCACCGCCGTATCCGCGGCGGTGCTCGGGGCCGACTACCAGATCGTCGAGGTCGGCTTCGACGTGCCGCTACCGGGTGCCGTCGGCCAGCCGTGGCATCGCGACTTTCCGATGCCGGCCGTGACCCGCGACGAAGGACGGCTCGATTCGCTGGCCGTCAACGTCACCACGGTCGACACCGAGCCGGACATGGGGCCGTTCGAGATCGCCCCGGGCACACATTTTGATCGGGGCGAGGGCTTCGATCACGAGATGTTCCCCCCGCAGTCGGCCTACCCGCGCTACGAGGAACTGGCCGAGCGCAAGTATCCGCAGCGGGGTGACATCTCCATCCGGTCGGCGCTGACGATCCACCACGGCACGCCGAACACCTCGACGAAGTCCAGGCCGGTGCTGGTGCTCGGCATCGACGCGGCGGACGGGGGCAACGCCGAACGGCACGACATGGCCGTCACCCACGGCTACTGGGAGCAACTGCCCGAGCAGGTGCGTGCCCACCTGTCCTGCCCGGTAGTGGACGTCCTGACCCCGATCACCCAGAAGCACACGATCGAAGGTCTGGTGATGGGCGAGTGACGGCCCGGCTGGGCGCTACTTCGGCACCGACTGGCCGGCGGCCTGCGACGGATGGACCTCAGGGACGTTGCCACGCCACGTGATCGGCTCGAGCCACAACTGCCGACCGGGCGACGTCGAGCCCACGGCGTCCGGCGGCCAGGCGTGGTAGACCATCTCACTCGCGCCGGCCGGGGTCGTCAGGACGAAGCAGTGACCCGGCCCCGCCGCGGCGTCGTTGGACGGGATCAGTGACCTGCTCGAGGCATCGACGCACGGTCCGAGCGGGCCGCGGCAGCTCCCGTACCCGATGCCGTAGTTCGCTGAGGCGTAGTTGTTCGCCGAGTAGAACAGCACGTAAGCACCGCCGTGGGCCACCATTTCTGGCGCCTCCACGAGGTTGCCCTGCCACGCCTTGTCGTTGGTGAGCAACGCGACCGGGGCACCGACGAGGTGAGCGCCGTCGTTGCTGAGCCGCTGCCCCCACAGGTGCACCGGCTTGGCGCAACAGTTCCCGTCGTTCTTCCAATAGAGGTAGAGCGATCCGTCCGCCGCGCGCATCGGGTTCGGGTCGATCGACCCGCCGAGCGAGGTCTGGCAGATGAGCGGCGTCGAGGACGAGTCGGTGAACGGGCCGCCCGGCCCCTTCGCGGTGGCGCGCCCGATGCATTGGATGCCCTCCTTGCTGCCTCGCGCGACGTAGTACATGACGTAGCTGCCGTCGAGGTCGATCACCTCCGGCGCCCAGGTGTAACCGCCGTCGGCCCAGGCAGCGAGGTCGGGCATCGCGTCGCCGCCCGGGCGCCAGTGCACGAGGTCGGGCGAGGTCAGGGTCTGGATGTTCTTGCCGCCACCCTGGGTGGCGTAGGCGTAGTACGTCCGACCCACACGAAGCACGGCCGGGTCCGGGAAGTCGCCGTCGTACACGGGATTGGCGTACCCGCCCACCGACCCGCCGGTCGGAGCCGGCGGGCGCGACGCGGCGCCGTGCCCGCTGCTGCCGCACCCGACGAGCAGCAACGC
>JALYVG010000205.1 GCA_030853345.1 Actinomycetota bacterium | reverse complement strand
ACCCGGCTGATTCGCAGATCTCGTATGCCGGATACAGTGCCCGATCGTTCACCGCGAAGCCGCCGTGCACCGGGTGCACCTTCAGGGCCACCGCGCCGAGCGCGATCTGCCGGTGCAACTCGTCGTCGATCGGGTAGTGCAAGTGCGGGTTGACGTTCGCGGCGAACTTGACCCGTAGCGGGTTGTGCGCGGCCAGGGGCAACATGTCCTCAACGGACTGGGTGCCGGTCACCTTCGGGCTGTACTCGGCCAGCACCACCGCGACGTCGACGCCCTCGGCCTCGAGGTAGGCGTCGAACGCGGCCGGGCGCACCACGCCCGAGCCGTCGTAGAGTGCCTCGCGTTCCGGGGTGCCGAAGTTCTGCACCCACATATCCCACGGCACCTTCAACCCGGGCAGCCGGGCAGGATGCAGATGTACGTCGACAAGCGGCCGTCCGTCGAGCATCAGCCGATCTCCTGCGGTGCGGAGGCGGGTTCGACCAGGACGCTCGCGGCCATCGCCCGCAGCTCAACCCGCCGGACCTTGCCGGTCGCGGTGGTGGGATATCCGCCGACGAAGACGATCTTGCGCGGCCGTTTGAAAGACTCCAGCGGCCGGCAGTGCTCGATCAACTCCTCGTCGGTCGCCGTCGCGGCCGCCTGCAGCAGCACGTAGGCCACCGGCCTCTCCAGCCCGTCCGCATCCGGGGCCGCCACGACCACCGCCTGCGCGACCGACGGATGCGACAGCAGCCGCTCCTCGACCTCGGCCGGTGACACCCAGATGCCGCTGGACTTGAGCATGTCTCCGGTGCGGCCGAGGCAGGCGTAGTAGCCGTCCCCGTCCTGCATATAGGTGTCCCCAGTGCGCAGCCACTCACCCTGGAACACCTGTCGCGACGCCGAGTAACGCGCCCAGTAACCCATGGCCGCCGAGTCGCCGCGCACCAACAGGGTGCCGGGTGTCCCGGTCGCCACGTCGACGCCGGCCTCGTCGACCACGCGCAGGTCGTAACCGGGTACGGCCACCCCGGTCGTGCCCGGACGCACACTGCCTGGTCGATTGGACAGGAAGATGTGCAACATCTCGGTCATGCCGATGCCGTCGATGATGTCGATGCCGAACTGGCTGGTCCAGCGCCGATAGAGTTCGGCCGGCAGTGCCTCGCCGGCCGACGTAGCCAGCCGGACGCCGTGCAGCGCGTCGGGCGGCAACCCCGCCCGCAGCATGTTCGCGAAGAACGTCGGACCGCCGAAGAACAGCGTCGCGCCGTATCGGGCCGCCCGTTCGGCGATCAAGGCCGGCTTGGCCGGCGCGGGCTCGAGCACGGCGCACGCCCCGACCGACAGCGGGAACAGCACCGAATTGCCCAGGCCATAGGCGAAGAAGGCCTT
Organism: Actinomycetota bacterium; assembly: GCA_030853345.1. Taxonomy (GTDB): domain Bacteria; phylum Actinomycetota; class Actinomycetes; order Mycobacteriales; family Jatrophihabitantaceae; genus QHCC01. Next base: position 55,006 of record JALYVG010000205.1, on the reverse strand, counting down.
GGCCGCGGACAGGCAGCGATCATCACGGCTGATGCCCAGAACCTGGGTCGCATACGTCTCGCAGACGACCCGCACCGAGCCGTGCCGGTGCATCGCCGCCTTGCTCGTACCCGTCGTACCCGACGTGTAGAGCCAGAACGCAGGCGAGTCCGCTGTCGTCGGGTAGATCTCGTGCCGCGGAGCGGCCTCGGTGGCCAGCACATCGAGGTCGTGCACCGCCACCGGGGCCGGCCCGATGTCGGCGCCGCCCGCCGCGATCAGGCCGCGCAGGTCAGGCGCGCCGGCTACCGCGTCACGGGCCAACTGGATGAACTCGGGGCCCACTGCGAGCAGCCGGGCCCGCGAGTCGAGAAGAAGTTCGTGCAGTCCGTCCGCGCCCTGCATGGTCGAGACGGGCACCGCAACCGCCCCGATGCGCATCGCCGCAAGGTAGAGGTTCACGAACTCCGGGCTGTCGGCCACGCACATCAGCAGCCGATGCTCGGCCTGCAACCCGAGCTCGGACAACACGGTGGCCGTGCGCTGCACGCGCTCGAGCAGGGCGTTGTAGGTCAGCTCGCCACTGATGCCGGTCACGGCCAGCCGGTCGCCGTCACCGGCGGCAACGCGCCGGTCCAGCAGGTAGCCGCATGCGTTAAACAGCTCGTCAGCCATCTGCGGCGTCCTTCGCGTTAGGGCAGGTGGACGTAGTCGTAGTCGAACGGCTGGCCGTTGATGCCCTGTCGGGGCGGTGCGATCCAGGAGGCAATCTTGCCTCGTTCGTGCACCGGCTGCATCAGTGAGCGGACGTAGATCTTGTCCACCGCGGTCGGCAGCCATTCGCCTTGACGCCGCTGGAATTCGTCTGCGGAGATCACCTCACCGCCCGGAGTGGCGTGGATGGTGGCGAAGGCGCCTACCCGGCGGTTGAACGCGACACTCGGCAGGGCGAGCCGCTGGGGCAGGCCGGCGTCGTCGAGGATCTTGTTCCACCGGTTGACGCCGCTCTGGCAGTCGGAGATGTACTCGCGACGCAGGTCCGTGTTCAGCCCGACGAGCGCGGCGACCTCGGTCAGGCCGATCTCACCGTCGTCGGTAACTGCGTCGACCATGATCGCCTCGCTGGTCAGCCGGTGGTCGTCCTTGCGCCGCTCCTCGGACCAGCGACCCTTCAGCCCCGCGGTGAAGTAGTTGGCGACATTGGTCGAGGTCTCGCTGCCGAACAGGTCCACCGAGACGCTGTAGTGGAAGTTCAGGTATTTCTGCAGGGTCGTCAGCGAGATCGCGCCCAGACCGGACACGTCGTCGGTGTCGTGCTCCTTCATCAGCGCCACACTGCGTTCGACGACGCGGTCGATTCCGGTCGTGCCGACGAACATGTGGTGCGCCTCTTCCTTGAGCATGAATTCGCAGGTGCGCGACAGCGGGTCGAACGCGCTCTCCTTCAGGGTGCCGAGCTGGTACTTGCCGTCGCGGTCGGTGAAGTAAGTGAACATGAAGAACGACAGCCAGTCCGGCGTCTCCTCGTTGAACGCGCCCAGGATGCGCGGCGCGTCCTCGCTGCCGGAGTTGCGATGCAGCAACTCCTCGGCCTCCTCACGACCCTCGCGGCCGAAGTACGCGTGCAGCAGGTAGACCATCGCCCACAGGTGCCGGCCCTCCTCGACGTTGACCTGGAACAGGTTGCGCAGGTCATAGAGGCTCGGTGCGGTGGCACCCAGGTTGCGTTGCTGTTCGACCGAGGCCGGTTCGGTGTCACCCTGGATGACGATGAGGCGCTGCAGGTCCGAGCGGTACTCGCCAGGCACCTTCTGCCAGGCCGGCTCGCCTTTGTGCTCCCCGAAGGCGATCCGTCGGTCCCGCTCGCGTTCGGCCAGGAAAATCCCCCAGCGGTAATCCCTCATCGGGACATGGCCGAAGTTCGCCCAGCCCTCGCGGCCGACGTTGACGGCGGTGCGCAGGTAGACGTCGTGGGTCGGCAGGGTGGGCCCCATCGACTCCCACCAGCTCAGGAAGTTGGGCTGCCACGACTCGAGGGCCCGTTGCAGGCGGCGGTCCTCGTGCAGGTCGACGTTGTTCGGGATCTTGTCGGTGTAGTCAGCCGTTGTCATGGGTCAGACTCTCTTGCGGTCGAAGTCGGGCCGTTGGCCGGTGCCGAACTTGAGCAGCGCGCCGTCGGCGCCGGATGCGTTGGGGCGGTAGAAGATCCAGTTCTGCCAGGCGGCGAGCCGACCGAAGATCTTCGTCTCGATAGTCTCCGGGCCGGCGAAGCGGTAGTTGGCCTCCATGCCGGTCAGCGCATCGGGGCTGAAGCTGGCCCGCTGCTCCACCGCGATGCGTACCTCTTCGTCCCAGTCGATGTCGTCGGGGACGAACGTGACCAGGCCGAGCGCGTCGGCGGCCGCGGCATCCAGCGGCCGACCCAGAGCGGCCCGCGCGGCGGCGAGCGCCTTTGTGTCATCGAGGAACCGGGTTTGCAGCCGGGTCAACCCGTTGCCCATCGGCAGCGAGCCGAAGTTCATCGCACCCAACGTGATGGCGGCCGGTTCCGCCTCGGGATCGACGTCCTCGAAGACTCCGAACAGCTGGTAGCTGCGGTCGGCCGCGAGCGCGAGTTCGAGCAGCGACCCGGCGAAGCAACTGCCCGGCTCAATCAGCGCGAGCAGGCTGCGGCTGGTGACGTCCAGACGCTTCAGGGTGCGCTTGAGGTAGTGCCGAATCTCGTTGGCCAGCCAGTCGTCCTCGTTGTCGAGCAGCAGTTGGTCGTGACTGAGCACGTTGGCGGCACTGCCCTGGGTCCGCAGAATCCAGGTTCCGAGTTCCACTTCATTGGTGCGCAGGTCCAGGATCAGGTCGTCGAGTTCGCGGGTCACGGCCAGCGTCCAGAAGTTCGCCCCCTCGTCGTGCAGAGCGGCGACGTCGACGCCGGCTGTTTCGGCCGGGGCCGTGACGGTGATCGCGACGGTGGCCGCCGTCCGGTCCATCATGGCGTGCACGTGCCGGTAGCTGATCTCCTCGCCGGTGCGCCGCTTGTGCAGCGGCACCAGTTCGATACCGGCGCAGTCAACCGGTCGGCGCGACGTGGCGGCGAACTCGGCGGCCCGCTCGGCGACCGTCCGGTCCCATCGCGGGCGCGGGACGGCTTCGTCGACGAGCTTCCAGTCGACAGCCTTCCTCCCCGCGAGGCCCTCGGCCTTGGTGGTGAAGTAGTCGGCGTGATCGCGACGGACATGGCGCTTGTCGACGAGCCGGGTCAGTCCGCCGGTACCGGGCAGCACACCGAGCAGCGGCAGTTCGGGCAGGGAGACGGCTGAGGATCGGTCATCGACGAGCATGATGTGTTCGCATGCCAGCGCCAGTTCGTAGCCGCCGCCGGATGCCGTGCCGTTCACCGCCGCAAGGTAGGTCTGACCAGAGTTCGCGGTGGCGTCCTCCATGCCGTTGCGGGTCTCGTTGGTGAACTTGCAGAAGTTGACCTTCCACGGGTGGGTGGCACCCGCGAGCATGCGGATGTTCGCGCCCGCGCAGAAGATCTTGTCCTTGGCGCTGGTCAGGACGACGGTACGCACCTCGGGGTGCTCGAAACGCAGGCGCTGTACGGCGTCATAGAGCTCGATGTCGACGCCGAGGTCGTAGGAGTTCAGCTTCAGGTCGTAGCCCTCGCGCAACCCGCCCCGCTCGTCGACATCCATTTCCAGCGAGGCGATCGGGCCCTGGAAACCCAACCGCCAATGTCGGTAGCGTTCCGGCGCCGTGCGGAACTCGACGGGCGGCGGCACCGGGTGCGTCGACCCTGACTCGGCTGATGTCTCAGCATGCTGTGCCGCCAGGCTGGTCACCAGGTTGCCCCCTGCGCATCGGTCCGGCACCTACGCCTACTAGTTCTACACTGCCGTGGGATGTCGTCAAGGACTTGTAGCAGGTCAGAGGGGACGAACATGCGAACCAGCACCCCGCGGATCGTCGATCCCGCCGCGCCCACGATGTCGCGCCGCCACGCCGCGGGGGCCGAGAGCGCACGCGGCCTGCTCTTCACCGTGCTCGGCGAATTCGCGCTACCTCATGGTGGCACGGCCTGGACGTCGGCGCTGATCGACGTCCTGGGCCGCCTCGACGTCGAGGAGAAGGCCGCCCGGCAGGCACTCATGCGCACGGCTGCGGACGGCTGGCTCAGCGCCGAGCGCATCGGCCGCCGGACCAGGTGGCGGCTGACCGCGACCGCTGAGGGGCTGCTCGTCGACGGCGCCGCGCGGATCTACGGATTCACCGGCACCGCATCGGAGTGGGACGGCCGCTGGCTGCTCGTCACGGCGCGGATTGCCGAGACCGACCGGCCCGCGCGCCACCTGGTGCGCACCGGGTTGTCCCGAGCCGGGTTGGGCAGCCCGGCGCCCGGGCTGTGGATCAGTCCGCACCCGGACCGGCTCGAGGAGGTCGAGCGGGTGCTCGAAGCAGCCGGCGCCCTTGGCGACGCGCGAATTTTCCGGGCGGAGCACATCGGCGGGGAGCAAGCGACTGCGATGGTCGCCCAGGCGTGGGATCTGGCCGCAATCGAGGCGGGGTATCGACATTTCCTGGGCGAGTTCGACGCCGTGGATGCATCCGAACCGCTGGCGCGTCAGATCGAACTCGTCCACTCCTGGCGGCGCTTTCCGTGGACGGACCCCGCCCTGCCCCGCGAGTTGCTGCCCGCGCAATGGAGCGGAAATGAGGCCGCAAGGTTATTTGCGCATCGCCATGCACGGTGGGCGGGCGCCGCCGGCGCCGAATGGTTGGCGCTCAATAACCTCAATGCGTGACAAAGAGATCGTCCACCACGTGCTGCCGTCGAACGCCGAGAAACCCCTGAAATTCTCGGCAGGATATGGTAAGTATTGGTATGACGGCTGAGCCATTCGGGGGGGATCGATGCCTGCCGCGAGCCAAGACCGCGCATGTCATTCGGCACGCCACGTCGTCCAGTTCTATGGCAGCGACGCCGAACTGCTCAGCCATGCCGGCCACTACCTCGCCGACGGCATCCGGGCCGGCGACGTCGCCATTGTCGTCGCCACGGCCGCCCATCGCAGCAAGTTCGAGTCCGCTCTGGCGAACCAGGGCGTCGACCTCGCCGCCGCACGGGCGAGCGGGCGCTACATCGTGCTGGACGCCGAGCACACGATGCGTCGGTTCCTGGTCAGCGACTGGCCCGTTCGCGGCGATTTCACGGCGGCGATCGGCGGCTTGATCCGCCGGGCGAGCGAGACCGGCCCGGTCCGCGTGTACGGCGAGATGGTTGCCCTGCTGTGGGATGCGGGACACGTCAACGCCGCCATCGAGCTGGAATCACTGTGGAACGAACTGGCTAGCGACCTGGTGTTCTCGCGATTCTGCGCTTATCCCACCGACTCGGTCGCGGGTGACGCACGCTTCGACGCGTTCGCCGAAGTCTGCCGCCTGCATTCGGCAGTCGTCGGCGGACGCCGCACTGCCGACGGTGCTACCACCACCGGCCGGTCGTTCGCGCCGGGGCTCGACGCCCCGCGCGCAGCCCGTTGGTTCGTGCTCGAGACCTTGCGGGCCTGGGGCGACGAGGCGTTGGTCCAGGACGCCGCCCTGATCGTGACCGAACTGGCCACCAATGCTGTGCTGCACACCCGGTCGGATTTCATCGTCGACATCTCCACCTGGCCCGATGCCATCCGCATTGCGGTTCACGATGCCAGCACGGCGCGTCCGGCACGCCGCGACGTCTCGATGGTGGCCACGTCGGGCCGCGGGTTGAGCATCGTGGCTGCGCTGGCCCACCGGTGGGACGTCCAGTCGCGCGATTCAGGCAAGACCGTATGGGCGGAGCTGGGCCGACACCGTTAGCGTTGGCGCCATGGAATTTCGCAATCTGGGCAGCAGCGGCTGCGTGGTGTCATCGCACGCGTTGGGCACGATGACCTTCGGCGCCGAGACCGACGAGCATGGTTCGCACGCACAACTGGACAGGTTCGTCGAGGCCGGTGGAATTCTGGTCGATACCGCCGATGTCTACTCGGCCGGAGCGTCCGAGCAGATCGTCGGACGGTGGTTTGCGCAGCGCCCGCCAGAGATGACCGAAGCCGTCGTGCTCGCGACAAAGGGCCGGTTCCCGACCGACGACTCACCGAACGGTGCCGGTCTGTCGGCTCGCCATCTGATCCGCGCCGTCGACGCCTCCCTGCGCCGGCTCGGCCTGGACACGATCGACCTGTACCAGGCTCATGCCTTCGACCCGCATACGCCGTTGGAAGAATCGCTGCGCACATTCGACGGACTCGTTCGCTCTGGCAAGATCCGCTACTACGGGCTGTCCAACTTCACCGGCTGGCAGTTGACCAAGGTTGTCGCGTTGGCCCGTGCGCTCAACGTCGTCGGGCCGGTGACACTGCAGCCCCAGTACAGCCTGCTGGTGCGTGAGATCGAGTGGGAGATCGTGCCCGCGGCCCTCGATGCCGGACTCGGCCTGCTGCCCTGGTCACCGCTCGGCGGCGGATGGCTGTCGGGTAAGTACAAGCGCGACGAGCGCCCGACGGGAGCCACCCGCTTGGGCGAGGATCCCGGGCGCGGCATGGAGGCCTATGACCGGCGTAGCCGCGCGGCTACGACGTGGGACGTCATAGACGCCGTCCAGACGATCGCCGACCAGCGCGGCGTATCCATGGCCCAAGTCGCACTCTCCTGGATCACTGACCGGCCCGGGGTGACGGCCACGATCCTCGGTGCCCGCACCCTCGAGCAGCTCGATGACAACCTGGCCGCTTCGGGTCTGCACCTCACCGGCGAGGAGACCGCCGCCCTGGACAAGGCCAGCAACCCGCCGGCCGGTGACTACCCGTACGGCGAGATGGGCGTTCAGCAACGCGACCGCACGCTGACGGGCGGCCGCTGACCGTCGCACTGCAGCGATCTGGGTCAGGCAACTGACCAAGCCGGTATAGCCTTGATCGCAGGGGTGCCGATGGACCGAGCCGAACTGTTCGCCTCGCTGGCCGAGGCCACGCCCCGGCCTGACGACATCCTCTACGTCGAACGCCGCGGCGAGGACTACTCCTGGCACCAGGTGACGCCTGGCGCCGAATCGCTGCCGTCAGAACCCGCCCCGGACGTCTGGATGTACTTCTCCGGAGCCTGGCCGCAGGGCGACCCGGCGCCGCTGCACGCCTTCTGCCAGGACATGCTTGCCGAGATGGAGTCGATGGCCGGCGGCGACGACCGGTGCCGCTGGCCCGTGGACGAGCCCTGGCCGGTCGAACAGACCTGGCCTGTCGCGCACTGAGCAGGCAGATGTGGATTACCGGGTCACGGCGCAGGAGCGGGCAGCGTTCAAACGGTGTCGCCGACAGTGGGACTTCGGCTCCGCGCAGCGGCAGAACCTGGAGCCGGTCGAGCCTGCGTCCGCCGACCTGAACCGGGCCATCTGCGACGCGCTCGCGGTGTACTACTACCCGGGCATGTGGGATTGGCAGAGTCACATAGTCCTGCCACTGGTGCGCAAGGCCTTCATGCGCACGATGGAGGCGGTCGCGCCGTCCCCGCGCCGGGAAGCCGATATCGAACTCGGGACCGACCTGCTGGAGCAGTACATCGCCTGGGCGCCGAGCCTGGACGACTTCGGGCCGATCAAGATCGAGACCGATGTCGAGGCACTGGTGCCGGACGTCAGGCAGCAGGATCGCGGCCTGCTGACCGGGGACGGGCGGCGAGTGCTTTACACCGAACGGATCGCGCTGCTGGCCGTCGATGCCGCGGACGAGTACTGGGTCGTCACGCATGAGGTCGTTCGAGAATGGCGCGAGCTCGACGACTTGCTGCTCGACGAGGCCGCGGTCGCCGCCTGCTGGGCGTGGGAGCAGACCTATCTCGGTATGTCGATCGCCGGGACGGTCCACAACGAGATACTGCGCTCACCGTCCGACGAGCTCGGGCCGCTGCCCACCGAAACCAGGACGGGCCGACCGGGGCGGGGCGGTTACGACCAGAACGAGCCGAGCGGGGGCGGACGCTCGGTCCCGCAACTCCAGCGTCCGGAGCGCATGGCGAGCCGACCAGGGACGGGCGACCGGGTGGAGCGGGAAACCATCAGCTTGCTGCGACGTACCCGCATCCGGCGCAGTCGCGCCGAGATCGAGACGGCCACCCAACAGATCGGCGCTGAGCTGCTCGAGATGCTCGACCCGGACCTGGCGCTCTATCCCACGCCGTCGCCCGCGCATTGCCCCATGTGCGTCTTCATCACACCGTGTCTGGCCATGACCGAGGGAGCCGATCCCACGCTGGACCTTGCCTCGCGATTCCGGCCGGGCCCGGCCACCGCCGCATACCAACCCCGGCTCGGAGCCGGCGGCAGCGGCGGGCGAAACATTGCGATGCCTCCTCCGCCCGGCTAATCGGGCCGGTCACGATCTGCCGGACGGCTCCTGCGCGTGCCTGCGCAGCGCGTCGAGTTGGCCCGGTGTGCCGATCGCGATCAGGATCGAATGCGGCGCGATACGTACGCTGCTCGACGGATTCGGGACGAACTCGGCGGACGCCGCCGGCCGCAACGCCAGGATGACCACCCCGGTGGTCTCGGTGAGGGCGACCTCGCCGATCGTGCGTCCCTGCAGCGGTGACGCGGGCCCGATCTCGATCTGGTCTATCCGGAAGTCGAGGGACTCGTCGTGCATGACTACGTCGAGGAAATCGGCGACATCCGGAGCGAGGGCGAAGGCAGCCATTCGCCGGCCGCCGATGAGTTGCGGATTCACCACCCGGTCGGCGCCGGCGCGCAGCAACTTCGAGGTCGACTCATCCGAGCGCGCTCGCGCGATGATCACCAGATCCGGGCGCAGCGCACGGGCCGAGAGGGTGACGTAGACGTTGTCCGCGTCGGTGTCGAGCGCGGCGACCAGCGAACGCGCGCGCTCGATGCCTGCCTGGCGCAGCACATCGTCGTCACTGATGTCGCCCAACACGTACGGGTAGGGCAGGTCGACCAGACGATCCGGGTTGCGGTCGACGACCACCACCGGCTGCTGGGTGGCCGACAGGTGCACGGCGCTGGCCTTGCCCACGCGCCCCCACCCGCAGATGATCACGTGGTCGTCCATCCGTGCGATAGCGCGATCCATCCGGCGTGCCTCCATGTGCTCCAACAGGTGTCCGTCGACGGCTGCCTCGAGAAGTTGGGTCAGCGCGTACAGCGCGGTGCCCACGCCCGCCAGGATGAGCACCATCGTGAAGATCTTCCCGATCGATGACAACGGCCGGACCTCGCGGAAGCCGACCGTCGTCACCGTCGTCACGGTCTGGTAGGCGGCATCGAGAACGGTGAAACCGAGGACGACGTATCCCCCGGTCCCGACGGCAAGCACGACCAGCAACGCGGCCGAGGCCGCCCGAATGCGCCGGACGACGGGACTCAGCAACCGCGATCTGGCCATGTCGGTAACCAAACCACGAATCGCAGCGCGGCAACCCCCGATGACGCATCATGGTCGGCATGACGGCAAGTGAATTGCGTGCTGCGCAGGCCCCGATCAAGCAGCGTTACCGCGACGACCCGGCGGCGGCGTTCATCACGCTGCGCGCCGAGGGGGAGCTTGGCTCCGGAGTGAGCTGTTCGGTGCAGACCGGACAAGCGCTGGTCAGAGCCGGCCTGCACCCTGGGACGGGCGGAGACGGGATGTCTGCGTGCTCAGGCGACATGCTGCTGCAGGCGCTGGTGGCGTGCGCCGGCGTGACGCTCAGTGCGGTGGCCACGTCGCTGGAACTCACCGTCACGGGATCGGTGCACGCAGAAGGCGACCTGGACCTGCGCGGCACGCTGGGCCTCGACCGCCAGACCCCGGTCGGCTTCCGCGAGATCCGGCTTCGGTTCGATCTCACCAGCGATGCCACCGAAGAGCAACTGGCCACCCTCGCCCGGCTCACCGAGCGCTATTGCGTGGTCTACCAGACCCTGGCCAGCCCACCGACGCTGCAGGTGGCCCGCACTACCGGTCCGCACCATTCAGCCGAGCCGGCAGCCGACCGTCCCACGCCGTGAAGCCCACCCGTACGTCCACTCGCTGACGACAGGTTTCCCCTGTGGCTGAAACGGAGATTCGCTCGACGCGCGGCATGCGGAGTTGAAGGCGGTGCACACCTGTCCCTAGTGGAGGAAGGAAGCGAGGCGTAACAGCTTCAGCCGAGTACTAGCCGGAAATCGGAAGCCAAACCACTGGACACCCTGCCAGGATGACCGGCATGACCGAGCTCGTCCTGGCCCACACCGGTCAGCTGCCCCCCGAGGTACTGCTCGCGGCCCGGACCCTGCTCCAGGATGTCTTCGAAGGTGAGCTGACCGAGCACGACTGGGAGCACTGTCTCGGTGGGATGCACGCATTGGTGTGGGCCGCCGGCGAGCTCGTCGGGCATGCGGCCTTGGTCCAGCGGCGATTGATCCACGACACTCGCATACTTCGGACCGGCTACGTCGAGGGCGTCGGGGTGCGCGCCGACGTCCGCCGGCAGGGGCACGGCGCGACGATGATGGGCGCGCTGGAACGGTTGGCCAGCACCGCGTACGAGGTCGGCGCTCTCGGCGCGACCGACGAGGCAGTGGCGTTCTACGCCGCCCGGGGCTGGCGGCGCTGGCAGGGCCCGACGTCGGCGCTCACTCCCGGCGGGGTCGTCCGGACCGAGGAGGAGGACGGCTCCATCTTTGTCCTTCCGCTCTCGGTTGACCTGGACGTGACCGGCGCGTTGACCTGCGACTGGCGCGAAGGCGACGCCTGGTGACCCGCACGATGGGTGCACGATGAACCGATGAGCACCGACGAGGACCGCGACGGCGTTGCGCTCACGAACCTGGATCAAGAGTTGTTCGACGGCGCCGGGGCGACCAAGCGAGATCTGGTCGACTACCTCGACGCGGTCGGCAGTCGCCTGATCCTGCAGCTACGTGACCGGCCGTTGTCGGTGATGCGGGTGCTGCGCGGCCAGGCGCCATTCATGCAGAAGAACGTCCCGAAGTACACGCCTGCCTGGGTGCAGACCGTGCCGGTCTGGGCGGAGGCATCCAAGCGTGAGATCTCCTATGCCTTGTGCAATGACCGCAGGACCCTGCTCTGGTTCGCCAACCAGCGCGCCGTCGAGTACCACCCGACGCTGTTTCGCATCGACGAGCCGGATCGCCCTACATACCTGGTGCTCGACATCGACCCGCCGGACGCCGACGCGTTCCAGCTCGCTGTCGCCGCAGCCCGGCTGGTGCAACAGGCACTCACCGACGCCGGCTTGGCGAGCGCGGTCAAGACCAGTGGAGCGAAGGGACTGCACGTCTTCGTCCCGCTGGCCTCCGCCACGGCGGAGCAGGTGGCTGCGGCGACCCGGGCCCTTGCTGCGCGCGCCGCGCAGTTGGATCCCACGATCGCGACGACGGCTTTCGTCCGCGAGGAGCGCGAGGGGAAGGTTTTCCTCGATTCGACCCGCGCCGGCGGAGCGACGGTAGTGGCGGCCTACAGCCCCCGGCTGCGTGCGGGCGGTCCCGTCTCGTATCCGCTGACCTGGGACGAGATCGGAACTGTCGCGCCGGGTGATTTCACGCTGCACACGGCCGTAGCGCTGCTGGCCGGCGAGGACCGCTGGGCCGAACTGATGCCTGAGCCGCAGGAGCTCAGCGCGGACCTGGTCGCCGAGGGCCGCGCGATCCCGATTGCGCGCGTCCAGGCCATGCACGAAGGCAAGCGCCGGGCGCGCGCCCGCAGGGAGAGCGACGAGAATTCCTAGGGTTCAAGGCCGGTGCTACTCCGACGCGTCATTGGACCCAGCGCGCGGGCAATCAGCGCGACGTTGACCCATGGTTGTGGGCAGTGAAGACGTGCTGGAGCGCAGCAGAGGCGACGCCAAGCGTGCGGTCGTTGCGTTGGACGCCCCAGCTGTAGACGAAGTCGAACACCGGATGCGGGATCAGCTGCTGCCACGTCTGCAGTAGGCGCGTCGCCTGCGACGGGGTCGGTAGTACATAGCGGCCGTCTCCGTCGTCCACCCACTGCCCGCCGCCGAAGGTTTGGAACACCGGCACGATGGTGGCCGCTGGGATGCCGTCACGTTCAGCGGCCCGCACATACCGTTCGATCATGCCGAAGTCACACCGGCCCAGCTCACTGCGGCACGGATAAGGATCGATTCCGAACAGATCGATACCAGTGTTCGCCCGGGTGTACCCCTGGCGGAAAGTCGGCGTGCGCGACGAGGCCAGGTTCTGCACCAGGAGGAAGGTCCGCGCGCCCCGGATGTGGGCGTGGATGTAGGCGGATTCGGCGGCGAGACTGGTGGCGGCACAGCTAGTCGGGTCCGGCTCGTCGAGCAAGTAGAAGCCGAACAACTTGGGATCGCCGGCGTATGGGCTCACCTGCGTCCGGAAGCTGACATCCGCGCCGTGGCACAGGCCGAGGTAGACCAACCCTTTGACACCCTTCGGTAGCCCGTCGAGCTCGTCCTTGGACCCGATGTCGGCCAGATTGAATCCGAGGCGGCCCGGGACGTAGCTGCCCGAGGCACTGATGTTGCTGTTTGCCGCGTAATGCAGCCCGAGCACCTGTGCGGTAGTGACCGAATCTCTTGCGTCGCACGCGCCGACGACGCCGACGAGCACTCCGATCGCGGCAAGTAGCAGAGCCGTGCGTCCGTGCATCAAGCCCCTCCCGCACACACGCTGACGGCCTGAGCCACGAGCGCGAGATCGCGGCGCAGGCCGCGATGGGCCAAGTAGTCCAGATCGAGCGCAAGCCTCGGGTGCAGATGACATCCTGTGTAATGTGCGTCAGGATCGTCGACGGCGTCGAGCTCGCCGGCCTGTTCTGCGGCGAACAACAGGGCCCCGGGGCCGATGATGCCCGGACGGACCCGAAGCATCTGACGCTCGGTGTGCGTGTAGTAGGGAATGAATCGCGAGACCTCAGGACGCGGTCCGACCAGCGTCAGATCACCACGCAGCAGGTTCACGAGCTGCGGCAACTCGTCCATCCGGGTGCGGCGCAGCCACGACCCGATGCGGGTAATACGAGGATCAGACGTGCCACTGACGAGCGGCCCCGCGCTCGGTGCGCTGACGATCATGGTCCGGAGTTTCCAGATCTCGAAGGGACGTTCGTTGCGGCCTACCCTCGTCTGCCGGAACAGGACCGGACCGCGACTGGTCATTCGCACCGCCGCGGCGAGTACGACGAGCAGCGGCGCTGCGCCAGCCATCCCGATGATGGCCACGGTGACGTCGACGCATCGCCGCAAAGCGGTGTCGCCCATGATCACGGGCCGAGCCGGCACAGGCGCGACTATCTGGGCTGCGGCCGTCATCAACTCACCTCGCGCAGCACGTGGAAAGGCTCTGCGGCGGACCGGCCCACTCGGCTCCCCCAGTAGGCGGCCCGCTCGGACAAAGCCCGCAAGGACCGCGGGTGCGGGTAGTCGCGCACTTCGCTGTCGTAACACGCCATCGCCTCGAGCTTGACATCCAGGGTCTCCGTGACGTCGACGAACAGACCGGGCTGAAACGCGCCGCCGTCGAGAGGCCACGCCCATTCCGTGGAGGACGGAGTCTCGTACACCGCGAAGCGCTGCAGTCGCGGGACGACGTAAGGCCGGCAGGCGATCCAGGTAGCGCGGGCGACGACGGCGTGATCGGAGTTCACGTCACCGGGGAAGTGGGTGTACAGCAGGTCCGGGCCTACCTGATCCACGAAGGATTCAACGACATGGGTCAGTTCGACGAGGGGTAGCGTGTCCAACCGCTGATCGGGCAACGCCTGCACCGACACCGACGTCAGTCCGAGCACTTGGGCCGCGCGCTGGGCGCTCTCGCACAGGACGCCCACCATCGGGTCCGGGTACCTGCTGGTGGCGCCGTCGGAAAGGATTACCGCGTGCACCTCGTCGCCCCGCGTGGCATGCCTGGCTAGGGTGGCTCCGGGGCCGAGGAGTTCGTCGTCAGGGTGGGCGGCGACCACGAGCACTTTCATCCGGCCACCGCCGAGGTGAGCCGTTCGCCTCGAGCCCACCGAGACACGCTCGCGGGCACTGGATCGAACTCGTACCCCAATGACAGCCGTGCGCGCCGGAACCACCGGCGCGCATGTTCGGGGTTTGCTTCCGCCTCGGACATCCGGGTCACCAGGATGCTGCCGCCGAGCACGCCGACCCGTATCCCCGGACGCTCCAGTGCGAACACCCGTCCGCGCGGTCCGCGCGGCTCACGGTCGCCCGGGAGATTCGTGGCCCAGACCATGACGCGTCGGCCGCGAACCATGGTGAACGCGCCCGGGTACGGCAGGGTCAGCGCCCGCACATGATCGTGCACGACCCGTGCGGGTTGGTCCCAGTCGATGATGCCCATGTCCGGTGTGCGTCGGGGAAGCACGTCGCCGTCCGCGCGCCGTTGTGGATGCCGTTCGGCGGTTCCTGCAAGCAGGGCGGGCAGATGAGTGACCAGCATGGTGGCGCCGACCTGCCCGACCTGGTGGTAGATCGACGCACAGGTGTCGTTGGGGCCGATCCGGATCCGTTGCTGCGCCACGACGTCGCCGGTGTCGGCGCCTGGATCGAGGAGCATCATCGTGTTGCCGGTATTCGTTTCGCCGCGCAGGATCGCCCAGTTGACGGGTGCGTGGCCGCGGTGCCGCGGCAACAGCGAGGCGTGGAAGCCGACGCAGCCACGACGCGGTACCGCGAGCAACTCAGAGTTGATCAGTTGGTTCCAGCCGACAACGATCAGGAGATCGGGCGCCAGCGACCTGATCGCGGTTACGACACCTGGGTCGTTCGCGTTGTCGGCGCGGATCACCGGCACCCCCGCGGCCTGGGCCGGTCTGGCCAGATTCACCGCGCCGGACAGCCCCCGCGCCCCGACCCGAGTGCTCGTGACCACCGAAACCACGTCGACGGCAGCACTCGCCAGTAGGGCGTCGAGCGCCGGAAGTGCTTCGTGCACCGCGCCGATCAGCACGACTCTGCCCCGGGCGGCGCGGGTCATGGCCCGAACACCGCGCACACGGCGTACCAATCTGTCGACGTCCCCAAGGTGAACCCGCCGTCCTGCGCCCCGACCGCGGCGTTCGTCACATCGGCCAGAACTACCGAACCAGAACCCGTCGCCGCGCGCAGTGCGGGCGGGACGCCCGCGGACGGCCTGGGGACGGCCGACCCAGGGTTGCCCCCAGTGATCAGACTGGTGACCACGACGGCTCCGGCCGCGGCGGCCGCGGTGAGCCCTGAATCGGCTGTAGTGCTGTTGCCGCTCGCGATGGCGCTTGCGCTCAGCGCACCCGGATTGGCGGCCCCGCCGTAGTCGGCCGCACTGCCCTGCAGGTAGGTCGCGGTCGTGGCCGATATGGTGACCGTCACGCCGCTCGGCGCGGTGGCCGACTTCACGTAGTACAGCGAGACGTCGCCGTTGCCACTTGAGAACGGCTCACCCTGGACTCGCGTCCAGGCCCCGTTGACGCTGTCTGCCACCTGCACGGGGCCTGCCGCGTCGTACTGGCCGAACCATCCCACCAACAGGTTGCCGCCCTGTATCGGCTTGTCCAACGGAATCGTCGCTGATGTCACGCGCGAACCGGTGGTAGCGACTCCGCTCTGCACGTACGAGGCACTCGCGGCCGGCGTGGTGACCGTGGCCGGAGCGGAGGCGTCCGACCGGTTACCCGCGGCGTCGTAGGCCACGACGGTGTAGGAGTACGTCGTGCCCGGTGCGGCAGTGGCATCGACGTAGGATCGTTGGCTGTCGTTCGTGTCGCCGAGCGCGATGCCACCTCGGTAGACCGTGTAACCGGCCACCCCGACGTTGTCGCTGGATGGCGACCAACTCACAGTGACGGGTGAGTTGTTCGGCGCCGTGGCCGTGACGCCCGCAGGCACGCTGGGTGCCACGGTGTCAGACGTCGACACGGCCCGGAACGCGGCCACGCCCGCGTACCAGTCGGTCGCCGTCGTCATGGTGAACGCAGCTTGCTGCGGCCCAGCTGCCGCCGATGTCGCGTCGGCCGCGAGTACGGCCTGGCTGGCGATCGTGCTACGGGCAACGAGCGCGACGCCGTTGGTCTTGCCCGGTGTCACGGCTCCGGGTGCACCACCGGTGAGCAGGCCGGTGAATACGAGCGAACCGGCTGGCACCGCAGTGGTGAGGCTGGAGGCAGCGGTCGTGCCTGAGCCCTGACCGACCGCACTCGCCGCGAAGGCGCCGGCCGCGGCCGTCCCCCAGTAGTCACCGACAGCGGCCTGCAGGTAGGTCGGTGTCGCGGCGGAGACGCTGACTATCACCCCGTGGGCTGCTGCGGCCCTAGCCTTGGTGTAGTACAACGCAACATCCCCGGAACCACTTGAGTAGGTCTGGCCCTGCACCCTCGTCCAAGCACCATCGATGTTGTCAGAGACCTGCACCTGACCGGAGGCGTCGTACTGGCCGAACCAGCCGACGAGCAGGTCGCCAGCACGTACTGGTTGGTTGAGAGCAACGGTGGCCGAACCAACCCGGGTGCTGGTGCCGACCGCCCCGCTCTGCACATAGACGGGTGTGGCGCTCGGCGTGCTCGCGCTCGCCGGAACCGACGCCGGGGACTGGTTGCCCCCGGCGTCCCTGGCCGCGACCGTGTAAATGTACGTGTTCGAACCGTCGGTCGTCGTGTCTGCATAGCTGGTCTGGTAACCAGGTGCCGTGCCGATGGCCACACCGTTGCGCAGCACCTGATAGGCCGTGACGCCGACATTGTCGCTGGCGGCGGCCCAGTTGAGGTCCACCTCGCGCCCGCTCGCTGCCTTCGCGGTGAGTCCGGTCGGTGTGGTCGGCGCGGTGGTGTCCGCGCGTCCCTGACAGGCGAGGGAGCCGTAGTCCTCGGTCGCACCGGCGATGTCCTGGAACTGGTACGTGGCGCCAGCAGTTGACAGGCTTAGCCTGAGAGCCCCCCACGCGGTTGCGGTCGTGTCGAAACCGGCGGCCACCCTCGAGTCGGTGGTCGCGAACGGGCTGATCCAGTTGCCCGCGGTCCCGACCACGAACTCGCTGATCCCGGTTGGACTGAGCGCGCCGTTAGCATCCATCGCCTTCCAGTGTTGGTAGCTGTGTGAATGGCCGTTGAGCACAAGCGATACGTGGTACTGGCTCAGTAGCCTCCAGTAGGTGGCGTACTCAGCGGCCGCCTCGGTCGGGTTGAGCGTGTAGACGGGTCGGTGGAACGACACGAGCGTGCACGAATTCGGGTTGGTCGCCAGATCGCTTTGCAGCCACTTGTATTGCGCCGAGGTGGTCGCGCTCTGTGCGAACTCGGCGGTGTCGTCGAGGCTGACGATGTGCCAGCCGTGCGTGTTCACGCTGTAGTAGTGCGGCGGGTTGCCCCAATACTTGAAATAGGGGTCGGCGCCGGACGTGACGTATTCATGGTTGCCGATTACCGGGTCGGTGATCGAGCGGAACTGACTGAAGTACGAACCGTTCTCGCCGTACCAGTTGAGGAACTCCTCCGACGTGCCCTCCTGGTACACGTCGCCGATGTACATGAAAAGGTTCGGGTTCCATGATGCGATCAAGTTCGTCACCTGCTGCGCTGACGTCATCCCGGTCGCACCGTCGCCACCGACCGCCACGACCAACGGCTGGTTGGCCGGCGGATTCGTGCCTGCGCTTGCCTTGAATGCCGGGGTCGACGGCGGGAAGGCCAAGCCGAATCGCAGCGAGGTAGTCGTAGCCGGCGTGCTGTAACCACCGGAGAACACGGCTGCGACACCCAAGGTGTGGGTACCGAAGCTCGACAGATAAGTGTGCAACGTGAACACGTACGGCGATTGGAAGTCGAACAACAGGTCCTTGCCGTCCAGCGTGTACTGGATTCCGTTGAGCGACGGTGCGCTGCCGGTAACCTGCACCGTTGCAGTGACCGGCACGCTGCCTGTCACCGAGGCTCCGCTCGCCGGGCCGGTGATGCACACCGTCACCGTGAACCCGCCCGGTGCGGCGGTCGTCCGGCACGTCGGGGCCGCCGCGTCCGCGTTCGGTGCGGCAATGGCGCTGAGGGCTCCAGCAGTCACGAGCGCAACAATGGTGGCAATCGCCCGGCTCATGCTGAATCTGCTCATGATGTCGCTCCATCGGACAGGGATTCGGTGGTCTCGTCGATCACGCGCTGCGACAACGACCAGGTCAAGGCGCTCAGTAGTCCCGCACTGGCGAGGTAGGCGATGCTGGACGCGATGGCCGCTCCGACGGCTCCATGCCCAGGAATGAGAACAAGATCGAAGGCCACGGTCAGAACCACGCCCGCACCCATACCGACCGAGTTGGCGCCGGGCCGCCCGGCGCCCCACAAATATGCGGCCGACACCGCTGCAGCGCCCTCTACTGACAGCCCGATCAGCAGGATGCAGGCCGGAACGATGGCCGGGCGGAAGGCGTCGCCGAACAGCAGCGGCAGGACAATGACGGATCCGGCTGCCAGCACAGGTGCCGCAGCAGCGGTGAGCAGGCATGCGCGCGTCAGCAGCCGGCGTGCGTCCCGCGCCGCGACGGCCGGAGGTTGCCGAGTGAAGCGCGGGTACAGCACGTAGTTGAGGGCGGTGGCAGGCAATCGCATCAGCTCGGCGAATTTTGACGCGACGGCGTACACGCCGAGTGTCGCGGGGCCGGCAATGACGGCGAGGACGAGGAAGTCCAGGCGGAGGTTGACCAGCCACAGCAGGTTCCCCAGTTGCCCGCGTGCTCCGAACCCGAGCACGGACTTTGCCAGCGACGCGGACGGCGTTGCCCAATCGCGGAAGTAACCCGTCACGGTGAGCCGACCGACTGCAATCGCGCTCGCGCAGCCGCCACCGACAATAAGTCCGGCTACAACCGCCTCGATACCGCGCAGGCCTGCGAGCAGGGCCAAGCCGTACGCCGGGAGGAACATGAGTTCTTCGCAGAGAATGATCAGATTGGCGCCCCGCATGTCGGCGGTGCCCTGGCAGCACGCCTTGGCCCAGACCGTCCAAAGCTGAGTGACCACGGCGAGCGCGACCAAGGCGAGAAGTTGCTCCGACACGCCGGCGAAGAACAGCCGGTGCATTGCGGGGACGAGTGCCAGCCACGCCACCGAACCGGCGAGCGCGCCGCACACGGCTAGCAGGGCGAGGGTCGGCCGGAGCTCGCGCTCGCCGCCGCGCGCGCCGAGAAAGTAGCTTGACGCAACGGGCAGACCGCAGCTGAGGACCACCCCGGTCAGCCAGGGCAGCACGCGCAGCAGCGTGTAGTCGCCCAGCACGACAGCGCCACCCGATCGGGCGATGATGAGGCTGGCTAGCGAGACGACACCGAGGGCACCACCTTGGGCGAACAGGTTGACCACCGCCGATCGGCGGCCCAGCGCGGACGCCCTGGCGGTCTCGGCGGCAGGCGTAACCGTCACCTCCGTCATGGCTGGCCTCGCCCGTCGAAGCGCCGCTCTGTGCACTGGAAAGCTAGGGCGGCGGCCATTGCGAGCAGTGCCCACACGAACCGGAAGTGCAATACCTCGTAGTAGGTCGCTGCGACGGAAACCGCGAACAGCGCGGCCACCAACCCGGCCGGCTTGGGCAGTGCGCCGGGTCCTGGCGGCGCCGAACCGGCTCGCACGATCTGTCCCGCACGCCAGGCGGCGGAGGCCATGAGGGCGATCAAACCCAGCAGGCCAACCGGGCCGCGCTCGACGAGGGTGGCCAGGTAATCGTTGTGGGCCTCCTTCGCGTACGGATAGGAGCGAGCAAGCAGGAGCGGCTTGGTGGAGGCTGGTCCCGAGCCGAGGCCGCCATTGGCGTTGTACAGCTGCAGTGCCTCCTGCAGCAGTTCGCCGCGCTGCGCGCTGCTGTCGTTGCTGCGGCCGAGTGAGTTCACGAGAATTGGCTGCCCGGAGCCGCGGGCCCAGGTCTGGATTGAGCTGAACGGGACCAACTGCAGCGCTACCGCGGCCGAACCACCGATGATCAGGAGTGTCGCCATCGCAGCAGCGGGTCCGTGTCGACGCAGTGCGGCCAGCACGACGAGTAAAAGGCACCCGAGGGCAAGCTCCACGACACCGCCGTTGGACTCCGACAACAAGAGGGCCCAGACCAACAGGCCGTACGCCAACAGGCGCGCCAGGCGCGAGCGCGGCGCCTGGCAGGCGTGGATGATGAAAATCGTCAGCACCCAGTACGTCGCCGCGTAGTTCGGATCGCCGAACGTGAACAGCACGCGGTTTCCTTCCCGCGCGACGATGCCGGTGATAGCGGTGATGTGCGCGAGCGAGCCCACGAGGAGCACACCGGCACAGATTGCGCCGGCATAGGCCCATGCCTTCGCCAGCATCCTCAGGCGGTGCGGAGTGCGAGCCACCGCGACCAGTGCCGTACACCACGCGATGAGCCCGAGATCCTGTATGAGGGCGAGCACCGCCGTGCCGGGCAGCGGACCCGTCGCGCCCGCCACTGCGCCCCCGATCACCATCAACGCCACGCCAACGACGTACGGGGCGCGCACCGGCACCCGGGCGGAGCTCACCCAGATTGCGGCGGCCAGAATAGAGATCAGGATGAAGACGTCGACGGGCGAACTGTTGCCGGGTCCGGTCGGGCGCAGCGCCGCCTGGGCCGCCAGGGTCGCGATCATCGCCACGAACGCGAAGCGATCGACACTTCCGCGCTGAGTGGCTTTCGGGGTGTTGCTCGGCGGCGGAGTTTGCGTCACTGAGGCAGGTCGGACCGCGACGATCGAGCTCATCGCAGCCGCTCGCAAAGGTGGCCGAAGGTGCGCCACTGCTCGTGGGCGAAGGCGTCATCGGAGGCCTCGGCTGCGATTGCGGCCAGCTCGGCGAGCATCAGGTCAGGCCCCAGCGACGCCGGCAGTCCCAGCCGGGACAGCCCCTCGTCGAGGAAGGCGTGGACGAGCTGTGGGTACCAGCCCGTGCCTTCGAGTGCGTATCCCACCCCGCCACCCGGAGTTCCTGCGATATAACCGGGGTGCCCGGCCACGCGAGCCGACGGCCGGGAGTGGCGGTCGAGGTAAAGCGAATACGTGACGGCGAAGCGAGCGAGGTCACGCACCGGAGCACCCGCCGGCTCCGAGCGCTCCCAGTCGACCACGCCGGACACGGCGCCGTCGCGCACCAGGATATTGCCCGCCCAGAAGTCACCGTGCACGATCGTGCGTGGCGTGCGGTGGCGTCGTAACCTGCGGCGCAGAGTGGTCAGCCCGATCTGCACGAGCGCCAATTGCGAGGGCGTGTCAGCGAGTTGCGCCTGGGCCGCATCGACTGTGCTCTGGGCAATGTCAAGACGCTCCGGACCCGCGACGATCATCGACTGCAATGTGCCCAGCCAGGAACTGGCGGCCGCGAAATCGGCCCGCACTCTCCTACGGCGCCGGGTGTGTCCCATACGGTGATACGTCACAAGCATGGGGACGCCTGCTTGCGCGGTGGTGGCCAGGGCCGGCAGGTCACCGTCCATCGCGACGAGCCGGGGCACGGTGCCGTTCACCGCGTCGAGCGCTGGGCCGTCGATCGCGCGAAGTCGGTCGCGCTCGGCGTCCAGGCGCAGCGCGGAGGCCGCGCAGGTCGCGACCTTGACTGCGACGGACGGATCGGCGCTGCCGGGCGGGAACAGTAGGAATATGAAGCGACGGTCAGGGTCGTGACTGTGGTCCAGGACCACGAGTCGGTACCTGCTGTCGGCGAACCAGTCGGACAGGTTGTTTCGAGTTGGCTGTTCGGGCCGGCCAGTC
The DNA here is from genome assembly GCA_030853345.1 of Actinomycetota bacterium. GTDB lineage: Bacteria > Actinomycetota > Actinomycetes > Mycobacteriales > Jatrophihabitantaceae > QHCC01. The sequence continues at coordinate 33,294 of JALYVG010000205.1, read as the reverse complement.
GTCGGGCGATGCCGTGGCGCGACGGCCCAGGCACCAGGCACTCGCAGCAGCTGACGAGCGGCCTCGAAGACCCAGCCCGGCACGGTCGACCGCGGGGGCGTGGCCAGCAACGCGGCCCGGACGTAGGAGAGCACTGCGCCGTCGCGTTCGGCCACGATGACCGGGCTGCGCCGCGACGGGATCGAGACGAACGAACGGTCCGCGGGCAGTAGGTCGCGCCACGTGCACCACGTGGTGTCGCTGCCCGCGGCGATCACGTCAGCACCGCAAACGGACGCAGCCGGGCTACCGGCCGCACCAGCCCGTTGCCCGAGAGGATTCCTAGCGCTTCGTCTACCCCGCGGTCGTCGTAGTGCGCGACCTCGCTTGGCGCGGCATCGGAGTAGCCGTATCGCAACGTGTGCCGTCCGTGCGGATCCAGGCCCGAGCGCCCGTCACGGACGAACGCGCTGATGATGCTGCCGGTTCCGTGACAGGCGGTGTAGAGGCTGCGGTATGCCTGGGCCGCTGGCACGCACAGGAACGACGACGTGCGGTTCGTGCCGGGGACGAGCAGCGGCTGACCGGTGTTGGCAAAGGCGCGATGGCCGGCCATCATCTCCGGGGTCCACGCCCGCGCCGCGTTGTGCCGGTGGACAAAGGCCGGCGCTCCACCGACGTTCTCCTCGTAAATGGAGTTGTGGGGTGAGTCGACAACCAGGTCCAGCTTTGCGCCGAACGCGTCCGATGCGAAGCGGCGCATGGCGCTGAGCGTCGCAAGGCGGTACGCGAAGCCGTAATTCATCGACAGCCGCTGGGCGAGCATCACCCGTCGGCCCTCGTCACCCTCGACGGGTATCGAAGGACAGCCGAGCTTGAAGTACGCCTCGTAGCGATCGGCCATCGCGCCGCGATGCCGGCCACGCGCGTGCATCAGCGGCTTGACCAGCGCCATCTCCGCCCGCAGCATCCGCGAAGCAGCCTTGCGCCGCGCGTACATCTCGCCGATCTGGCCAGTCAGCACGCCGCCTCCGTTGTGGAACTGCAGGGTGATCTGACCGCGGTGGACGCCCAACTCCTCGGCGACTGCCGGCTCGAGGATCTCCTCCACTTCCTGTAACTCCAGGAAGTGTGTGCTCGGGCCGATCGATCCGAAGCGCAACCGGGCCATCTGGACGCAGATCCATGGCAGTTCCTTTCGGGCGCTGGCCGCGCCGCCGTACTCATCCACCGTCATCCGGCCGTACTCCTCGACCCGATCGATGTCGCGCTGGTCGATGTCAAAGCGCTCGGCGGCGAAGTCGGCGCCCTCGACCGCGGCGCGCAACACCTCGCCGCGCGTCAGCTCCCGGTTCCACCCCGGCGGACTGGGGTAACGCTCACGCACGCGGCGGTAGAACTCGCCAACAGCCGAGGCGGTGGGCCGGTCGATGTCGAGCGTTGCCAGGGCCATGCCGCAGTTGAGTGCCGCGTCGGTGAGTGTCGGGCGGATGGCGCCGCGCGTCGCTACTGCGATGCTCGACGGCATCTCCGACTTCTCCTTGTGGCAGAAGTCGGGTAGCACCACAGGCGGGGCGGCCAGATCGGCAGTCGCGGTGCGCTCGGCCAGCCGCGCCAACAGCACGGGATCGGCCGCGGCGTCTGGGCTGTCGAAGACTGTGAGACCCGATGCGCGCTCGCTGATCTCCGGGTAAGTGAAAACCTCTACGCGCACGCGTGCTCCTTGGACTCGGGCTCGTTCCGGGAGCCGGGTGAGGTTGCGACCGGACCAATCGCCGGAAGGTATGCAGAAGTAAGGGCTTTCCCCAGCGCCTCATTGCTGTGCTGGCCGGACAGGCGCAGGCGCGCGGCCATCGCCATCTCCGCCGCGCTCGCCGGGTCGTCGAGCAGGCACCCGATAGCCCCGGCCAACAGATCGGGACGCTCCGGCGGGACGAGAAGTCCGGTGCAGCCGGGTATGACGACATCGGAGACCGCATTGACCGCGGTGGCAATGACTGGGATGCCGCACACCATCGCCTCGACGATGGCGACGGGCAAACCTTCATACCGACTGGGCAGCGCGAACACGTCCAGCGCGGGGAGGAGTGCTGTGACGTCGTTTCGTTCGCCCGCCAGGATGATCCGCACCCGGGCGGCGGCGACAGCTCGGCGCATCACGTCGCGCAGCTCGCCGTCCCCGATCCACACCCCGACCACGTCAGCTCGGCCGAGCGCTGCGAGGGCAGCGACGAAGTCCTCGGGCGCTTTCTGGTAGGTCAACCGGCCGACCGCACCGACGACGAGCGCTCCGGGTGGTACGCCCAGCGCGACGCGCGCCGCGGTCCGGGCCGCCGGCGTGCACGCTGGTGCATTGCCGTCCACTGCGACGCCGATCGTGCGGATGCGTTCCGGGGCGATCAACCTGCGGCGCACAGCCTCCACGGCGACTCCTGTGCCCACGCACAGGCCGACGTCGGTGAATCGGCCGAGCACCCGCTCGATACGAACGTAGGCCGCCCGCCGAGCAGGCGACTGGAACTCGTGGAACGGAAAACCGTGATAGGTGTGCACGATGCGGACGACGCCGGCCCGCCGCGCCGCGAGACGCCCGACGGCGCCCGCCTTGGCGCTGTGGGTGTGCACCACGTCCGCGCGAGTCGCCTCGAGCATGCCGGCGATGTCGTGCAGCGCACGCCATTCGTCAGACGGTCTGACGTCCGGACGAAGGCTAGGTACCAGCCGGACCTCGAAGCCCGCGTCGTTTGCCTCGTCCAGCAGGCGGTCACCGCTGCCGGCGATCACGCTGACCCGGAACCGATCAGGATCCAGCCCCATCGCGCCGCGCAGCGCGACGGAACCCGCCCCGGCCTGGAACCGCGTGACGACTGTCGCGACGTGCAACCTCGCGCTCATGACCGTAGCTCGGTCAGGTCACCCAACAGCTCGACCAGGCTCGGTGACGGCCGGTCGCCGAGTGTGATCTCCGCCGCCGGCAGCCGGGCAAGTGTGTGGGCCACATCGCCAATGCCCGGATGAACAGGCCCGCGGCCCGTGCCGAGCGCGAGGGTGGCGGCGAAGGCCCAGTAGCGGCGCAACTCGCCGGCCATGTAGGTGCCCGCCGCCAGTACCTGGGCGGCGCGTTCGGGGGCGAGCGCGCGCACCCGGGCCTTGCCTCCGGAGGCACGCCGGAGGACGACCAGGCGATCCGGCCGGAGCGACTCGACCCGACCCGGGAGTTCACACTCGCCACGTCCGTGCGGCATGCGGCGGCCCCCGACACCCTCGACACGAACCGGTTCGACCAGCCCATGAACCACGTGGCCGTCGCTAACGCAGAGGTTGTCCGAGCACGCCTGAGCGCCGGAGGCGAGTGCCTGAAGCAGCAGGGTGGACCTGCCGACGCCGCCGGGACCGGCCAGCATCAACACGGATTCCCCCGTCGCCACGGCGGCCGCGTGCAGTGGTGCCCGGCCGCAGGTCCCCGCCACCCACAGCGCGGGGTACTGCAGGAGTACGGCCCGGGCCAGCAGATGGAATCGCGAGCGCAGCGCGAGCGCAGCCATCCGGTCACGTGCCGGCGGCCGGTAGCGCGCCTCGACCACGATCTTGGCGTGTGCCAGGTAGGGCGCCACGCTTACCCGAAGGTCGAATCCGGAGCCGCAGGCGTTAGTCAATACAACATTGCCATCCTGCTGATACGCACCACGCGTCAGCGGGTCCCATCCGACCGTCGCGAACGGTGCGGTCTCGTCCGTGACCACGATGTGGACGTCCGGATCGTCCTCAGCTGCTGGCTGCAGCGCGGTGCCACTTGCTTCTTGGAGGATCCGCGAGACCGACGGCTGTCGGCATTCGATGAGCACACGGACGCCCGCCTGACGCATCGCGCCGCGCATCAGAAGTCGTCCGGGTACAGCGTGTCGAATAGACCAGTCAGCGCGCCCGGCGCTGTTTCGGGTGGCGAATACTCGGGCACCAGATCGGTGAGCAACAAGCGCACGTCGTCGGCGTCGTTGCGCCCAGCCGTCTCGTAGAGCTTCGCCAGTTCGGTCTCGAGGTCCGGTTGGATGGGTTCGCCCCGGGTCGCCGTGATGCGTGAGTGACCGGTCGGTGTGCGCGCCTCCGCCTTGCTGAACAACGTCTCGTTGAGCTTCTCTCCCGGTCGCAATCCAGTGAACCGGATGTCCACGTGATCGACGCCGGCCTGCGCCGCGTAGGTCTCCACGAGCGTCACGAGACGGACGGGATCACCCATGTCCAGAACAAACGTCTCGCCCATCTCGGCCATCGCGCCGGCCTCCAGGACGAGACCGACCGCCTCCTCGACCGTCATGAAGAACCGGTCCACGTCCGGGTCGGTGATCGTCACTGGCTGGTGTGAGGAAATCTGGTGCGCGAGCACGTGCAGGAACGAGCCACGGCTGCCTAGGACATTGCCGAAACGCACTGAGCCGACGCTCGTGCCGCGCCCGGCTCTGCTGCGAACTATTAGTTCGGCCAGCAGCTTGGTGGCACCGAGGACCGAGGTCGGCGCAGCGGCCTTGTCCGTAGAGATCAGGATGAATCGCTCGGCGCCGTAGTCGACGGCAGCGTCGACGAGGTTCATCGTGCCGAGGACATTCGACTTCACGCCCTCGCAGGGGTGTCGTTCCAGAAGCGGCAGGTGTTTGTGCGCCGCCGCATGGAACACGACCTGTGGGCGGAGCATGTCGAACAGGCTGCGGATGCGGGCCTCGTCGCGGATGTCGGCGACGATCAATTCATCTGTGTCCAGTAGTGCTTCCCCGCTGATCTCGAGCTGCAACCGGTGCAGGTTGGATTCGTCGTGATCGAGCATGTACAACGCCGAGGGACCGTACGAGCCGATCTGCCGGCACAGTTCGCTGCCGATCGAGCCGCCTGCACCCGTGACCAGCACGCGTCGCCCTCGCACGGTCGCGCGCGTCGCCGGGCGCACAACCTGAACCTCGTCGCGGCCGAGCAGGGAGGCCGGCGACACCGCGTAGAGGTCCGCGCCGCGGCTATCGCGTTGGACGGCAGCGTGGAAGGACGGCAGGTAGCGCACGCGAGCGCCTGATCGCGCGGCCAGCTGTAGTAGTCCCGCCAGTTCGACCGGCGGCAGTGACGGGATCGCCACGATGACGACCTCCACCCGTTCCAAGCGCACTACGTCGATGAGGGCCGAGATCGGACCGAGCACATTGAGGCGGTCCCTCCTGTGCCGCTGCGTGTCGTCGTCGAGAAATCCGATCGGATGCAGGCCGAAGTCCCGGCTAACCGAAAGGTCTTTCGCCAGGGTGCGACCGGCATTGCCGGCTCCGACGATCAAGGTCCGGGCTCGACCGGAATCCTCGTTCCTGCGTTCGATCCGCCAATGTCCTACGTGCATCAGCTAACCCCCCTCGTGGCGGCCAACTTGCGGATCTGCGCGCACACGAAATCGACGTCCGCGTCGGTCAGATGCGGATGCAGAGGCAGGGACAACACCTGATCGGCTAATCGCTCGGCCGTGGGCAGTTGCATTGCCTGGTCGCCGAGAAGACGCTGGAAGTACCGAAATCGATGGACCGGAATGAAATGCACTGACGTGCCGACGCCGCATGTGGCGAGTTCGGCGGCCAGATCGTCGCGGGTGCGGCCGTATCCGTCGTGTACGCGGACAACGTAGAGATGCCACGCGTGTCTGCCGCTGGTGGGCCGCGGCGGCGCAACGATCCCCGGCACACCAGCCAGCTGCGCGTCGTAGCGCTCGGCCAAGTCCGCACGCCGCGCCTGCCACGCCGTGAGATGTGCCAGTTGGCCCAAGCCGATCGCGGCCTGAAGATCGGTGAAGTTAGCCTTCATCCCGCCTTCGTCGACGTCGTAGCGCCACGTCGCACCCGGCTCGTAGCGGCGCCAGGCGTCCTTGGTCATGCCGTGCTGACGCATCACCCGCAGTCGATCGGCGAGCTGGGGGTCGGACGTCGTGATGGCGCCGCCCTCTCCGATCGGCAGGTTCTTGGTGGCATAGAAGCTGAAGCACGTCGCCCGCGACACAGTTCCGATAGCCGCTTGCCCCAGAGCCCCGCCGAGTCCGTGAGCGGCGTCCTCGATGACGCGCTCGATCGGCAGGCCCGCGGCTTCCGCGAGCTCATGCACAGGGGCCGGAAATCCGCCCATGTGCTGCACCACCATCGCGGCTGGCTTGTCCCGTGCGGCCGTGGCGACCCCTTCGGCACTGACGGTCAGAGTCGCATCGTCGGTGTCGATCAGTACCGGCCGAAGCCCGCTGTGAACTATTGCTTCGACAGCGCCACAGAACGTAAGCGTGGGCGTCAGCACGGGTGAGCCAGGAGGCAGATCGAGCGCTCGCAGAGAGAGCTCCAACGCGGCCGTGCACGAACTCACCGCCACCGCGTACCGCGCGCCGATCCACGCGGCGAGTTGCTGCTCGAATACCTCGGTCCGGTGCCCGGTGGTGAGCCAGCCACTGGCCATCGCGTCAAGGGCCTGAGCGCGCGCGCCAGGAGTGATGTGGCACTCCGCAAACGCGACGGCGGGTGGTGGGCCGTACAATTGCAACGAGGCTGGCATCATGCTGCACCCCCCATTGCGGAACGGGAAAGTACTCGCCGGTAGGCGGCGAGCAAGCCCCGTGCGAGTTCAGCACCTGGTTGCGTTTGGTCCGTCGGCGCACGCCGTGGCGGCGGCACCGTGTCGAGGAGCGCTCTGACGGCTTGGGCGACGCTGCTCGCGCGTCCCGGTACGACGAAGCCAGAGCCATTGGACAACACGTGCTCCGCAATGCTGTCCGTGATCACCGCGACAACCGGTACGCCGCACGCGACAGCGGCGACAGCGGGTGAACACGCCTCGAGGTCGTGCCCCGAGGCGACGAACAGGTCGGCTGCGGCGAGCAGGTCGGAAAGTCTCAACGGGCCGGGCAGGGTGCCACCATCCGGCAACCGGACCTGGTATCGATCAGACGAACCGACCCGCGCTGGAGATATTTGCGCGACCCGTACATCGCGGCGTCGGTCATCTAGCACGGCCCTCGCCCAGCCGCTCGCGCGGTGATCGTCGGCGTGCGGATCGATCCCTATGACGAGCCGCACGCCGGGTGCCATCTCGAAGCACGCGCGCACTGCCGTGCGCCCGGCAAGACTCGTCGCGGATGGCAGGTAGCTCGGCGGCAGCATCAGGGGCAGACAGTGCACCCATTCCCCCGCGGCCAGTCCGGCGTCAACGAGCATCCGCCCCGCCGTCTGGCCATGTGCGAGCCACATCGTAGAGCCCCGCACCCGGCGGCGCTCCCCGCGCAGCCACCACGTCGCAGGAGCCATTCGCCCGTCACGCAGAGGGATGCGGTCCACGGTGTGCACGCGTAACGCCGCGCGATCCACAGCCGCGTCGAATGACCCCACCGTGTGGACGATGTGCGCCAGCTCATCGTTGCTCACCCGAATGATGCGCCGCGCGCCGGCGAGCATGTCGAGCGCCGCGTCCACTCCGTGGGCGACGTCGGCGGCCGAGCTGTTCGCGCACATGCGCACCCGCGGTAGCGTCCCGCCAAACATCACCGATTCCCTCCGGCCCGGTCGCGGTCGTCGAGCACGCCGATCACCGGCCACCCGGTCGCGGCTGCAATGTCTCTTACGCGTCTCAGTCGTGCGTAGGGCGTCAGGTTGCGGGTCAGAACTAGCAGCCCGCATCCGCCTGACGGGCCGTGATCGTCGAGTTCATTGATCGACACGACGCGCACACCCTGAGGTGCGGGGGTCGCCGGCATAGTCGGCTGCCGCAGGGTGCGCGCCGCCCAAATGCCCCGGGCCTGCGCGGGCGACAGCACCAGTGTGCCGCCGGCAAGCACGCGACCGAGATCGGGTGCGGACCCGCTCGTCGTGGTGCCGTTCGTCGCGTTGCCGTTAGTCCCCGCAGAGGCTTCAGCGACGTCGCGCCACGGCCCGTCGTGCGCGCCAGGGCGGGGCCGAGGTCGAGGGCGGCGTCGAGGTCGGCTCAGCCGGGCAGTCAGGCTTGCCGCAAGATGGGCCGAAGCCGCCCGGTCGTCGCCACTGACCAGCGCCAGCATGTCGACGTTCGCAGCCTTCGCCGCTTGGCGCAGCGCCACAATCGTTTCGCTGTCGATTGCGACGGGGCCCGGACCTTCGCCGTCGACGCCGGCGCCCGGCTTGCGCCGGAACGGCGACGACAGTCGCTCGGCAGTTCGCTTTGCCGGGCGCATGGGGGGTGCAAGGCAACCCAGCAGCGGCACTCCGAGCTCGCGTGCGAAGGCCCGGGCGTCAGCGACCCGAGGCCGCACGGCCTCAAGGATCGAGGCGAGGAGCAAGCCAGCGACCAGTCCGGCGATTCCGGCCAGAACCAGATCGCTGGTCGGCATGGCGCGCACCCGCTTGGCAGCGCCTGCCTCCGAGATGACGCTGGCCGAGTTGTCGGTGGCGATAGTGACCTGGAGCTGTCGGAGGGTGGAGGTGACGTCGCTCAACTGCTGATCAACGGTCGAGAGCTGAGCGGAGAGGGTCGCGGCGGCGGCCGATCGGGTGCGTTCGTTCAGGCTGGCCACGAGCGACTGCCGCAGGCTGTAAAGCTGCTTCTGTTGCTCCAGGAACTGGGTGACCAGGTCACCGGGTTGCTGGCTGCCCTGCCCACCGATGAAGCCGACCGCGACCTTGGCCACCGCGGTCGAAAGCTCGCGAGCGACCACCGCGCTGGAGTCAGTGACCCTAATATCCATCACGGCCGAACTGCCGAGCCGGCTGACGCTGATCTCGGACTCGGCCTGCTGAGCACTTCGGTGCACACCCGAGGCCTGCAGCGCCTCACCGATGATCGCCCTGCTCGTTGCAATGCCCCTCACCCGGTTGAGCACCGAATCGGCCTCGGTGTCTGAGCCGATCGTCGCGCTCGAGGCCTGGATGCGCGCCGACGCCACATAGTGCGTGTGCGTCACCGAACCCAGGCCGATGACGGCGGCGATCGGCAGAAGGACGAACGTCACGAGCAATCGCACGTGTCCTGCAACGACGCGGCGAAACGCCTCGTTCATCTCCATCGTGTGAAACCCCCGTTTGTCTGCGGGGACGCTACGGATTCCGTCGCGGCAGCGAATCGTCTCGGTGCATGAGGTGGAGTCCCTCGTCCGCACGGGATGGCTCTCGTTCACCCGCGGCCGGCGGCCGCGCTGCCGCCGCCAACTCCACTGCTTCCAAACGGTTATGCACTCCCAGTTTCGCGAAGACCTTGCTGGTGTGTGTCCGCACGGTGTTCACCGAGACCAAGAGCTCGCTGGCAATGACGCGATGCGACTTGCCGACGACGATGCGATCGAGGACCTCGCGCTCTCGCGGGGACAGCGATTCCATCAACGCCGATTCACCTCGCACGTTGACCTCAGCATCCAGAGCCTGCAGCACTGCCCGCAGATGGAATGGGGACCACCATCCCCAGCCATGACAGACGCCGCGCACGACTTCGATCAGGTGGTCCAGACTGCTCGTCTGGTCGACCCACGCCGCTGCACCCGCCCGCGCCACGGCGACCGACATGTCTCTGTCGCGGCTCGCGGTGAGCACCACTACCTGTCCCAGCAGGCAGCCGCGCCGCATCGCGGCTACCAGTTCAGCCGCACCAGCTCCGGCCGCTTCGACATCGACGACGGCCACATCCGGGCTAAGGACTCTGGTGGCCTGGACCAACTGCGGATCACTGACGCCGAATTGGCCGACGAGCACCATGTCGGGCAATGCCGACAATCTCATCGCCAGGGCATCGGTCACCATGACGAGGTCGTGTACCAGCAAAACCCGGATCGGGGGCATATAGGTACGTTGGGCGCAATGGGCGCCTGCGTCCTCCCATCGACGCGGGCGTGCGCTCGTCCATTTGGCGTAGTCGGGCGTGTCGGCTACAGGCCGCTCGCGCGCGGGTCGGGAACCACCGGTGCCTCGACGAGGTGGTAGCGGATCGCCAGGGAGGCGGCCTCGAGGCGCGAATGCACGCCGAGCTTCGTTAGCACGGCCTGGACATGACTGCGTACCGTCGTCGTCGATACCCCGAGCCGTCGCGACATGCTGGAAGTATCCAGTCCGGCCGCAAGCAGGCCGAGGCATTCCAACTCGCGCTCGGTCAGGTAGGTGGCCAGGCGAAGCAACTGGGGCGGCGTCTGGATGTCTGCTGCCTGTGGCCGCGTGAACGTACCCTCGATGACGATCTCGCCCGTGGTGACTCGGTTCAATACGTCGACTAGTGCGACGATCCCGCGGGTTTTGTGCACAAATCCGGCGGCGCCTGCGTCCAGCGCCCTTCGGAGCGTGTCAGGGTCGACATCGGAGGTGAGTACGACGTACCTCGTGGTGGGGCTGGCAGCGGCCAGGTCAGCGATGAGTTCGACCCCGTCGCCATCGCGCAGCCGTTTCTCGAGCACGCATACGTCCGGGTGAAATGCCCCGACGCTGTCCAGCAGGGCAACTCGCGTCGTAACAGCCGCGAGAACCACATGACCAAGTTGCGTGAGGATGGCCGTCAGTGCGTCCAGAAACACCGCATGATCATCACCGATCACAACTTCTAGAACGTCCGCCATTGCACCGAACCCCCCGACCCGGTCCCACATGTAAGATTAGTGCAGAAGTATCTTCCCACGAAGCAGCCGAATAAAGCGCGGCGATTTCACACATGAGCTAAGGCTCTGCCTCCGACTCTCTTCACGCAAATGCCTCTGACGGGTCGTGCGTTTCATTTCGGCTCGATTCGAACATTCGGGGTAAAGGGTCGTTATTAACCCAGCGCGCTGCAAATCGCGGTGACCGATGGGAGACGGATGATGCGGCCCTGACAGCCGCCAGAGCATCAGATGTATTCGGGTCAGCGGCGGGCGTTGTGCCAAACCATCAGACTCTTGGGGCCCCGACCCGGCCCCATGGAGTAACAGTAAACCTAGAATTCACTTTTGCACCCTTGCACATCGCAGCGGCCGTCCCTTCAGGCCACGGCACCTAGAGGACGTCGTAGGGTTCATTGCTGCGTCCCCGGCTTTTCGCTCGATCAACCGAGTCGTCGACGAGCCTGCGCGCGACAGCGAAGACCCGCGCGTGCTCGGCATTGCTGGCCTTGCGCAAGGTAGCCAGGGCCTCGGCGGCAGACTTGCCTGTCCTACTCCGAATGATCCCCACGGCCTGATCGATGAGTGGCCGGACCTGCAACGCCTCCTGCAGTTGCGCGATCTCGACCTTGCTGCGTTCCAGCAGAAACGCGTTGCGCGTGATCGCGGCGGCGGGGGCGGCAAACCGTTCAGCTGTGTGCACCGCTAGTGCTCCGAACGCGCCCTTCGTCCGGGCGTAGGCGCTCATCGTCCCGACGACGAGGTCGGGCAACTGCAGGGGTACAACCACCACACTTTGGAACCCCATGCGGCCGACCCGCGATCCGAACCGCGGCCACCGCAGATCGGCACCCAATGAGGGTGAGGTCATCGCGAGCCGTTGCCCGCTCGCGGTGATCGAAGGCCCCTCTCCCATGTCGTACTGCAGGAGTTCCACAGTCCGAACAACGGGTGCGCTCGCGGCGGCCGATGTCGGATGACCATTCTTGAGCAGGACGACGGCAGCGCCGTCAGCACCCGGGATCGCAAGCGTCGCAAAGTCGGCGATGCCGTGCATGGTCTGCTCCATACCGACACGACTCGCGACCAGGAGGACCAGGTCGAGGAGGGCATCGTCCCCGTTGTCCATCACTGCTCCCTTCGCGGGCGCCGCCGACGGGTCGTGGGCTGGGTGTCCTTGTTCCGTTCTAGCGCCCAGACATCCCCGCCGGGTGCAGGGATCGTTCGGGTTTGGTCACAGTTGTGAGTCGGCGCATCGTGGACCGCGGTAACAGGTCTGGTCGATGCCCGGTTCGCTATCTTCACGAAGCCATCCGATCCTCGTAGAACGTTGAAGAAAGCACAGGTCTCGGAACTGTGCTTCGACGCCTGCGCCGCCGAACAGGCCATGCGAGAAGCACGGGGATGGCCGGCCGAAGCGCCTGAGCCGCGGAGCGGTCAGAGCAGGTGTGCAGACACGACGACGTTGTTGAGATAGCTATGCGAGGAGTGGTCGAATTCGCCGGTGCAGGAGATCAGTCGCAATTCGGGTGTCGGTGTGGGGCCGTAGACCGTTTTCGTCGGAAAGTATTTCTTCGGGTATTCGCGCACGTCGTCGACCACGAAGTGCAGCACTTTCGCGTTCTGCTCGGTGACTGAGATTGTCGCGCCGGCAGCGAGTTCGTGCAGGCGGTAGAACACCGCGGGTCCGCGGGTGGAGTCGACGTGGCCGGCGATGACGGCCGGTCCGACCTGGCCAGGGACGACGCCATTGGCGTACCAGCCCGCGACCTCCCACTTCGTCGGGGCTTGCAGGGAGCCCTTGTGGACCAAGCTCAGGCGTTGCAGGTCAGTACTGACACCGATGGAGGCGATGGTGAGGTGGATCGGCGGGCTCAGCTCGCCGGGAGTGGCCAGTGCAGTCTCGGGAGCGACACCGTTGATCGCGGACAGGGTAGACGGAGTTGCCTGCGCCGCGCTGAGATTCGAGGTGCTGCTGCGGGCGACGGAAACCAGATCGGTCTTGGCCACGTGCAGGCGGAAGTAGATCCCTAGCGCGACCAAGGCGAGCGCCAGCAGGCTAACGGCGAGCGCATTGCACCAGCGAGTCAGCTGACTGTGCGAACGCTGGTGCCGACCGTGAGCAGTCACCGGTTCGGTGCACCATGCCGACGTCGTCGAGAGTGGACACCGAACAGAAGGACGAGGGCTGCGCCGCCGAACGCCGCAGTACTCAGGGCGGTGTCGACTTGACCGTGCGGGCGCGCAGCCGTGCCGCCGCCACCGGCTGGGACACCGCCGCTCGGCGGGCTGGCGGTGCCGCCGGCGTCCAGCACGGTCCGCAGAACCAGGCCACCACCGCGCGCATCCAGTAACACTACCGACGTGATGCTTGCGCTGCGGACCGCCACGGTTACGGTCCCCGACAGTGAGGGCTTCGTGCTGGACTGGGCTTTCACACTCCAGCGACCCTTGGGCACGGCGACATAGCTCGTAGTGGATCCGAAGGCTGTGTCAGCGGTGAGTACAGGCCCGTCAGTTGCCCGTACGGAGACGTGCCCCGCTCGGCTCGAGGCCTGAATGATTCGGACGAGCCCGGTGCCAGCCGGTGGCGGGTCGAGCGTGTCCGCGACGACCACGCCACGGATCTGGCTGCTCATGCCGATGGCGGCAGCGGTGTACGCCGAACCCGCCTTGAGGTTCAGCGTCCAACTCAGGACGGGCTTCTCGGACGCGGGCGCGCCATGCGGGCGCATCGAGACCGCGTACGTCCCGGCCGCGATGTGCCGATAAGCGCTGACGTCGCCGTAGCCGACGTCAGACAACCACAGCGTGCTGGTTCCGCCGCTGAACGCGGACAGGTAGACATCCACGCCTGCGGTGTCGGGCGAGAAGTGTGCCCCGCGCACAAATGCATCAGCCGCGGCCGCAGCCGGCGCCGCGGCATGGGCTTGGCCAACCACGGAGGTGCCTATCAGCGCCACGAACACGGCGGCGGCGGCGCTGAGACAACGGGCGATCTTGGTTGCGTTCATTCATTTCTCCCCGTGATTGTCGACGATGGGAATCAGTTCAATGCCGGGGCTGGCTCCGGGTCGATCGCCCACACCAGTCGGTGTGTTCCATCGGGCAACAGCCTGTCGGTGATGGGTTGGTATAGCGACGGCAGAGTGCTCGGAAACACCTGCGAACCGGCATCCGCATCGGTCCGCACGTCGACGCTGCGAGCGGGAAGGCCGGCCGCTCGTTCGGGCTCGTCGACGTTGACGCTGACGATGTCGACATGACTCGAGTTCGCCATTAGCGCGAGAACCGTGGCCGCGCGCAGATCGAGCTGGCCAGCTCGAAGTGCTGCTCGCGCCGGCCCGTCTGCACGGATGGCGGGATTGGTCAGCAGTTGGCGTTCGGCGGTACGCCGGGAATCGCTGGCGATGCTGCGACGGACCGCGATCCCGGCGCTAGGCGCGGTTGACACCTGCCGCACAACGATTTGATCACCGCCCGAGCCGAACACGGCAATCGGCACCGATGAGCTGAGAGCACGGTAGATCGGGTTGCCAGCCTTGGCCGTGGCACGCAACGCGGCCGTGGACACGATGTAGTCGAACGCGAGCGCAGTGCCCGAGGACGACGGCGCAGGAGTTTGGACATGAATGAACCTGTCCGCTGCCAGGGTCGCGTGCATGGCGGGGTCGGCGACGATCTTGGAATCGTGGGACAACTCGCGGGCCGCCCACGATGCGGCCGCGACGACGTGGGCCGGGCTGGACAAGTTGGCAACCCGAACGGTTCCCGCCGTTCGGCGGTTCACGTGCACGAGCGCGGCCCCGTCCACCACCACAAGGACCGTGACCACGGCAACTCCGAAGGCTAGGCGCAGGTTTCGACCAGGCCCACCAGAGGACTGCCACGGACCGAACTGGAATTTCGCCGTCTCGCCCGGAGGAGGGGGGCCGACCGGTGCGGTGACGGCGTCGCGCGACAGCGCTTGCAGCGCAACGCAGTCGTCCAACAACTGCAGGAGGCCGTCACTAAGATGACCGCCCTGAGCCGTGGCTCCCGGCTCGGCCGGGACATCCACCGGTGGCAGCGCGGTGTCCGACTCATCACGCGACGGTGCGGAGATCGCGCGCAAGGCACGGGAAAAATCCATGGGCTCTCCGTCCTTTGGGCCATCAACTAGATGAAACCGCTGGACTAGCCCACTTATACACGGAAGATACGTCCTCGTCAACTTTCAATCCTTGCTCGGAACCACGGACGGTCGCGAGTGCGGTTTCAACGCCGCGTGGACGCCCATTGATCGCACCCGCCGAGAGCAAGATCGTCAACAGGTAGCCCGACCGAGCGCGCAGTGCGCTGCCGGCCCAATGACATGGGTGGGGTTGTGGCAGACTCGCGCGCAGGTCGCCGCCCTTGTCCGATGAGACGTGCCGAATCAGCCCCAGCGTGGCAGGTAGGAAGTCGGTCGGGATCTAGTAGTCGTAGCGCACTACCGCGCGCCGCAGCGAGGGCACCTGCACGATCCGGAACCCGGCCGCGAGGAACGCGCTGAGCGCCCCGACATGCATCTCGCCCCAGGTGACGTCCTTGCCCGGGGCCGGCTTCATCGGATAGGCCTCCACGGCCCGCGCGCCCTGGTCGCGGGCCAGATCGATCGTGGCCCCCGCCAACGCGCGGCTCACGCCCTGCCGGCGGAATCCGGCTCGGGTCACGAAACAGGTGACGGCCCAGATGCTCGCATCGTCCTTGTCCTCGTCGCGGCCCTTCCAGGTCGTCTGGCGCAGGTAGGTGTAGTGGCTGCGCGGCGCGAGCGAGCACCAGCCCACCGGCTCGCCGTCGAGGTGCGCCACGAGCCCGTGCCCCTCGATCACCTGGTCGCGGAGCAGTTCGCGGCGGTCTTGGACATTGTCGGAATGCTGTGCGTACCAGCCCATCCGATAGCCCTGGCACTGGCAGCGGGCCGCCTGGCCCGTGTTGCCGAAGATCGTCTGGACATCGTCGAAGAGCGCCTCATTGACCGGCTGGACGATGATCGCCATGTGCTCAGCGTCGCAGATCCGTGACGATCCCGCGATGGTCGTTACCCGTTGGTCCGACGACTCGGGCGCCGCTACCGCTGGACACCAGGACGTGCCCGCACCGCGCGCGGCTGGGCTGACCTTCCGGTGCGTGTCGATCGCGGCGGGACGAGGGGTGGCACCTGAACGGATATGGGCGGTCCGGTGAGCGGGAAGGAGGTACGCAGGGCAGGAGGGGCCAGTTGCTGCCACATCCAGGCCAGCATGCTCGGGAGTGCGGCCGACCAGGCGTAGAAGTTGTGTCCGGCGCCGTGCTCGACCACAAAGCTGACCTGTTCCAAGTTCTTCAGCGCCGCGATGAACTCCTCCGCTCTCAGGTAGTCACCGTGGGCGCCCGTTCCCGCCGTGATCCACAACGCCGGGAGCGGCTCGGTTCCGGCGGGAAGGTGCTGCGCGATGTCTACCGGGCTATTGGCCGCCATCGCTCGCGGGTCACCACCGAGAGCATGAGCGGCCGGACCGTCGGAGGCCCGGTAGTAGCCGTCCAGGATCGCTGCCGCGCCGTAGGCGCCGCGATGACGCAACGAGAGGTTCGCGGCGCAGTATCCGCCCGACGAGTACCCGGCGACGCCCCACTCTGCGGGAACCAGACTGACCCGAAAGCGGGTGCGGACGTCGGTGGGCACGTCGGTGGCCAGATAGGTGTCATCAGCCGCGGCCCTGCCATTGACGCACTCCTCGAAGTCGTTGCCCCGGTTGACGCTGGGCATGACCAGGACGACGGGTCCCATCAGATGCCGGGATATGAGGACGTCTGCGATCTTGACGATCTTGAGCACCACCACCCAGTTCGACGGCTTGCCCGGCGAACCGTGCAACAGCTCGACAACCGGAAAACGGACGTGACTGAATTTGGGGTCGTTGTACTGAGGCGGAAGGTAGATCAGGCCAAGGCGGTTGATCGTGCTTAGTCGGCCCGGGAGCGCGACCTGTTCCACGGTGCCGGCGCGGAGCTCATGGCGGCCCACCCGAACCGTCCCGCTGGTCAAACCGAGTGCCTGCTGGCTGCCGGCCAGATCGTCGACCAGCGGAGCCCACGAGGTGTAGTAGCCGTAGTGGTCGTTGACCTCCGCGGCGCCGGTCAGCATGGCCAGCACGACGACCGATGCCCCGCATACCACTCTGATGGCCCAATGGTTCAGACGGACGACGAGTACGAGCAGGCCTGCACAGCCAGCCAGAAGCAGGACGATCAGGAATGACGAGGTGGGCTCCACCGGGCAGATCTCCCTCCCGAGCGCCAGACGGTCCATTGAACACTCGTGCCCAGACCCTTGTCGCCCAGCGATGCCGAAACGACGCGCCCTACTCAGCGACCTGCAAGCTCACCACCAGATTCACTGTCCTACCTCCAGCGCGTACCGCGAGCCAGGCGGGACGTGCAGGCCGAAGGCGGGACCACTCGATGTCGCTGACGAGTTCACGGATGAACCGTATGTCCTTCGCGCGCCGGGACAATTGCGCGTCAGCGGGTGATCACAGGAACGAAGCGACTGCCTCGGGGCTCATGCCGAGCCGATGCACGAACACCGTCGACGGTCTGCCTGCGGCGGCGATCTCTGCGCGCAACCGCAGCCACAACCGGGTTCTGGGGGGGTGGCGGGTGTTCGCTGCGCTGCCGACATCGGCGTCGAGCAGCAGTCATCTCCGCAGGCACAAAATGACCCGCCCCATGCACAGGACGAAGCCACCCTTGCTAGTCGGTCAAGACCCCCGAACCCGGCCGGCCTAAGCGCCAGACTTCGATGGTGTGGACCACCCCGATGCCTGAGGTACCTTGAATCTTCCTCGGAAACTGCTGGAAGTCAAACACGCCGAAGGTGCGCCGGGTGACACGATTCTGTGTCAAGGCGACGAGAAGATGGCCTTTGCGCTGAGCTTAGTTCGGCGGGTCTACCTGACTGGCGCTGGCGTGAGCTGGTCGAGCGACGATGCGGCCAGGCCGAGTTGGGCGAGTTCGCCGCGGGACGTGATTCCTGTCTTGCTGAACACGTTGCGCAGGTGGAACGCGACCGTGCGCGGGGATATCCAGCATTCGGCGGCGGCGTCCTTATTCGACAGGCCGCGCGCGACGAGCTGCGCGACCCGCAGCTCCGTCGGGGTCAGCAGAGTGAGCGTGGACGGATCGCGTTTGCGTGCGGTTTCGCCGGTGGCCCGCAGTTCCTGTTCGGTGCGGGAGATGAGTGGCTCGGCGCGGAGTTCCTCGAAGATCACCAGTGCGGCGCGCAAGTGAGGGCGGGCGGCACCTCGGCGTTGCGTGCGGCGTAGCAGTTCGCCGTAGGCCAGGTGGGTACGGGCCCGGTCGTAGGGGCGGCCGCTGTGCTCATGGTGGGCCAGGGCGCTGTCGAACAAGGCTGGTGCGTCGGCCGGGTCGGCGAGCAGCGCCCGTCCGTAGTCGGCGGCAGCAAACGCCCACGGCCAGCGGGTCTTCTCGGCGAACGTGGCGAGGTCATCGAGCCACGCCTGCGCCTGCTCCCCTTCCCCGGCGCGGACGGCGGCCTCGATGCGGTCGATGGCGACCATGCGTGCAAATGGCGGCAGCCGCATGCGGGCGAGGTGCCGCAGCGCGCCGACAGCGTCCCCGTCATTCGCGGCCCGAACGCCCGCAGCCCACTGGGACATGTCATGCACGGGATCAGTCAGCACGCCCAGATGACGCTGCTCAAGGGTGTCGTCGAGCAGGGTTCGCCGCATGTCGTAGTCGCCATGGCCCTGCAGCGCGGCCAACAGGGTGAGCCACCCGATCGGCGCCGCGCCCAAGGCCGGTTGGCCGGTGTCGGCGCTGAGCGCGAGCGCCTCATCGGCCGCTGACCGGACCGTCGACCAGTCGCCGGACAGCAGGTGGGCGAACGCAAGCCGGGGCAAGGCATAAAGGATGACCATGACGGCGCCGTTCTCACGGGCGCCGGCCAGCATCCGGGTGAAGCACGAGCGGTGTGTTTGGTCATCACCCAGGTGCAGCGCTGCATTGCCAAGGTTGCCGAGCACGTCCAGGTCAGCGACGTGAGTACTGGCGTCGGCCGCCGCGTGCAGTGAACGCAGCGCCTGCGCCCACGCTCCGGAATTGTCGGCGATCGTCGCGGCCAGCAGTAGCTTCAGGCATCGGGTTCGGGGGACATCTTCTCGTTGTCCTTCAAGGACGCTGGGGGGAATCTCCTCGGCGGGGCCGACACCAGTGTCGGCGTCGAAGGTATGCGTCAGTGTCGCGGCCACCCATAGCTCCACGGCGCGCGCGGGGTCATCAGTCACGACCGCTCGCGCGGCGCTGTTGAAGATCTGGAACGCCGTTGCTGCCGAACCGACATTGACTTCGATGCGCCCGAGCAGCCGGTCGATGTCGGCACGCAGTATTCGGTCGTCGGCCCCATCGCGGGCCGCTTGGGCCTGCGCGCGTGCGCGATCAGCCTGCCCGGACGCCCACGCGTTGCGGGCTGCGGCGAACAGCATCGCGGCGCGCTCCTGGTCGCCGGCGCACAGCTCGCTTGCGCGTCCGAAGGCTGCGGCCGCCGCGCCGTAACCACCGCGGCGCTCGGCACGGTCGCCGGCGGCCGCAAGCGCCGCGACCACATCCCCATCCGGCCCGTCAGCAGCAGCGGCACGATGCCAGGCCTGCCGGTCCGCTTGACCGGTCAGCACGGTGGCCAGGGCTCGGTGCGCGGCGCGCCGCTCATGTCCGGTCGCGGCTTGATACACCGCCGAGCGCACCAGCGGGTGGCGCACCCGCACGGTGTCGCGATCAGTGACGAGCAGCCCGGCCCGTTCGGCGTCGGGCAGAGCAGCTGCGGAGACACCGAGTAGGCCGGCGGCGCGCGTGAGGACAGACAGGCTGGCCGTGTCGTCGGCCGCTGCGACCAGCAGCAGCGTCTGCACCTCATTAGGAAGGCGGCGGCAGCGGTCGAGAAACACCCGCTGAACCCGGTCGGTCAGCCGTAATTGGCCCGGTATGGATGCCGTGCCGTCGAGCTGGGCGCTGGTCAACGATGTCGGCAGTTCGACCAATGCGAGCGGGTTGCCGCCGGTCTGAGTGAGCAGGGCCTGGGCCACGTGATCGGGCAGCGACGCTCCGGTGTGCTCAGCCAGCAGTAGTCGGGCGGCCGGCGCGTCGAGACCGGTCAACACCAGCGTCGGCACGCCCTCAGCGGTGAAAGTCCGGACGTCCGCGTCGCGGGCGGCGAAGATCAACGCGACCGGGTCGGCCTGCAGGCGCCGCGCCGCGAACAGCAATGCATCGGCCGAGGCGGTGTCCAGCCAGTGCGCGTCATCGACCACGCACAGCAGCGGCGTGCTGTCGGCGGCCTCGCTCAGCATGCTCAGCGTCGCCAGGGCGACCAGGAACGGATCCTCGCTCGGGCCGTCCTGCAGACCGAAGGCAACCCGCAACGCTCTGGCCTGCGGAGCGGGTAGCCGCTCGAGCAGCGACAGCACCGGCCGCACGAGCTGATGCAACCCGGCAAACGCCATCGGCGCCTCGGACTCCAACCCTTGGGCGGCCAACACCCGCATGCCCGCTGCGCCCGTAACGGCGTCCTGGAGCAGAGCGGACTTGCCCACACCAGCCTCGCCGCGGATCAGCAAAGCCCCCGCCTTGCCGGCGCAGGCGTCACCGAGCAGCGCGGCCACCCGCGCCCGCTCAGCGTCTCGGCCGTGCAGCACCTGCCGAAGCTACTCCGGATTCACACCGAGAAGCGCCGCCGAGACCTGGTTGCAGGACGGGGTGAACCTGGCTCTTTGACCGGGGCGAGCGGTGACCGGTATCGCGACAGTGGGTTGTGCCGCTGCCACCTGCGGCGGTGGGAACCGGCGGCCAGTCGCCGCCGACGAAGGAGACACAGTGGCCATCTCAACCGCACCCGTGGGCACGTTCGACTGGGTCGCCGCCACCGGCGGCCACCTCAGTCGCGACGAGCGACGGCGACTGCTGCGACCGCTCGCCTCGACACACGCGGTCAATGCCGTCGGGCGCGCCTCGATGTTGATCCATCTGAACTCCGGCCGCCGCGTCCACATCGACCCGAGCGCTCTCGCCCTGCCTACCTCGCCGTTGACGGCCGCCGCCGAACGCGAGGCCCGCGCCCGGCTGTCCCCGGCCCTGCTGAATCACTCCTACCGGACATACGCCTTCGGCGCCGCGCTCGGCGCGCTGGCGAACATCGACGTCGACACCGAACTGCTGTTCGCGGCCGCGATGCTGCACGACACTGGACTGCGTCAGCTGATGCGCGGCGCTGACTTCACCCTCGCCAGCGCCCGCATCGCCCGCGACGTCGCCGAAATCGTCGGCCTCTCGACCGCTGCGACCGACACACTGAGCACGGCAATCACCATGCATCACAGCCCCGGCGTCACTCCCGCTGACGGTCCGGTTGCCTACCTGTTGTCCGCCGGCGCGGGAGTGGACGTGATCGGGTTGCGGTCCTGGAAGCTTCCCCCGCAGGTGCTCGCCGAAGTCGTGGCGCAACGGCCACGGCTGGGGTTCAAGCGCGAGTTCACCGCAGCGTGGCGCGAAGAAGCCGCCGGCGTCCCGCGCGGCCGGGCCCAGCTGCTGCGCCGTTACGGCGCATTCGACCTAGCCATCAAGCTCGCCCCGTTCCGCAGCTGAGAAACAACGCCCCGACCGCATGACGGCGCCGACCTGTCACTGGTCCCCTCGGCGATGGCGAACGATCCCGGTCATCTGACCGGGGTGAGCACGGCGCCACCCGGCGACAGTCAAGTCACCACCCTCTCTTGGAAGCGAGACCCGCCATGACCACCACCTCAACGGCACAGCACCTGATCGTCGCCGACACGAGCACACCTCGAACGCCAACCGGCCCGATCGTCCGGGTAGTCCTCGGCTCGCTGCTGACCGGTCTCGCCGGCGCGGCCGCGGTGACGCTGGTGGCATTTCCCGGTGCCGCGGAACACGTCATCACGGCCTGGGCCATGCTGGCGTTCGCGGCCGGGTGGGCGCTGCTCGCAGTGCTGTCCACGCGGCTGACCAGTCAGCCGCAGCGATGGGCCTTCGTCCCCGCCGCGGTCATGGCGGCCACCGGACTCGGGCTGCTCGCCCTGGCCCCGGGCACCAACGCGCTGACGGACACTGGCTGGGTCTGGCCGCCGGTGATGTTCGCGCTCGCCGTGTGGATGGGCGTCCAGATGCGCCGCGCCTTGACCGGACGCGTTCGTTGGCTGCTGTACCCGGTGATCGGCGCTCTGGCGCTGGCCAGCGCCGGAGGCTTCACCGAGACGGTGGCCCTGCACCACGACGCGGTCAGCATGGCGATGCCCGGAAGGTCCTACGACGTCGGCGGACACCGCCTGCACCTGCACTGCACCGGAACCGGTAGTCCCACCGTGGTGCTGGAAAGCGGACTCGGCGAGATGTCGTCGAACTGGGCCCGAATCGCGCCGGCCGTGGCGCCAACTACGCGGGCCTGCGCCTATGACCGGGCCGGGCAGGGCTGGAGCGACGACGCAGCCCGCCCCCAGGACGGCCGCGCGATCGCCCGCGACCTGCACACGCTGCTGGCGGTCGCCGGAGAGCGGGCGCCCTTCGTGATGGTCGGACACTCCACCGGCGGCACCTACGCCATGACCTACGCCGCGCAGTACCCGGACCAGGTCGCCGGAATGGTGCTGCTCGACTCCTCCACGCCGGACCAATTCGGCCTGCCGGGCTACGCCTCCACCTACGCCATGATGCGGCGCGGACTCGGCGTGGCGCCCAGTCTGGCGCGCCTGGGCGTCGGCCGGCTCGTTCCAGAGACGGCGACGTCGAGCCTGCCGTCACTCGCTGCTGCGCAGGTCCGTGCGTTCGCCACCAGCTCCCGCGGTCTGCGCAACCAGCGCGACGAGGTCTCGGTGCTGCGGGCCGCGTTTGCCCAGGCCCGCGCCCTGCAGACCCTGGGCCGTAAGCCGCTGGCCGTGCTCACCGCAACCGAGACGCTGCACAAGACCACGGGCTGGGCGGCAGCGCAGGACCGGCTGGCTGCACTGTCGACCAACACCAGCCACCGCGTCATCGCCTCCACCCACGCCGGGCTGCTCGATGACGAGCGCGCCGCGGGCGCTGCGGCGTCGGCCATCGCCGATGTCGTTCACGCAGTACGCAGCGGGACCCCCGTGCCCACGGGCTGACCGCGTCACCGCCTACCCAGCGTCCCCACGACCGCCCAGCGCGTGCGCGAATCCCGGTCAGGTGACCGGGGCGAACACCGCGCAACCCGTCGAGAGTCAACGTCATCAACTCCTGAAAGTGAGACCCGCCATGACCACCGAAGCAGCAGTACACACCGCCAGCCTCGCCGACCACACGCACCAGCAGACCGACCACGCGGTCCAGCAGACCGACCACGCGGTCCACACCGAACCGGACGGTCCGCGAAAGTCCTGGGCCGTGCTCGCCGTCGCGCTGGTCGCCCAGATCCTCGTCGTGCTCGACATCTCGGTCGTCAACACCGCGCTGCCCTCGATCGGTGCCGATCTGAAGCTGCGCAGCGGTGACCTGCAGTGGCTCGTCACCGCGTATCTGATGATGTCTGGCGGAGGGCTGCTGCTCGGCGGGCGCATCGCTGACCTGCTGCCGCGCCGGCGGGTCTTCCTGACCGGCCTCACCGTCTTCACCGGCGCGTCGCTGATCAGCGGTTTCGCCGGGAACGCGACCGAGCTGATCGCGGCCCGCGCCGGTCAAGGCCTGGCCGCCGCCCTCATGACGCCCGCCGCCCTGTCGCTGATCATGACCACCTACGCCGGCGCGCAGCGCCGCACGGGGCTGGCACTGTGGGGGGCGGTCGGCAGCATGGGCGTCGCTGCCGGCGTCCTGGTCGGTGGAGCCCTCACGACCTGGGCCGGCTGGCAGGCCATCTTCTGGATCAACGGACCGATCGGCGCCGCCGCACTTGTCGTCGCGCTCAAGGTCATCCCGAACTCGCGCACCGCTCCCGCTGGCCTGAAGCAGTTCGACGTACCTGGTGCGGTCACCGTCCTCGCCGGCCTCATGACCCTCATGTACGCCCTCGGCGGCACCGCGAGCAGTGGCTGGCTCTCAGCCCGTACCGTGCTCGGGTTCAGCGGGTCCGCGGTCCTGCTCACCGCATTTGTCCTCATCGAACGCCGCACCGCCAAGCCGCTGATCCCGCCGCACACCTGGAAGGTGCGCTCCCTCGTGACCGGCACCGTCGTCATGCTGGGCATCACCGGCATCCTCGTCGGAGCCGTCTTCCTCACGTCCATCTACTTCCAGAACGTCCTGGGCTATTCGGCAGTGCGGGCCGGAGTGGCGTTCCTGCCCTTCGCGTTCGCCATCACCGCCGGAACCCAGGTCGCCCGCCACCTGCTCGGCCACACCTCACCACGCAATATCGCCGTCACCGGGCTGGTCATCACCGCAGGCGCTGCGCTGCTGCTGTCCACCGCGACCGGCAGCGCGCATTACGCCACCGACCTGCTGCCCGGCCTGGTGGCCCTCGGTCTCGGCGTCGGCATGGTGTTCGTACCTGTCTCCATCACGGCCATGGCCGGTATCCCGCCGCAGCACGCCGGGATGGCCAGCGGATTCCTGATGACCGGTCACGAGGTCGGCGCCGCGCTCGGGGTCGCCGTCCTGTCCGCCGTCGCTACCACCGCCGGCAGCCTCACCAGCTCCGCTGGGATCGTCGCCGGGTTCTCCGGCGGCTTCGTCGCGGCCGCCGTCATCGCCGGCCTCATCGGCGTCTTCGCCGCCGCGCGGATGTCGGCAGCACCAGTCACTGCCGGTGCAGGCGGCATGCACGGACACTGAGCTCAGCCCGCCACCTCGACGTGGTCAGATGCCCAGCCTTCGGCGCGACTGCCGGGGCTGGGCATCTGCCGCGGTCCAGGCCGCGCCGTGGTGTCGAGTGTCAGGTTCAGGCGCCGGGCGGGTCCGCGTCGGCTCGGACCGCGATGGCGATCTTTCCTCGGGCGTGTCCGGCCTCGAGATGGCGCATGGCGTCGGCGGCATCAGCGAGCGGATAGGACCGGTCGATGACGGGAGAAAGTTGACCGGATTCGATGAGTTCGGCGAGCCGGCCGATGTCCACGTGGGTTTCTTTCGGGACTCTGATGGTGAGCCGCTGCCGCACGAAAGGCGACAGCGCGAGTGCGCGTAGCTGGCGGCTCAGGCCTGTCCAGCGGCCACTTTCTTCGCCGCCGACGATGACCAGCGTTCCGCGCGGGGTGAGGACGCGCCGGAGCCGGGACAGGGGCGTGTTGCCGCCGATGTCAAGGATGAGGTCGTATCGCTGCGGGCCGTCGGTGAAGTCGCTCTGGGTGTAGTCGATGACGTGGTCGGCACCGATGGAGGATACGAGGTCGGCCTTGGCGGTGCTGCACACACCGGTGACCTCTGCTCCGAAGGACTTCGCTATTTGCACGGCGAAGGTGCCGACGCCGCCCGACGCGCCGATGATCAGGACGTGTTGCCCCTGCTTGACGCGGCCCGCGTCGCGAAGGCTCTGTAAGGCGGTGAGTCCGGAGACGGCGACGACCGCTGCCTGCTCGAAGGTGACGTTCGCCGGCTTGGGCACCAGCTTGTCCTCGCGGGCGCGGGCGTACTCGGCGAAGGAACCTCTGCCGATGCCGAAGACCTCGTCACCGACCGTGAACCTGCTGACCTCGGCCCCGATTGCCACGACGGTGCCGGCGACGTCGAGCCCGGGAACCGACCTCTTCGGCTTCCGCAACCCGAAGTAGAGGCGCCCCAGGTAGGGCAAGCCCGTCATGGCGTGCCACGTGCCACGGTCGATTCCCGCAGCGTGCACGTTCAACAACACTTCTGTGTTCGCGATGCCTGGCCGGGCGATCTCGGTCAGACGCCAACGCTCGGCGCGGCCGTACCCGTCCTGCACGATTGCCCGCATGGAGGCCCGCTCTCCCGTCAGTAACACCGCGCTGAGGCTGTCCTCGGTCCGGGTCGGTGCCGCGCTGCCGACGCTATCAGCGACCTCCGGCATGGCCAGCCCCGTCCGACTGCGCGGCGAGAAGGCGGACGCGGATTCGGTGCAGCTGTGGCATGAGCCCGTAGATGACGATCGGCACCGCGAGGGTGGCGAGCACGAACGTGCGCAGGACCGGGGTCATCGTGCGCAGCCAGTCGCCGAGCGTCAGGTTGAGGACGGTCAGGGTCGGGAAGACGGCCAGCCAGATCATCAGGGCCAACTGGTGCTTGGTCGGGGGGCCGGGCACGGCGGGCCGGGAACGCAGGGTGTTGATCATAGTGACTCCTTGGTGGGCATGTGCTTGGTTGGTTCGGGCAGGGAGCCGAGGTCGGCGTCGCGAACGGCGTTGCGCACGTCCTCGTCGACGAGGTCGGCGTTGAGCGCGATGGCGGCCGCGGAGGCGGCGCCGGCGGCGGTGATGACCTGGGCCCGCGGGTCCACCACGTTGCCGGCGGCCCAGACGCCCGGGACGCTGGTGTGACCCGTGGCGTCGACGCTCACCCATCTCTCGGCGTCGACTGCGCAGCCGAGCCCCACGAGGAGATCGTCGTTCGGGACGAACCGGGGCGGCACGAACAGGGCATCGCGGGGCACAACGCCGCCGTCGTCCATCAGTACGCCGCGCAGCTGATCGTCATCGATGATCAGTTGTTCGATGGTGCCTTCGACGACGCCGATTGCGCGAGCGATCAGCTGGGACCGCTCGGCGCTGGTGAGGCTGCCGGGTGGCGTGAAGTAGACGAGATCGTGGGTCCACTGGCGCACGATCTGCGCGTAGCGCACGGCGCCCGGCGCACCGCCGATCACGCCCAGCTGCCGATCACGGACCTCGTGGCCGTGGCAGTACGGGCAGTGCAGGACATCGCGGGCCCACCGTTCGCGCAGGCCGGCGATGTCGGGCAGTTCATCACGCAGCCCGGTGGTCACCAGTAGTCTCCGTGCCGAGATCCGCGCTCCGCCCGCGAGAAGCACCGAGAACCCGCTCCCGCCGTCCGGCACCAACTCGATTGCCGTGCCCGTGACGATCTCGCCTCCGTAGCGGCGCACCTCGTCCCGGCCAGCGGCCAGCAGCTCGCCAGGCGGCATCCCGTCGCGCGAGAGGTACCCGTGCATGTGGGCGGCCGGGGCGTTGCGGGGCATGCCGGCGTCCAGCACGAGAACCGCGCGGCGAGCGCGGGATAGAACCAGGGCGGCGGACAGTCCGGCCGCTCCGCCGCCGATGACGGCTACGTCGTATTCCCTCATTGCTCCAGGTTGACCCCCGGCCTCGGCCGCGTCCACGAACGTTGCTGAAACCGGGAAACCGGAGTCTGATGAGGCCCGTGGAGCGGACCGCAAGCGCAGGCGCGGTCATCGCGACTGGGCGGGACCCGGTCGGACAGCGGCTGAAGCGGCTGCGCCGCCAGCGTCGGATCACGCTGACCGCCCTGGCGGAGACGACCGGCATCTCGAAAAGCACCCTGTCGCGGCTCGAAACCGGACAACGCCGGCCCACCCTGGACGTGCTGCTCGCCCTGTCGCGGACCTACCGGGTGCCGCTGGACGATCTCGTTGGGGCGCCCGAGGTGAGCGATCCACGCATCCGGCTCAGGCCGGACCGCGTCAAGGGCAGAACCGTGATCCCGCTGACGCGGCAGCCCGACGGCATGCAGGCGTGGAAGATCGTCATCCCGACCAGCAAGGTCAACCCCGAGCCGCGCGCGCACGACGGGCACGAATGGATCTACGTCCTGTCCGGCCACGTTCGTCTGATTCTCGGAGACCAGGACTGGGTGCTCGGGCCCGGCGAGGTCGCGGAGTTCGACACCCAGGTGCCGCACTGGTTCGGCAGCACCGGCACCGAGCCCGCCGAGATGCTCAGCATCTTCGGACGACCCGGCGAACGCATGAATGTGCGAACGACACCCCCGCATGGCTAGCCGCGACGCGGTCCTCAGCGCAGCAACTCCCGCGTGCACGTCCACTCCGAACCGGCCCGCACGGCGCATACGCCGCGGTCTGCGCCAGAGGTGCGTGCCTCGATGCAGCGCTTGAGGAGTGCGGGCATCGGCGAGGTCCCCACCAACCCGCCAGAGCCGGCGCCGGCTGCCGAAGTCCGCGTCGGCTGGGGGTTCCTCGCGCTCTACACCGCGGCGTTCATGAGCACGTCCCTGCTGTTCCTTGCTCCCGTGCTGGTCACCTTGGCGTTGAAGGTCAACTCACTCGTCGGGATCGAGCGGGCACCGGACAGCTTGGCCCTCGTTACGGGGACCGGTGCCCTGCTGGCCATGTTCGGCAACCCGTTCTTCGGCAAGCTGAGTGACCGGACCTCCTCGCGGCTGGGTATGCGGCGGCCGTGGCTGGTCATCGGATGGGTGGGCGGTTCGCTCGGCATCCTGATTGTCGCGTTGGCACCCAATCTCGCGGGCGTGCTGATCGGATGGTGGATCGCGCAGCTGTTCTTCAACGCATTACTCGCGGCGCTGCTGGCGGTGCTGCCAGACCAGATCCCGGCTGCACAGCGCGGCCAAGTCTCCGGCGTCCTCGGCGTCTGCCTGCCCATTGCGTCGGTGACCGGCACTTTCGTCGTCGAGCTGTTCACCGGCAATCAGCTCGCCATGTTTCTGGCCCCGTGCGGCATCGGCGGGTTCTTCATCCTGCTCTTCGCGGTCACCCTGAAGGATCGTCAGCTCGACGTCGCGCACAAGCCGGCCTGGTCGCTGCGCGAGTTCGCGAGCACCTTCTACGTCAACCCGCGCAAGAACCCGGACTTCGCGTGGGCATTCGGCAGCCGGTTCATGTTCGTTCTCGCCTACGCGTTCCTCATCACCTACCAGGCGTACTACTTGCTGCACGAGCTCGGCAGCGCCGAGGCGGATGTACCCCATCAGATATTTCTGAGCACACTGACGCAGTCCGGCATCATCATCGCCGCCTCGCTCATCGGTGGCCAACTCTCAGACCGGACGGGCCGACGAAAGGTCTTCGTCCTCTCCGCGTCGATCACGTACGGGGTGGCCATGTTGCTGGTCGCGACGGCGGGGAACTTCGACGGTTTCCTCATCGGCATGGCATTGGGCGGACTCGGCTTCGGCGTCTACATGGCTGTCGACCTCGCGCTGGTCGTCGACGTGCTGCCGGCCGGCGGCAGCGACGCGAAGAATCTGGGCGTGTTCAACATCGCGGCCGCGCTTCCGTTCTCCATCGGGCCGGCCCTCGCGTCGGCCGTTCTGGCTGTGGCCGGCGGCAGTTACGCCGTCCTGTATGCCGTGGCCGGGGCCTGCGCAATCGTCGGCGCCGCCGCCATTCTGCCCGTGAAGCGGGCCCGGTGACGTGTGACCGTCCTGCTGCAGAGTAAGTACCGCCTCCCCCTTCGGCGGCCGAACGCAGTCGCGCGCCCCCGGCTGGCGCAGCGCCTGAGCGCGGCGACGCAGACCGCGCTGACCGTCCTGTCCGCACCCGCCGGTTTCGGGAAGTCGACCCTGCTCACCGAGTGGCTGTCGAACCTTCCGGCCGACGCGGCGTGCTTCGCCTGGCTGTCGCTGGACGAACGCGACAACGACCCCGCGCTGTTCTGGGCCTATGTCATCAGTGCCATCCAGACCGCCACCGACGCAGTCGGCGCCGGACCGTCGCAGCTGCTCGCGGCATCCCCACGGGCGATCGAGGCCCCGCTCGCCGCCCTGGCCAACGAGCTCAACGGACTGTCTACCGATCTCGTGCTGATCCTGGACGACTACCACCTCATCCAGGCACCCGAGGTACACGACGGGATGACCTTCCTGCTCGAACACCAGCCGCCGCGACTGCATCTAGTGCTCGCCACCCGCGCCGACCCGCCGCTGCCGCTGGCCCGGATGCGGGCCAGGGGCCAGCTGCTGGAGGTTCGCGCAGCCGACCTGCGCTTCACCGCCGACGAGACCGCGGCGTACCTCAACGGCCCCATGGGGCTGGTCCTGAGCGCCGGTGATGTGACGGCGCTGGACGGGCGCACGGAAGGCTGGATAGCCGCCCTGCAACTGGCCGCCCTGTCCATGCAGGGTCGTGAAGACGCCAGCGCGTTCATCGCCGAATTCGCCGGCGACGACCGCTACATCGTGGACTACCTCACCGAGGAGGTCCTGGCCCGCCAGTCCCCCGACGTGCGTCAGTTCCTGCTCCAGACGTCCATCCTCGAGCGGCTCACCGGCCCGCTCTGCGACGTCGTCACCGCCCGGGCCGGCGGCCAGGCGACCCTCGTCGCGCTCGAACGGGCCAACCTCTTCCTCGCCCCCCTCGACGACCGGCGACAGTGGTATCGCTACCACCATCTCTTCGCCGACGTCCTGCGAGCGCACCTGATCGAGGAGTCCGCGGCCGAGGTCGACGAGCTCCACCGGCGAGCCAGCACCTGGTTCGAAGCCAACGGGGACGCGTCGGGGGCCATCAGCCACGCCCTGGCCGGCAGCGACTTCGGTCGGGCCGCCGCCCTCATGGAGATCGCCATGCCGGTGATGCGCCGCGAACGGCGCGAAGCCGAGCTCGCCCGCTGGGTGCGAGCGATACCCGACGAGGTCGTGCAGGCCCGGCCGGTGCTCGCCATCGCGTTCGTCGGTGCGCTGGCACAGCGATCGGACTTCGGCACCGTCGCCGCACGGCTGTCGGCCATCGAACTCGCCGTGTGCCCGGACGGCGACCCCTGGCCCGAGCAGCCCCCACCCGGGGTGATCGTCGTGGACGAAGCGGGGTACCGATCCCTTCCGGCCAGTATGGAGATGTACCGGGCTGCACTGGCACTGGCGCGTTCCGACCTCGACGGTACCGTCGCGCACGCCCAGCAGGCGTTGTTGCTCACCCCGGCCGACGACGACCTCATTCGAGCCTCGGCCGGCGCACTTGCCGGGCTCGCGGCGTGGACCGCTGGCGACCTCGATGGGGCGCACGACGCCTACACCGACACCGTGGAAGTGCTCGCTCGTGTCGGGATGCTCGCCGATGTTCTGGGCTGTTGCATCAGCCTGGGCGACATCCGCCGCACCCAAGGCAGACTCGGCGACGCCCTGCGCATATACCAATGGGCCCTCGATCTCGCGCAGCCGAAGCCGGGCGTGGAACCGTTGCGGGGAACGGCGGACATGCACGTCGCGATGGCGGAGGTGCTGCTCGAGCGCGATGACATCCCGGCAGCCGGGCAACACCTGGCCGTCAGCGAGCGCCTCGGTGAGTACAACGGCCTCCCGCAGAACCCATACCGGTGGCGACTCGTCATGGCCCGGTTGCGAGAGGTCGACGGTGACCTCGATGGCGCACTCGGCTTGCTCGACGAAGCCGACCGCGCCTACGTCGCCGACTACCTCCCGAACGTGCGCCCGGTTCCCGCCGTGCGGGCCCGGCTATGGCTGCGGCGCGGCGAACTGGGTCACGCCGTGGCGTGGGCGAATGACCATCATCTGTCCGCGGGCGACGAACTGTCCTACCTGCGCGAGTACGAGCACGTCACCCTCGCCCGGCTCCTGTTGGCCCGATACCGCGTCGAGCGGGACGACACGGCGCTCACCGCGGCACGCACCCTGCTCGAACGGCTGCTGGCCGCCGCCGAGCAAGGGGCCCGTACCGGCACGGTGATCGAGGTACTCGCGCTACTTGCCCTCGCACATCACGGCCGACGCGACCTCCCGGCGGCGCATGCAGCGTTGCAGCATGCCGTCACGCTCGCGCAGCCGGAGGGATACGTGCGGCTGTTCGCCGACGAAGGGCCGCCCATGGCGCACCTGCTGAAGGCTCTGCTGAAGCAGTCAGCCGCCTCCGGTTACCTCCGCGCCCTTCTTGGCTCGACGACAGGCGCGCAGCGCCAGGCAACTACTTCCAGTGGTCTTATCGATCCGCTCAGTGATCGAGAACTCGATGTGCTCCGCTTCCTCGGCAGCGATCTCGACGGGCCTGGGATCGCACGCGAGCTGTCCGTGTCGCTGAACACCCTGCGCACCCACACCAAGAACATCTACACCAAGCTCGGCGTCACCAGTCGCCGCGCGGCCGTCCACCGAGCGCACGAACTCGACCTGCTTCGGCACCAGCGGCGCAGCTGACCGGCGACCGCATCCGCGACACGCAGATGTGACCGCAGCCGCCCTGCCAGCTGTCGCGTGAGCCCGGCCTGTCCATTTTGTCATGGCCCGCTCTCTACCGCGGACCTATCCGCCACGGACCGATCACCACATGTGGTGATGACCACTCACCACATCGAGCGCCATGGTCGTGGCAGTCCCACTCACAACGGCAGCCCGCGACCAAGCGGAACCACCGAGTGGCCACGGAACAGCGGAGGAGGCGACCGGCATGAGGGAGGTTCCCAGCGGCGGAAAGCAGGACGGAGCTCAGCAGTACGAGATCCGCATCAAGGGGCATCTAGCCCCCCGCTGGGCGGACTGGTTCGACGGCATGACACTCACCTGCCACGACGACGGCACCACCGTCATCCACGGAACCGTCGCCGACCAGTCCGCACTCCACGGCCTGCTGCGCAAGCTCAACGACCTCGGCGTGCCACTCCTGTCTGTCGCAGCGACCAGCCTCAGCGGGACGGCGGCCAACCAGGTCGCAGACGGCGGGCTCACCGACCCAACCGCACTGACCCATCACACGCGAAGGAGCACGACATGACCAGCAGCACGAGCACCCGCACCCGCGCCACCAGCGCCCGCGGGCGGATAAGCACAATCAGGAAGATCGCTGCGCGTCGCCCGGTCAACCCGACAGAAAGCTGGCTCGGCCGCCTAGCGCATGTCATCCTGCGTTACCGGTGGGTGGTGATCGGGGCGTGGATAGCACTGACGCTGTTCGGCGGGTTCGCAGCCGGGCAATTGTCCTCGCGCTGGTTCCAGAGCACATCGGTGCCGGGGCAGCCGGCCTACGAAACAGGGCAGCAGACCCTCAAGATCTTCGGCGCCGGCGTGCGGCCGCCGAATGTCGTCGTCTTCCACTCGGCGAGTGGCGACGTCACGGAGGTTGCCGCGGTACGTACGGCGATGGCGCAGGTGGCGACGGCGTACCCGGGTGCGTTGACGAGTTCGTTCTTCTCCACCGGCAGCCGGGCTTACGTATCGACTGACCGGCACACCACGTTCGAGGAGGTCTATCTGCCCGGTCGGGCTGGCGTGGACCGGTTGAGCGGCGCGGCGCAGATGCGTGCGGTCGCGGCGCTCGGCCTGCCGGCTGGGGTGACTGTCAACGTGACGGGCCGGGATGCACTCGATGAGGCCAGCACCCACGGCGGAGGGGGCGGGTCGAGTGTGCTGCTCGAGGCGCTGATCGGGGGCCTCGGCGCGCTGCTGGTGCTGCTGTTCGTGTTCGGGACGCTGCCGGCAGTGGTGATGCCGCTCATCGTGGCGGTGGCGGCGATTCTGAACACCTTCACCCTCGTCTGGGCACTGACCTACCTCACCGATGTCTCGATCATCGTGAAGTTCCTGATCGCGTTGGTCGGCCTGGGTGTGGCGATCGACTACGCCCTCTTGATGATCTTCCGATTCCGCGACGAGCTGAGGGAAGGTAACGACGTCGAGTCGGCACTGGTGCAGACGATGACCCGCGCCGGACGCTCGGTGATCCTGTCCGGCACGACGGTCGCGCTCGGCCTGCTCGCGCTCCTGGTCATTCCGCTGCCGCTGCTGCGCTCGATGAGCCTGGGCGGCGCCATGATCCCGCTCGTCTCGGTGCTGGCCGCCACCACCTTGCTGCCAGCGATGCTCGCCGTCGCCGGCACCCGGATCAACAGCGT
>JALYVG010000197.1 GCA_030853345.1 Actinomycetota bacterium | reverse complement strand
GTGCGCGAGCTCGTGCAGGGCACCGATGGGGTGAGCGAGAAGCGCATGTTCGGCGGGCTTGCCTTCCTGTGCAACGGGAACATGGCGGTGAGCGCGAGCGGCCAGGGCGGCCTGCTCCTGCGGGTTGACCCCGCCGAGACCGACGAGCTGATCGACGAGCCCCGCGTGCAGCGTTTCCAGATGCGCGGCCGGGAGATGAACGGCTGGCTACGCGTCGAGGCCGACGCAGCCATGACCGACGACGAACTCACGGCGTGGGTGCAGCGCGGACTTAGCTTCGCCCGGTCCTTGCCGGCCAAATGACGGCTCCCCCGGAAATTCTGCGCTTACAGTGCCAGGACAACCGCCTAGTCCTCATCTAGTCCTCGTCCAGACAGAGACAGAACGGATGCCCGGCAGGATCGATGAGCACCCTGACGTTCACCTGTGGCTGGTGCTCGGCCAGCGTCGCGCCAAGGGCGAGCGCGTCGGCAACTGCAGAATCGAGGTCGCCGACCTGGAAGTCGAAGTGCATCATCGGCCGCTGCTTACCGTCCGCGGGCGGCCACACCGGGGGCTCGTAGGCGGTCGCTTGCTGGAACACGACGAAGCTAGACCCGTGCGGAGCTACCAAGACAGCCGTGCCCGGCTCCTCGTGCCCGATCGGCCAACCGAGCAGGTCGGCGTAGAACCGTGCCAGCGCGCCCGGATCGGGTGCTTCGATCGCGGTCCCCCACCACATGGCTTCTGTTCTGGAACGCATGCCTCGACCCTGCCGCATCCATCCGAGCTCCGGCAACCACGGCCCGTTCGAAATCCCACCTGCAGCCTTGTCCTAGACGGGCCGCGAACTGCTCCGGCCGCTCTGGTCACCGCAGGATTGGCTGCGTCGGCAACGGGGCACACTGGGAACGTCACGATCTGCGCCTGCAAGCCGGGAACGCACATGGTCCTCGGTCCGTCTTCGATCGCAGCGACGCCACTACGGAGGTCATCGATGTCCACTCCCTACCCGCCTCCGCCCGAGGGCGAGCCTCGACCGCCCCAGTACCCACCGTCCCGGCACGTGCCCGAGCCCCAGCAGCCCCAGCAGCCCCCGCAGCCCCCGCCGGGCTATCCAGCTGCGACACAGCCCACCCAGCCTCAGCTCGATCAACCGGCCTCAGTAGGACCGCGGCCTGGGCTGGACCGAAAGGGCCACGTACGACGAACCAGAGTCAGCGGTGTCTGGATCGGGCTGATCACGGCCGCGGTCGTACTCGTCCTCTTGATCATCTTCATCGCTCAGAACACCAGGCGAGCGTCGATCCACTTCCTTGGATGGAGCGGACATCTTTCCCTCGGTTTACTGATGTTGATCGCCACGGTTTGCGGTCTGCTCATCGCCGCATTGCCCGGGTCGATCCGCATCCTGCAACTGCGGCGCTCCCTCAAACGCATGGCCGCTGAAGGCACATAGCCAGCACCTCCGAGCCCACCGAGAGTTCATCTCCCATGACACCGCGGCGCCGCCACCAGGCTGAGCGCAGCGATGGACGGAGCTGTCGCCTGCGTCAGGAGACCTCGCGGGATCGTTCGGCGAACCACGGCGATTGATGCGGCACCACGTCGAAGAGCAGGCCCGACGGATCACGCATCACGACCCAGGTTCGGCCCACACCGATCTTGACCGCGCCAAGCTTGGTCAGCCGCTCGACCTCTGCGCCCACATCGTCGGTCTCGATGTCCAGGTGAAAGCGCGCCGGCGCGCTGCCGATGTTCTGTAGCCCCACCCAGGACAGCGACGCTGCGTCCGGCAGAGCCGTGAACTCGGGAAAGTCCTCGACCTCGCGCGCCTCGGTCAACAGCGCCGCGGCCCAGAAAATCGCGCGTCGCAACGAACGAGTCTTGCGGGGCATCGACGACAACTTCGCGCAACAAGATCCGGTGCATGACATCACTACTACCGACCTTCAGCACCGGTCACAACTATTGGCTGGAGCGGAAGAGACACGCTCCGATGGGACTCATCACCAGCGCCGGCGCACGGTGGCCTTTGTGCCGGTCACCATGCTCGCCGCCGGCACGTCGTCGGCCACGATTGCGCCAGCGGCGATCACGGCATCGCGCCCGATGCTGACACCGGGAAGGATCGTTGCCCCGGCGCCGATCCACACGTTCTCCGCCACGTCGATCGGGGCACCCGTCAGGTACAGCTTGCGCTCAGCCGGGTCGACCGGATGACCGCTGGTGATGAACGTGGCCTTCGGACCGATCATCACACGCTCGCCGAGCCGGATCCCGGCGTAGTCCAGGAAGGTGCAGCCCTGGTTGATGAACACGCGCTCGGCCAGGTCCAGGTGGAGCCCGTGGTCCGTGTAAAACGGCGGGTAGATCGTGACCCTGGCGGGTAGGGGTCCACCCAGGATCTGCTCGAACAATGCGGCCTTGCCCGCCTCGTCCTCGAAGGGCAGGAGGTTCAGCCGCGAGGTGATTTCGGTGACCCGCAAGACCCTCTCAGCCATGGCCTGGAACTCGGGGCTATCGATACGCATGAGACGGCCACTAGGCATTCCCCGATCCTCTCCCACGCTTACCGAACCCCCAACTGACTCCGCCAGGGAGCTGAACCACGCATAACAGGCACCGGCGGGACAGCCGGCCGGTTCGCGCGATTAATCTCAGGTCAGTGGCCGAATTGAGTGGGCTGAACTGCGCGAGAGGACAGCGACAATGCCAGTGCTCGGAGTGGGCGGAATTTTCTTTCGCGCGCAGGATCCCGACGCGCTCAACGCTTGGTATCGCGAGCATCTCGGCGTCGGCGCCGGCTGTGCCGTCGAGAACACCGGCCAGCCCGACGAATGGTCGTGGAAAGTGCAGGGCGGACCGCTCGTCTTCGCGCCGTTCACGATGGGAACCGACTACTGGGCAGCGGACAAGCAGTTCATGCTCAACCTGCGCGTCCGCGACCTCGGCAGCCTGCTCGAACAATTGAACGCCAGCGGGATCGCGGTGATCGTCAAACCCGAATGGGACTCGCCCGAGGTCGGGCGTTTCGCGCGGATACACGATCCCGAAGGCAATGCGATCGAACTGTGGGAGCCACCGGCGGCCCCCGCCCACTGAAGACTGCCCGGCGCGAAGAGAGAGCCTGGGGGCGCAATCTAGGCGTCCCGGCAAAGGTCTCGGACCTCAGGGAGCTGCTGGAAGCCGGCCGACCTGTAGGTGGCGACGCCGCCGACATTGACGCTCGGAGTGCAGACGATCGCGCTCGAGGCGCCCAAGTCCTGGAGCGCGGCCGCGGCGGCGACGGTGATCGTCCTGCCGTACCCGTGACCGCGACGTTCGCGGTGCACGCCCAGCGGCTCGAGCAACCCGGGCTTGCCCGGACCGGCCGACCACACCGTGACCGCCGCCACCGCGTCGCCCTGGTCGTCGTATGCGACCAGACACCGGCCGTCGGCGTATGGCAATCCGGCCGCCATCGCGTGCCAGAGCTCGTCAGTGAACGTGGACCTGTCAAACGATGCCCGCTGTACAGCGGTCCGGTCGTGCGCGTGCTCCTTCCGCACCACTTCGATCCGCACGCCCGGGTCCTCCACCCGCTCCGTGAGGTCGCGGCGCAGCGGCGTCCACGGCGCGTCGGGGCTCCAGCGGGACGCCGACAGCAGATCGTGCACCAGCGCGCCCATCGGCGCCTCGACGGACACCTTCCCCGCTGGCAGCACACCGCGCTCCGGTTCGCTCACGTCCTCAACCAGCTGGTGCGCCAGTTCCGCGTCACGCTGAGCGCCTGGCGCAATCGTCAGCCGCAACAGCGTGGGACCGTCCACCAGCCCGACGGCGAGAATCTGTCCCTCCCGGCTCCAGGTCCGGACCGCCGCGGCCGTCGCGGCGGCACCGAAGCGCCAGAACCAGCCCAGGTCGCCCGGATGCAGTTGCATCGGCGCCCCCTCGTACTGCCACTCCCGCAGGACGCCCACAGCCTCGCCCAGCCCGTCGACCCCCGGCTGGCCCAACACAACCGCCATTCCCCGATCACACACCACCGCCCGTTAGGGCGCACCCCGTTTCCGGCCGCCCAACCTGCTTCGGTGGAGCCTGCCTTGCGTAACCGCGATGGTGTCGCCCGCAAAGCCCCAGCGGCAGAATGCACGGTGTGAAGCAGCGGCTGGCGTCGACGTGGCTGGCCGACGGAACCGAGATCGCGTACGCGATCGCCGGGCAGGGCCCGCTGATGGTTCACGCGCCCGGGTGGCTGACCCATCTGGAGCTGAGCTGGGCGTTGCCGGCCGAGCGCGGATTCTATGAGATGTTGGGCCGCGGCCGCACCCTGGTCCGCTATGACAAGCCCAGCTGCGGGCTGTCAGGCCCGACGGCGAGAGAGCCTTCGCTGGACCTGGAGGTGGAAACCCTCGCGGCCGTGATCGCGTCAGTGACATCGACGGCGGGTACCGACACGGCTGAGCTGTTCGGTGCCTCGCTGGGCGCGGCCGCGGCGGCCAGTTTCGCGGCGAGCCAACCTCGCACGGTGTCGCGGTTAGTCCTGTACGGCGGCTGGGCCAGGGGGCGCGACATAGCGACCACACAGATCCGCGAGCACGTTGTCGGGCTGATCAGCCAGCATTGGGGTCTGGGCTCGGACGTGCTGGCCGACATCTTCGCCCCCAGCGCTGACCCGGTGACCCGGACTGCGTTCACCCACTATCAGCGCGAAGCGGCGTCTGCGCAGACCGCGCGCGGCATGCTCACGGCGGCTTACGAGCTCGATATCACCGAACAGCTCGCTCGGATCACGGCGCCGACGTTGGTGGTCCACCGGGATCGGGATAGGGCGGCGCCGCTGGAGCAGGCCCGAGCGTTGGCTGCGGGTATCCCTGGGGCGCGTCTAGAGATCCTGGCCGGTCGCGACCACTTGCCCTACATAGGCGACGCCGCCGGGCTGGCCACGAGCATTCGCCGGTTCCTTGGACTCCCGCCACCGCGTGGCGGCACGGCGACCGCGCTGACGGACCGGCAACAACAGGTCGCCGGGCTGGTCACCCGGGGCATGACGAACCGGGAGATCGCAGCTGAGCTGACCATCACCGAGCGCTCCGCCGAGTCACATGTCGAGCGCATCCGCGACCGACTCGGGTTCCGGTCCCGCGCTCAGCTCGCGGCCTGGTACTCCGCCGGCGGCCGCTGAGGCAAACTGCGGTATTTACCCCGCTGACAAGCCCGGCAGCAGCGGCGATCGTGGTGATGTGAAAGCCCGATCGAAGTCCGCCGTGCGCTGCGCCTACTCCGCATTCGCTTACGCCACATTCCTTGCCGTCTCGCTCTGGGGCGTCCTGTTCCTGGCCGACCGCGGCCCGAACCTCACTGTCGATTCGGTCCGATCGGGTCCGGCGTGGCTGGCGGTACTGGTCGATCTGGGTCTGTGGTTGGTCTTCGGGCTCCAGCATTCGATCATGGCCCGGGCCCCCGTCAAGCAGTGGCTGAGCCGAGCCGTACCGCGACGGGTGGAACGCAGTACCTACGTGCTGAGCACCAGCCTCGCCCTGGGACTGCTGTTCTGGCAGTGGCGTGCACTCCCGGCAACCATCTGGCGGCTCGGCTCCCAACCCTGGGTCACGTCCGTGTGGGTCAGCTACGGCGCCGGCTGGGCGCTCGCGGTCGCGGCGACGTTCATGATTGACCACGGGCAGTTCCTGGGGCTGCGGCAGGCCGGCTGGTTCACCGGCCGACCGCCGTCGCCGGAGTCGCTGTCGGTGTCGCGGCGCTGGCTGTATGCCTGGGTCCGGCATCCGATGATGGTGGGTTTGCTCATCGCGTTCTGGGCCACTCCCGACATGACGGCCGGCCACCTGCTGTTCGCACTCGCCGCATCCGGTTACATCGCAGTCGGCGTTCACTTCGAGGAACGCGATCTGCGCCGCCATCTGGGAACCGCCTACGACGACTACGCCCAGCGGGTACCCCGATTCGTGCCCGGCCTTACCCGATGACTGGGGCCGCCGCCGGTTCGGCCACATGCAGTGGCGACAACGCAGTCCGGGTCGGGGCAGCGATCCCGTTCGTCGCTGGTCGGCCACCCTGCGCCGCCGAACGCCGTGCCGCGTTGACCGGCATCGCCGAGGCCGGTCTGGACCACGTGATGTTCGGAGACCACGTGAGCTTCCGGGGCGGATTCGGGGCCGACGGGCTCATCCAGGCCGCTGCCGCCCTGGGCGCTCGACCCGACCTGGACGTGTACGTCGGCGCTTACCTACTGCCGCTGCGACACCCCGTCCCCGTCGCGCGGCAAGTGGCAGACCTGGCCGACCTCGCTCCCGGACGGCTCACCCTTGCCGTCGGCGTCGGTGGCGAAGACCGCGACGAAATCGCCGCGTGTGGCATCGATCCCGGCACCCGCGGCGCCCGCACCAACGAGTCACTTATCGTGCTGCGGCAATTGCTCACCGGCGACCCGGTCAACTTCAGCGGAACCCACATAAGCGTCGCTGACGCCCGCATCCGCCCGGCACCGTCGACCCCCGTACCGATCGTCGTGGCCGGCCGATCGGAGGCAGCCTTAACCCGGGCCGCCCGCCAGGGCGACGGCTGGCTGGGGATCTGGGTCTCCGCCTCCCGCTACGCCCAGGCAACCGCCGCGATCGCCGAACAGGCCGCCACCGCCGGACGCAATCCGGCCACGTTCCACCACGGGCTGAACGTCTGGTGCGGTCTGGCCACGAGCCGAGACCGCGCGAAAGACGCCCTCGCCCGCGCCATGCACAACGTGTACCAAGTCCCGTACGCCGCCTTCGAGCGCTGGTGCCCGCACGGCACACCCGACGACGTCGCCGAATACCTAGCCCCGTACGTGGACGCCGGATGCCACACCTTCAACCTGATCCCGTGTGGCGATGACACCGATGCCGTCATCGACATGACCGCCCGCGTCCGACACCTGCTGAACCAGCGATCCACCTAACGACGACGCACAGGATGCCTGGTATCGCTAGGCGCCACTGCGCACCTAGCGCACCCACAGCTGGTCGAACAGCGCCTGACCGGCCTGGACCTGATAATTCCCCACGCGGGGCGAAGTGAGGTCAACGTAGGTGGGATTGAACAGTGGCACCCAGGGCGCGTAATCCGTGATCTCGCGATCCAGCGTCGCGGCGAGGTCGGCTGTCGCCGCCGGGTTGGCCGGCTCCTCGTCGGCTAGACGCCGCAATCGCCCGTCGATGCCGTGGTCACAGAAGTGCGTCGGGTTCGGATCGAAGTCGCATCCGATCTCTGAAAGCGCGTCGATTGCCAGGGCAGCGCCGAACCACCCGAACATCCCCGCCTGCGCGGTTGGCGTCCTCGCCAGGTCGGCGAAGTAGGTGGCGTCGTCCGGGACGTAGTGCAGGGTCGCCTTGTACCCCAGGCGGGTCAGCAGCGCGACGACATACTTGGCTTCTGTCACGTAATCGGGGAACGCCCACACGATGACCGCCTCGCCCCTCGTGCCCGACGCTTCGATCAAGGATTCGGCCTTGCCGAGGTCTGGGGCCTTCCACTGTCCGGTCGTGTCCGCGTCGATCGTGTAAGGACAGTACGGCCGGTATCCCGAGACCGACGGCGGGACGAGCTGGCAGGTCGGTCGGGCGAATGCGGCGCCCGCGAGCGCGGCGATGTGCGCACGATCGACGGCGTAGTTGATAGCCCGACGGACGCGGACGTCGGTGAACGGCGGCTGGCGAACGTTGAGGAACATGAAGACGGTTGCCTGCTCGGCATCGACATGTACCCGTAGCGGATGCTGAGCGATGAATTGCCTGAGCAGGGCGGTCTCGTGGGAAGCCGTGACGACGTCGGCCTGGCCGGCGAGCAGAGTACGAGTCGCCGTGTCCTGATCGGTCACGATGCGGTAGGCGATCTCGTCTGGAAACCCGTCCGGACGAGCGGCCGCCGACCACACGTGGAAGTAGGGGTTGCGTTCGAAGGTGAGCAGCTTTCCCGGGACGTAGGTCTGGATTTGGTACGGCCCGGTGCCCGGCACGGGGTTCGTGCCGATGTCGCGCATCGGCGTTCCCGCCGGGACGGGAGTGAGGAAGGTGAGTTCCTCCATCAGGCGGGGGTCGGGGGTCGAGAGCCGGAAGGTCACGGTCGTGGCGCCCTCGGATATGACGCCGGCCGAGAGGTCGCAGAGTCGGTGCGCAAGGCATGCTGCCGCACCGAGGATGTGCGTGAACATCGATACATACGGAGTGTCGAATTGGAGCATTCGCTCAAGGCCGAGCCGGAAGTCGGCTGATAGCAAGGGCGTCCCGTCCGAATAACGAATCCCAGGCCGCAGGTGAAACGTGTAGCTCGTTCCGTTCGCCGTTGGTTGGGGCACGGCCGCGGCGAGGTCGGGCACGAGCTGGGTACCCGCGCTGCCCCCGGCGTGCCGCAGGGTCGTCAGCGCGTCGTAGGCCAAGGGACCCAACGTCGGGACAAAG
>JALYVG010000097.1 GCA_030853345.1 Actinomycetota bacterium | reverse complement strand
CGGCTGACCAGCTCGCTGTAATAGAGGTTGTTGCTGGAATCCAGGGTGCTCGCAGTCGGTTCGTCGACCTGCCGGCGCTTGAGCAGCACGTCGAAGTCGCGGCGCGCGGACGAGTCGGCGAGTGTGGTGATGCGCTCGATGAACGTCGCGATGGCCGTCCCCGTGCCGATCATCTTCACCTCGGCATCGAAATCCGGCCAGCTGGCGTATCCCAGCAGCGTCGCCTGCTCGGCGCGCAGGTCGAGCAGCTCGGCGAGCAAGGCGTCGTTCTGCGGCCAGGCCCGGTTGAGGAACTCCGTGAGCAACTCGCGGCGCGCCGCGGCGTCGTGGGCGAAGGTGCGGAACGGGACGACGTCGGGGTAGTCGGTGGTGAGCGTGACCAGTCCGTCGGCATCGACCGGGTGGCTGTCGATGAAGTCCTGCGGCAGGCCGGCCAGTCGCTCCGGGGTGATGCGGATCGAGCGGACGTCGTCGCGGGTGTTGCGGGAGAACTCCTGCCCGACCAGGGTGGCCCGCTCGGCCAACTCACGCAGCCGCTCGCGGACCTCCTCGTTGCGGTCGACGCCGCTGCGCCGGAAGTCGCGCAGCGTCCGTTCGAGGAGTCGGGTCGCCTGCTCGTCCAGTCCGGTTGGCTCGACCGCGACCAGCACCTCGTACAGGTCCCGGTCCAAGCCGCGGTCGGTGTCGAAGCGCGAGACCTGCTGCTCGCGGTCCTCGGCCAGGGTGCGCACTTCCTCCTCGGGATGCACTTGGGCCAGCACACCGGCCAGTGACCCGGCGTTGCGCAGGTGGATGTCGGCGTCGTTCCACAGCTGCAGGGTCTCCGCCGCCGCTCGGGCCGTGCCGTCCTTCAGGCGGTCGAGCAGTTCGCGTGCCTGGGCCAGATCCTGGTCGACACGTTCGCTGACAAACGCCGTCCACCCGTCCTCGTCCGGCAGTTGCAGGGGGGCCGGGCTGCTCGATTCGCTCATGCTGGCAACCCTAGCGATGAGCGCTCACGCGAAGAGCCGGCCGCCACGACGCGGACGGGCCGACGCCGCGAGTGGATCCAAGCCTGCCGGCGGGTGAACGAGTGACGTATCGGCGGATCACGTTTCGTCATTGGGATAGAGGAGCAGCCCGACGCGTACCCGGCGAGCGCCGTCGGGGTGGGCGCCGGCAGTCCGGCCCCGGTACTTGTCAATCAGGTCGGTGATGGTCTTCTCCACGTCGGCCGCGTCATCGTGGGTGAGCCAGACGAGCGCGCTGCTGATGCCGCCGACGTCGCGCCAGGCCGGGTCTTCGCTCGGCGTGCGCTCGATCCACCGCGCGAACCCCGCGGTGAGCCGGTCGGCCACGGTCTTGCCCACCACGGCGCCGGCGGCGAACGCGACGATTGATTCCTCCGATGTGACCATGAGCTTGCTCCCCGCCGCCCGCCACGGCCGTTCCCGGCCGTCGCCGCTGGCCTCGGCCCGCTCCACGATGCCGACCTTCTCGAGCGCGCGCAGGTGGTAGCTCATCGCGCTCGGACTCAAGCCGGCGATCTCGGCGCACTCGGTTGCGGTCAGCTCGCGGCCGGCGAACAGCTCGTCGATGACGGCCAACCGGGCCGGATGCGCCAACGCCTTGATCGACTGTGCATCGTGCAGCTCGATCGGCGGGCGGGTGGGTTGCTTCTTCTCCTTGCGGGGGGGCACAGGCACTGAGGTTACTGGGCCAGAAGGGGGTTGACACCGATAATGTGAAGGATTAACTTCACAGTATGTCCTTCACATCTTCGCGGCGTGACCTCTGGCT
This sequence comes from Actinomycetota bacterium, assembly GCA_030853345.1. GTDB lineage: Bacteria > Actinomycetota > Actinomycetes > Mycobacteriales > Jatrophihabitantaceae > QHCC01. Next base: position 39,536 of record JALYVG010000097.1, on the reverse strand, counting down.
GATCGTCCTCGCCAAGTCCGTGTCCCTCCTCGGTGACGAGGTCGCCGCCGTCGCGCTGATCCTGCGCCTGCAGTCCCACGGCGCGCAGCCGACCGCGATCGCTGCGCTGCTGATCGCCGCGATGCTCCCTCTCTTGCTGCTCGCCGGCGTCGTGGGGCGCGTGGTCGATCGGTTCGACAGCCGGATGCTGCTGGTCGGTTCGAGCCTGAGCCAGGGCGCCCTGTGCGTGCTGCTTGCGTACACGACCAGCACCGGCGCGGTCCTGGCGCTGGTGGCGGCTCTCGGCGCCGGGCAGGCCGTGAATGGCGCGACCTGGCAGGCGCTGGTGCCGACCATCGTCGGTACCGAGCAGCTGCCCAAGGCTCTCGGGCTCGCCCAGGCGGGCATGACCATCGCCGGTATCGTGGCCCCGGCCCTCGCTGGCCTGCTGGTCGGGCTGTACGGCGCACGGGTGCCGCTGCTGCTGGACGCTGCCACCTTCCTCGCGATCACCGCGGCCGGGCTGATGATCACCACCCGCCGGGGCTCGAAGGCCACCGGCGCGACGCGGGTCAAAGGCGGCGGGCTGCGCATCGTGCGCGCCGACCCGTTGCTGAGCATCCTGTTCCCGCTGCTCGCCCTGTTCGTCCTGCTCGGTGCGATGGTCAACGTGGTCGAGGTCTTCCTCGTACGAGAGACGCTGCACGCCAGCACGACGTGGTACGGCATCGTGGGCGCCGCATACGGCGTCGGTGCCTTCGTCGGGTCGATCCTGGGCGGCCGACTGCGCGGCAACCTGGCCCTGGCCCGCGCCTTCGTCGGCTCGGCAATCGCGCTGGCGGTGGCACTGGCCGCCTTCGCCGCAGCGCCGACCGTGGCCTGGCTGCTGCCGGTGGCGCTGGCAGGCGGGGCCGCCAACGGTGTGCTGAACCTGTCGCTGGGCTCGCTCGTCATGGGCCGGGCCGCAGCCGAGGTCCGCGGCCGGGTGGGTGCGGTGCTGAACGGTGTCGCGTCAGGCACCCAGCTCGCGGCGTACGCCCTGGCCGGCCTGCTCGCAGCCGTCCTCACGCCGCGCGAGATCTTCGTGGCCGCGGGTGTCTCGGGACTGCTGGCGCCCTTGCTGTTCGCCCGCCGCCTGGTCCGCGCCGCCAGCCCGTCCCCGGACCCCGCCCAGGTCCTCCTGCCCGCCTGATCCAGCTTGGCCCCTGAGCAGGTGTTTGCGCGGCGTGTCGCCCTGCTGAGGGGCCAAGTCATCCGGCCTGCCGCGACCGCGCCGCCAGCACCGCCAGCACGTCGCGTCGGCACCCGGCCACATCGGTCATCAACCGGCTGTGCGACAGCCGGACCGTCTGCCAGCCCATCGTCGCCAGCGCGAGGTCGCGCGCAATGTCGCGCTCCCACTGCTCGCGGCCGGCGTGGTAGGCGCGGCCGTCGAGCTCAACCGCGACGCGCGGCGCTAGGTAGGCCAGATCAAGGCGGTATCGATGCCCCCGGACCGTGACCGGGTGCTGGCGGATCCCGTGTCGCAGCCCGGGGACGTCGAAGACCTCGGAGTAGCCCCACAGTTCGAGTTCGCTCTCACACCCCGCAGCGATCTGCCCGAGGAGGTGGCGCAGGCCCTTCACGCCACGAACCCAGGTCATCTTCTCGGCCAGGGCCAGGACCACCTGTGGCGCGAGCAACCCGCGCCGAGCGCCCTCGATCAGCGGCGCGCGCTGGTCAGTGCCATCGAGCAGCGGCCAGCTGGTGATCGCACAGAGTTCCGGCCGAACCGTGGGGAGTCCGTCGCACCAGCCCGCGCCCAGCGGCAAGAGGGTGCGATGCACGATCAGCTCGCCGGGGACGCCTCTGGGGTGTCGAGGCTGGAATGCAGTCACGTGCAGGGGCGTGTCGCTCGGCACGGGCAGATTCCACTGCCCCAGCGCTGTCACGTGGCTCAGTGCCACGTCTCCTCCGACGCTCGCCAGCGCCGCGGCCAGGCGCACACCTGGATCGTCGGCGTCGAACGGGCGGGCGTAGGCCCGCGGAAATACGGCCACGAGGCGGCCGCGCCTGATCTCGTCGTCGAGGACCGCGCGGGTCACGACGTTGAGCAGGTCGCTCCGCGCGGCCGTTCGGTTGGATGCGGCGAGCAGCAGGTCGATTTCGAGACGCATCGGCGCAGCGTGCCCGGTCCGGCGGCAGAGCCGATCGTCGTCCGGCAGATCTGTGGACGACCAGCCGGGCTATCCACAGCAGCTTGGCCTCGTAGCAGGGCGACACGCGCCGGCTACGCCTGCTCAGGGGCCAAGATGATGGGTCAGGCGGACTTTTCGCGGGGCTGCCGCTTGGGCGTCTCGCGCGGGACCAGCGTGGGATAGACATGGTCGAGCACCGTCTCGCGGGTGATGACGACACGGGCGACGTCCTCGCGGGAGGGCACCTCGTACATCACCGACAACAGGACTTCCTCCATGATCGCGCGCAGCCCGCGTGCTCCGGTGCCGCGCAGCACCGCCTGGTCGGCAATCGCCTCGAGGGCGGACTGGTCGAACTCGAGTTCGACATTGTCGAGTTCGAAGAGCTTGGCGTACTGCTTGACCAGGGCGTTGCGGGGCTCGGTGAGGATCTGCACCAGCGCCTCTTGGTCGAGCTGGCGCACGGAGGTGATCACCGGCAGCCGGCCGATGAACTCGGGTATCAGCCCGAACTTGATGAGGTCCTCGGGCATCACGTCACCGAAGACGTCGCGGGTCTCCTTGTCGAACTTCGTGTACAGCTCGGCGCCGAAGCCCAAGCCCTTCTTGCCGACGCGGGCCTCGATGATGGTGTCGAGGCCGGCGAACGCGCCACCCACGATGAACAGCACGTTGGTGGTGTCGATCTGGATGAACTCCTGGTGCGGGTGCTTGCGCCCGCCCTGCGGCGGTACCGACGCGGTGGTGCCCTCGAGGATCTTCAGCAGCGCCTGCTGCACGCCCTCGCCCGACACGTCGCGGGTGATCGACGGGTTCTCGGCCTTGCGGGCGATCTTGTCGACCTCGTCGATGTAGATGATGCCGGTCTCGGCGCGCTTGACGTCGTAGTCGGCGGCCTGGATGAGCTTGAGCAGGATGTTCTCGACGTCCTCACCGACGTAGCCAGCCTCGGTGAGTGCGGTGGCATCGGCGATCGCGAACGGGACGTTGAGCATCCGGGCCAGCGTCTGGGCGAGCAGGGTCTTGCCGGAGCCGGTCGGACCGAGCAGCAAAATGTTGGACTTGGCCAGCTCTACGGCGGTGTCGGCGTTGCGTGGCTTGGTGTCGCTGCCGGCCTGGACCCGCTTGTAATGGTTGTATACGGCCACCGCCAGCGTCTTCTTGGTGTGGTCCTGGCCGATGACGTAGCCGTTGAGGAACTCGCAGATCTCGCTCGGCTTGGGCAGCTCGTCGAACGTGAAGTCGCTGGTCTCAGCCAGCTCCTCCTCGATGATCTCGTTGCACAGGTCGATGCACTCGTCACAGATGTACACGCCAGGTCCGGCGATCAGCTTCTTGACCTGCTTCTGGCTCTTTCCGCAGAAAGAGCACTTGAGCAGATCACCGGTCTCGCCGACACGCGCCACGGACGACTCGTTCCTCTCGTCTTACTGCCTCAGATTGCGAACGCTACCTGGAAAGCCCCCCTACGTCTTGCGTAATCAAGCCCCGGGCGCGCCGCGTCCGGGTTAGCTGTCGACCAGTTTGCGGTTAGAGATGACTTCGTCGACGATGCCGTACTCCTTGGCCTGCACGGCGGTCAGGATGGTGTCGCGCTCGATGTCGGCCCGGACCTTCTCCTCGGTCTGCCCGGTGTGCTGGGCCAAGATCGACTCGAGCAGGTGGCGCATGCGCTGGATCTCGTTGGCCTGGATCTCCAGGTCGGTGACCTGGCCCTGTCCCTCGCCGGAGGGCTGGTGGATCAGGACGCGGGAGTTCTGCAGCGCGTACCGCTTGCCCTTGGTGCCCGCGGCCAGCAGCACCGCCGCCGCGGACGCGGCCTGGCCCATGCAGTACGTCTGGATCTCGGGCCGGACGAACTGCAGCGTGTCGTAGATGGCCGTCAGCGCGGTGAACGAGCCGCCCGGGGAGTTGATGTAGATCAGGATGTCGCGGTCCGGGTCACTGGACTCCAGCACGATCAGCTGGGCGATGACGTCGTTGGCGACCACGTCGTCGATCGGCGCGCCGAGGAAGATGATGCGCTCCTCGAAGAGCTTGTTGTACGGGTTCGATTCCTTGATGCCGTAGTTCGTCCGCTCGACGAAGGACGGCAGCACGTAACGCGACTGCGGCAAGTGCACACCGCTGGCGCCGTGCGGGGTGTGGAGCTCGTTCATCTAAATCCCTCTCAGGCCGGTGCCGGGCCGGAGCCGTTGGCGACCTGCGCCACCCGGCTGACCACATGGTCGACGAAGCCGTACTCGAGGGCTTCCTTCGCGGTGAACCAACGGTCCCGCTCGGAGTCGAGGCGGACCTGCTCCACGGTCTGGCCGGTGTGCTCGGCGATCAGCTCGGCCATCTCGACCTTGGTGAGCTTGAACTGCTCGGCCTGGATCTGGATGTCGGACGCGGTACCGCCGATACCAGCCGACGGCTGGTGCATCAGGATGCGCGCGTGCGGCAGGGCGTAGCGCTTGCCCCGCGCCCCGGCCGAGAGCAGGAACTGCCCCATCGAGGCGGCCAGCCCCAGCGACCAGGTGGCGATGTCGCAGTCGACGAACTGCATGGTGTCGAAGATGGCCATGCCGGCCGTCACCGACCCGCCCGGCGAGTTGATGTAAAGGTTGATGTCGCGCGAGCTGTCCTCGGCCGAGAGGAGCAGCAGTTGCGCGCAGATCTGGTTGGCGATCGTGTCGTCGACCGGTTGCCCGAGGAAGATGATCCGCTCGCGCAGCAGTCGGTCGTAGACAGAGTCGTTGAGCGTCATGCCGGCACCCGCGCTCCGCATTTCGGCGACACGCAGTGGTTGGGGATCGAAGCGACTCACGTCAGCGAACCTTCTCTCATCGGGTGGTACATCGACCCTAACGAAGCACCCCGGGCGAACACTCCCGATTCGGCCTGCGTTCGCTTAGGGCTTGACCCTTGCTGGGCTGATTACTCCGCGTCCTCGGCCTCGATGTCGAATTCCTCGTCCGCCTCGTCGTCGACCGGGCCCAGCCCCGGGTCGCCCGCGTCGAGCAGTTCGGCCCGGGCCGACGGTGCCAGCGCGGAAAGGTCGACCGTATGGCCCGACTCGTCGGTGATGACGGCGCCTTCGAGCACCGCCGCCAGGGCCTTGCTGCGCCGAACGCCGGCGATCAGGTCCGGGAGGTTGCCCGCCTGGACGATCTGGTTGGCGAACTCCTGGGGCGGCATCTCGTAGCGCGCCGCCTCGCGGACCAGGTACTCGGTCAGCTCGGCGTCACCGATCTGCACGTCGGTCTTGTCGGCGATCGCGTCGAGGAGCAACTGGCTGCGCACCGCCTTCTCAGCTCCCTCGCGCAGTTCGGTGTCGAACTCGTCGCGGGTCTTGCCCTGGGTGGCCAGGTAGCGGTCGAGCATGCCGTCGTCGTGGCCGAGTGAGTGGACGATCTCATGCTCGCGGAAGTCCACCTCGGCCTTGACGGCCGACTCAGGCAGCGGGAACTCGACGGTGTCCATGAGCGTGTCGAGGACCTTGTCACGCGCCTGGCTGCCCTGCTCGAAGGCCTTGACCCGGCCGAGCTTGGTGCGCAGGTCGTCCTTGAGCTCGTCGACGGTGTCGAATTCGCTGGCCAGCTGGGCGAACTCGTCGTCGATCTCCGGCAGTTCCTTCTCCTTGACCGAGACGACCGTCGCGGTGATCTCGGCCTCGGCGCCGGCCTTGTCGCCCTGGTGCAGTGTGCTGGTGAACGTGGCGCTGTCGCCGACCGACTGGCCGACCAGCGCATCGTCGAGACCGTCGATGAGGTCACCGGTGCCGACCTCGTAGGACAGTCCCTTGGCCGAGCCGCCCTCGACCTCGACTCCGTCGGTCATGGCCAGCAGGTCGACGGAGACGTAGTCACCGCTCTGCACGGGCCGGTCAACGCCCTTGAGCGTGCCGAACCGGTCGCGCAGGCCGCTGAGCTGCTCGTCGACCTCGTCGTCGCTGACCGCGACGTCACTGACCGTGACCTCGAGGCCCTCCAGCTCGGGCAGGTCGATCTCGGGCCGCACGTCGACCTCGGCGGTGAAGCTGAGCGACTGTCCGTCATCGAGGTTGGTGACGTCGATCTCGGGCTGGCCGAGCGGGCGGATCGCAGCCTCGCGCGCAGCCGCGGTGTAAACCCTCGGCAGAGCGTCGTTGATGGCCTCCTCGAGGACCGCGGCGCGCCCCACGCGTTGGTCGATCACGCGGGCCGGCACCTTGCCCGGCCGGAATCCCGGCACCTTCACCTGGGCGCCGATCTTCTTGTAGGCCGCGTCCAGGCTGGGCTTCAACTCCTCGAACGGCACCTCGACGGCGAGCCGCACACGGGTCGGGCTCAAGGTTTCGACGGTGCTCTTCACAGTGCTGTTGCTCCTCGCGTGGCTGATCCGGACGGTGGGGACGGCCTGGTTCGGTCGGGGTGGCGGGATTCGAACCCACGGCCCCTCGCTCCCAAAGCGAGTGCGCTACCAAGCTGCGCCACACCCCGGGCGCTGACGGGGCCTCAGTGTACGGGCGGCGCTCTTCCGGCGCGCACGAGCCGGTACCCGACGTGTGCCGGGTAACCTGTGTTCGCGTGCTGGCGCGAGCCAGCTCGTGAGTGCGGGCGTAGCTCAATGGCAGAGTCTCAGTCTTCCAAACTGATTGTGCGGGTTCGATTCCCGTCGCCCGCTCCAGGCACAAGGCTGGCCGGCTGACGCGGGCTACAGAACTGAGTGGGTGATTGTCGCGGAGTACACGCCCGCGACCATGCCGCTCGGCAGGGCCACGAAGATGGTCGGATTCCAGGTGGCCGAGTTGTCTCCGGTGATGCCGGTCGCGGTGACTGCGGCGGACTGACCGTCGAGGCTGCCCGGGTTGTTCGCCGTGTACGTCGCGATGCCCACCCTGGTGATCGTTCCTGCGACGTAGCTGACGGCACTGGCCGGTATCGTGGCGCCGCCCGGCGTCGTGAACGCGGTTGAGGTGACGCTCGCAATCCAGCCCGAACCGGCGGCCGCGCCGCGTCCATCGGTGACCTGCACCTGGCCGAACAGCCCGCTGATGGTTGCGCTGTCTGCGCTGGTCGCCCGGCTCCCGAGGCTCGCCGAGGCGGGCACGGTGATCGACAGCACGCCACCGGCCACGGCCGGGGTCGTGACCACGTTGGACGACAGCGTGACCGTGCCGTAGGACAGCGCCCGGCCGTTGAGCGTCGCGCTCGCGCCGAGCGTGATCGCGCCGGCGGCCAGGATCGTCCCCGTGAACGACGACGACGCGCCGGTACCTACCGCGCCGAGCGCCTGCCAGAACACCCGCGCGGCCTGCGCGCCATTGATGAGCACGATATGACTGGCCGCGGCCGTGTTCAAGGCGGCGCCGACCTGGAAGATGAAGACCGCGTTCGGGTCACCCTGCGCGTCCAACGTCAGGTTTCCGGTCAGCCCGAACGCCGCGGTCGTGTGATAGACGCCGGCGGTGAACGTCTGCCCGTTCTGGTCGCCGGCGAATTCGCCGTTCGGGGTACGGCCGGCCGCGTCGTTGTAGGCGAGCACGAGGTCGGCCTGTGCTTGCGCGGCCTGCGCGTCGCCGGCGTGGATCACCCCACCGACGGCGCCCGGCGGGAAGCCCACGACCGAGGAGCTGGGACTCACGCCGAGGTCGCCGCTCAGGCTGGTGGCGCCGGTGTTGACCACGCCCGTTCCGGCCAGCACCGAGTACGTCCCCGCGCTGCCCAGCGCCACCAACGCCGTCGCGGCGCCGACGGTGAGGTTCTGGCGTGCCGTGCCGGTGTCCCCGGCGGCGTTGGTCACCGACGCCACGACCGGGAACGTGGCGGGCGTCACGACGGCAGCGGTCACGCTCCAGGTGCCCCCGCTCTGCACCGTCGTGTTCAGGGTCTGCCCCGCGACAGTCACCGCCACGGCCGATCCGGTCGCCGCGTCGGTGGTTCCCGCAATGGTGGGCGTCGTGTCGAAGGTGAACGCTGACCCGCCGCCGGTGATCGCCACCGAGGGCGGCCGGAGGTTGCTGAAGTAGACGGGGTTGGTCGACAGGGTGACGGTGCCGACGGACAGCGCGCGACCGGCCAGTTCGGCACTGGCGCCGATCGTAATCGCGCCGAGCGACATGATCGTCCCGGCGAACGTCGAGGACGCGCCGGTGCCGACCGCGCCCAGGACCTGCCAGAACACCCGCGAGGCCAACGCACCGTTGATGAGGACGATGTGGCTGGCGGCGGCCGTGTTCAACGCCGCGCCGACCTGGAAGATGAACACCGCGCCCGGATCACCCTGCGCGTCCAGCGTCATCGTCCCGGTCAGCGAGAAGGCGGCACTCGTGCGGTAGACGCCGCCGAAGAATGTGTGCCCGTTCTGGTCTCCGGCGAAGCTCGCGTTCAGCACTCGCCCGGCGGCGTTGTTGTAGGCCGCGGTGAGGTCGACCTGCGCCTGGGCCGCCGCCGAGTCACCGGCGTGCGTGGTCCCGCCCACGGTGCCCGGCGGGAAGCCCAGGATCGAGTTGCCCGGACTGGACCCGAGATCGCCGCTGAGGTTGGTCGCGCCGGTGTTCACCACGCCGGTGCCGGCGAGCACCGAGTACGTCGAGGTGGTCCCGAGCGGCACCATCGGCGTCGTCGTGTCGACGGTGAGGGCCTGGGTGGCGGTGCCGGTGTTGCCCGCGGGATCGGTCACCGATGCGACGACGGTCTTCACGCCCTGTGTCATCGTGGCTGCCGTCACGGTCCACGAACCCCCGGCCTGGACCGTCGTGTTCAGGGTCTGCCCGGCGACCGTCACGATCACCGCCGTACCCACCACGACGCCGGTGGCCGTGCCGGTGATCGTGGGTGTGACGGTGTTGGTGGATCCCGTCGCGCCGCCCGTGATCGTCACGACAGGCGCCACGGTGTCGACGGTGAGAACCTGCGTCGCCTTACCGATGTCGCCGGCTCCATTGCCCGCCGAGGCCACCACGTTCTGGTCGCCCTGCGCCACCACGGCAGCCGTGACGCTCCAGCCGCCGCCGCTCTGGACGATGGCCGTCAGCGTCTGCCCGGCGATGGTGACGGTCACGGTGGCGCCGACCGGCGCCCCGGTGGTCCCGGCGATGGTGGGCGTGGTGTCGTTCGTCGCCGCGGACGGGCCGCCTGTGATCGTCATACTCGGCGGGCCGGCGACGGTGAACTTGACGGTGTTCGTGGACAGGGTCACCGCGCCTGCGGACAGCGCGCGACCGGTGAGCGAGGCGTCGGCGCCGATCGTGATCGCCCCGGTCGCCAGTATCGTGCCGTTGAAGATCGAGTTTGCGCCGGTGTCGACGGCGCCCGTCGACTGCCAGAACACGTTCGAGGCCACCGCGCCGTTGGTCAGGATGACGTTGCTGCCCGCGGCGGTGCTCAGCGCACCGCTCACCTGGAAGATGAACACCGACGTCGGATCGCCTCCGCCGTTGAGGGTCACCGTCGTCGCGACAGTCAGCGCGCCGGTCCGCCTGTAGACGCCGGCCGTGAAGGTCCCGGACAGAGTGGCGGAAAGGGGCGCCAAGATGTTGGTGGGAACGCGCAGGGTCGCGTCCAGAATGGCCGTGTTCAACGCGGTCTGCGCCCCCAGCGCGGCCGCGTCGCCCTCGTGCTTGGTGCCGCCGATGGTCCCGGGTGGGAACCCCACGATCGTGTTGGGCGGGCTCGAGCCGACGTCGCCGCTGATCGTGGTAGCGCCACTGTTCGTGACCCCGCCTGTTCCGCCCAACACCGAGTAGGACGCGGCCACGCCCAATCCGACCGGCGCCGGGCCGAGTGCGTAGGCGCGGGGGGCGTGAGCGGCCCCCGCGAGGAGCACTGACACGGTCAGGACGGGGACCCCGAGTAGGGCCATCCACCGCCTGATTCCCATCGGGTGTCCCTCGTCCTAGCGGCACCAGGGGCTAGAGCGCTGGGGTCCAGCACTTTCGGAGTGGCGATCCGGTTGCCATCTTGCCGAATACTAACACCAATCACACATTGATGCCTACCCACGCGGGGTCCGGGCGGGCCCGGTGCCGACGGCGACGAAGGGCGAGCACCGCGGCGAGCCCCAGCAAGACCGCCAGCCCGACGAGGCCCGCGACCAACCACCCCGTCGCGCCTGACGAGCCGTCAACCGTCGTTGGCTGGGCTGGCTCAGGAAAGGTGATAGGGCCTTGGACCCGGCGTTCGAGCAGGCCGCTGCGCAGCACGAGCTGAGCGGTCCAAGGGCCGGGGGGCAGCTGTCCGGCCAGGGCGACCGTGACGGGCTGCGACCCGCCGACCGCCACCGTCGTCCCGAGCGTGACCGGGAACGGCCCGGCCCGGACGCCGCCCGGCCCAGCCAGGAGCTGCAGCGTGCCGACCATGTCCAGCGCCCGACCTCCGGTGTTGTGCACACTCGCAGTAACCGACTGTTCGCCGGTAGCGGACCGAACCCCGCGCAGCGACCCGACGGTGAAGCTGGCCGCCGGTGCTCCGCCGGGGCCGACCGACAGATAGATGCGGATGCCGACGCGGCTGACCTCGACGACGCCCCCGTCGCTCGCGGCGGAGCGGACCTCGGCCCAGATCACGCCGTAGTGCTCGCCGGGTGCGGCGTCGGGCGCCACCCGGATCCCGACGTCGACGAAGGCCCGGCCGCCAGCCACGACGTCAACTGCCGCGGGCAGCACCGACGTCCAGGTGGACAGGTCGTTGCGGCTGCGCCCGGCCGCACCGACGAACGTGCCGCGTTCGATGGTGGCCGCCGCCGAGTAGAGGGCGACGTGCGCGGGACCGGCGGTGGAATTCGCGACCTCGACCCGACGGTGCAGGATGCCACCCCGCGCGAGGTGATCGACGATATACACCTGGCCGCGCGGATCGGGGTCGGGCGCAGCGTCCTGCGCCAGCAGGGTGAGCCCGATGCTGCCGGCGCCGGCCGGGGGCGGGGAGCTGGGTGCCGCCTGCGACGCGGCGGCAGGTGCGGCGATCGCTACGACCGCGGTGACGAGCGCCCATCGAGCCACTCGCGCCACTGCCCCGGGCGCACCGCGCGGGCGCGCTCGACGGTGACCCATGCTGCCACTTTACGTCCTCTTGACATCGTCGCCGACGACATCAGCCCTTGCTGACGCATTCGTTGACGACCGGAGGCCGTCTGGTGCGGTGCGCCCGGTTGGCCTCGCCCGTTCAGCGAGCCGGGAACGCCCGGCTGGGAATGGCGCTCTAGACAGTCGGAACCGGCACCTGGCACACGCAGCCGCGGGCCAGCGCACGGGTGGCCGATGCGGCGCAGTACCGCGTGGCTACGACGTCATGGAACGCGCGATGGTGCGAGCACATGTCACAGACCGGGGACTCACTACCGGCCGGAGCCACGGCCACAACGGTGGATTCAGTTGCTGACGGGGGCATTCGCACCTCCAGATTCCTTGCTGACCGATTGGCCAGACAGCCGGCTGGACAACGCCGCGGAACGCAGGGCCTCCGGGCCGGTCATGGTGTTGCCCATGGTGGTGGCCAGCGCCATCGCGGCGGACGCGTTCGGTGCGTCGCTGCCGACGGGGATGACGAGCAGGTCCACGCGCTTGGCGCTGTCGCCGATGAGGACCGCCATATGGGCATCCTGGTGCCCGTACCAGCCGATCCGGACGCGGTGATTGCCCGGAGGGGTCCAGTCGACCGGTGCGGGCAGCCATTCGTCCTGGTTGAGCAGGACACCGCGGATCCGGCCGATTCGCTTGGACACCGCCAGCAACAGCGGCGGCAGTTCCTTGATCAGGTCAGTGGAACGAGGCCACCAGGCGCCGTCCAGGCTGTTGGCGTGGATCAGCCGCGGCGCCATCCTCAGACGCAGCGCCAAGCCGGCCGAGTAGGGCGACGTGTCATCGCCGTAGGAGGGGACGCTCACGGGCCAACGACCTGACTACGCCGGATGTGTTCGGCGAATAGGGAACGCTCCCGATTCGGCATCGACCGCCTTGGGCGTCTGCGCAGAAGGAAACCGGGACAACGCCTACGATACGCCTAATCAAGGCACAGATTGCCCGTCCGATGGTAGGGCCACGACCCAAAGACGGTAGGTTGAGGTCACCGACGCCCGCGCCCGTCTCGTGACGGTGCCCCATCCACAGCAGCCGTCGAGGCATGACGAGGACCACATGAAGATCGGCATCATCGCGTCTATTGCACGCCGCACTCCGCCCCGAGACCACGCCGCCTGGGAGCAGATCGCGGCATCGCTGACCAACGGTTTCGCCGCCCGCGGGCACAACGTCACGCTGTTCGCGTCTGCGAACTCCGAGACATCGGCCTGGCTGCACGCCACCGCCACGGTTGGCTTCACCGAGGACAAGCAGGCCGATCCCCGCGTATGTGAGGCGCTGCACCATGCGGCCGCATTCGAGCGGGCCGACGAATTCGATGTGCTGGTCAACCACTCTGACTTCATGCCGTTGAGCTACAGCCGGCTGGTGTCCACCCCGATGGTCACTACCATCCACGGGCTCGCCAGGTCGGCCGTGCCGGTCTACCGCGCATACGACGACATCGCCCGCTACGTCTCGGTCAGCAACGCCGACCGGCACCCCGACCTGCATTACGCGGCCACGATTCACTACGGCATCGACACAAACCTGTTCACGTTCGTTCCCGCGGCCGGTGAGTACCTGCTGTTTCTCGGGCGGGTCAATCCCGACACCGGTGCGCACCTGGCGATCGAGGTCGCCAAGAAGGCGGGCCTGCCGTTGGTCATCGCCGGAGTCACTCAGGACAAGGCGTATTTCCGCGATCACGTCGCGCCGCACGTCGACGGGACGGCGGTCTCCTACCTCGGCCCGGTTGGGACGGCCGAGCGCAATGCGCTTCTCGGCGGAGCACGTGGGCTGCTGCACCTCGTCAGCTTCGCCGAGCCGTTCGGCCTGTCGGTCATCGAGGCGCTCGCGACCGGTACGCCCGTCATCGCCACGCCCGTCGGCGCCATGCCGGAACTGCTGCGCGACGGCGAGACAGGCTATCTCGTCGTCGATGCCGCCGCAGCGGTCAATGCCGTCGCCCGGCTCGGCGAACTCGACCGCCAGGCCTGCCGTGACGAGGCCGTCAACCGTTTCGGGGTCGACCGGATGGTGGCGGAATACCTCGCCCTGTTCGAGCGAATCCTCGGCGCCAAGACGCCGCGGCACCCCGGTTCGGCCCAGTCCGTCGGTTCGACGAGCCTGTTCTCGCACCCGTCCAACGGACCTTCCGACCTGCTGGACGCCGCGCACTACTGACCGGCCGCCGCTCCGGGCGGGTCAACCCTGCACGCGGCCCTCGCGCAGCCTGAGCACCGCTTGGTCCACCCGTCGCTGCCTCGTCTCGGCCTTCTTGGCTGATTCCACCCACTCCACATACCTGCGCTGGTGGCTGTAGGACAGCCCGTCGAAGAAGCGCTGCGCCGCGGTGTCGTCCTCCAGCGCGGCGCCCAGGTCGGCCGGGACCGTGATCTCGCGCGGCTCGGTATCGAGCTCCACCTCGACGTCCACGGCGTCGCCGGCGGCCACTGCGGCTCGCGACCGGACATCGGCGCTGACGCCGAACACGAACGACCCGCCCATCGAGGCCACGCTCGTGCGGTAGGTGTGCCCGTTGATCGTGACCCTGATCTTCGGCCGCTTGCTCGGACCGAGTGCGGTCATGACGTCATCGGGCACCCGGATGCCGGTCGCGGTCTTGCCGTGCGCATCCACCGTCGCGTGAAATTTCATGCCGCTCCTTGTTCGGTGCACCAACTCTGCCACCAGATCCGCGGTGGGACGACGCTGGCAGACTGCAGCCGTGGACTCCTCCCGGCTGACCGGACCGCCTATGCCGTTGCACCTGAGCGGTAGGACGCTGCCCATGGTGGGGCGGGTGCGGATGTACGTCTGCGGGATCACCCCGTACGACGTGACACATCTGGGCCACGCAGCGACCTACGTCTGGGCCGACGCCCTTGACCGGGTCCTTCGCTGGCACGGTCACACCGTCACGATGGCCCGCAACGTCACCGACGTCGACGAGGTGCTCTTCGCCGAAGCTCGCCGACGCGGCGAGTCCTTCTCGATGCTCGCCACCCTGCAGCGGGCCTCCTTCGAATCGACGATGGCGACGTTGCGGGTCCGCAATCCCGACCACTCGCCGACGGCGGCGCAGGCGGTGGGACACGTGGTCCAGTTGGGCGCGGCATTGCTCGCTCGCGACGCCGCCTACATCCGGGGCGGAAGCGTCTATGCGCGTACCTCGGACACGGCCGCCGCCGCGGGGCTCGACCACGACACGGCCGTCACGCTGTCGCACGACTTCCACGATCACCCCGACGACCCGGCCAAGGACCACCCGCTCGACGTCGCCGTCTGGCAGGAGACCGCCGACGACGAGATCAGCTGGCCCAGCCCGTGGGGTGACGGTCGGCCAGGCTGGCACGCCGAGTGCGCGGCCATGGTGCTGTCGTTGTTCGGTTCGAGCATTGACCTGCACTGTGGCGGCGCCGACCTGGCCTATCCGCACCACGCCTGTGAGACGGCACTGGCCGAGGCCGCCACCGGCGTCGCACCGTTCTCCCGAGGGTGGTTGCGGGCCGGCACCGTCCAGATCGGCGGCGCCAAGATGGCGAAGTCCACCGGCAACCTCGTACTCGTCGACGACCTGCTCCGCGAGCACACCGGGGCAGCGATCCGGCTGCTCTGCCTGAACCGGCCATGGGCCCAGGCTTGGTCGTACTCCGTCGACGACCTGACCGCGGCGGGGTCGCTGCTCGAGGAGCTCTATAGCGCTGCCGCAAAGCCCGGCGGCGAGGCCGGGGTGGCCGCGTTACCCGCCGCGCTGCTCAATGACCTGGACGTGCCACGCGCGCTCGAGATCGCGCTGGAGGACGGCGGGCAGGCTGCCCGCAGCCTGATCGAGATTCTTGCGCTCAGCTAGCGCGGTCGGTGACCTGCTGGTCCGTGGTCGGTTCCGCCGGTCGACGGCAGGCGGGCCGACGATGCCGTTCGCGGTGATCTATCTGGCGGCAGTCTCGCCGGCGAAGGCGACGCTCGTGCGTCGGGTGCGGCAGGATCGACTGCGTGACCGAGTCCAAGGATGGCGCGCATGCGCGCCGGCGGCGGCGGGGAACCTCGCGCCAGGGCCCTCCCCCACCGCCCGCGGCGCCGGCAGCCGCCGCCGTCGACCCGGCGGTGGAGGCGAAGGCGCACCCCGCGCCACCGGCGAGGCGCCAGCGACCACCGCGTCAGTCTGGTGAGCCCAGCGAGCGCGGCCTGGCCGACCTGGTCGGCGCGGGACGTTCCCAGTTGGGGGTCAGCGCTGCCCTGCGTGGCCGCGACGTCAACCGGCCGACCGCCGAGGACATCGCCGAGGCCGAACGCGACATCGCGATCGTGCGCCGCAACTGGAAACCCGCGCCTTGACGACGACCGCTCTCCGACGGGCGGCGCAGTCTGATGCCAATGCCGTCGCGGACGTGTGGCTGCGGTCCTTCGCTGCGGCGCTGCCGACGGTGCGTGCGGTGCACACCGACGACGAGGTGCGGGCCTGGATTGCGGACGTGGTGATCGAGCGACTCGAGGCGTGGGTGGCCACGGTCACCGGTGCGGTCGTGGGGATGATGGCTCTCGGTGCTGCCGACATCGATCAGCTCTACCTCGATCCGGACTGGCGTGGCCACGGAATCGGCGACCGGCTGGTCGCGCAGGCCAAGTCGCGCCGTCCAACGGGGTTGGGGTTGTGGACGTTCCAGGTCAACACCCCTGCTCGCCGTTTCTATGCGCGGCACGGCTTTGTCGAGGTGGCCCTGACAGACGGCTCGCGAAATGAGGAGCGCGAGCCCGACGTCCGCTTGGAGTGGCAGCCCACTCCATGACGGGGCGAGCACCATTGGGCTTGACCGCAGTCAGACCACCGAGTGCCCGGCAATATCGCCCGTGATCTCGTACTCGGACAGCATCCCAATGCGCCGCACATGCCGCTCGTCCTGCGAAAACGACGTAGCCAGGAAGATGTCGACGAACCGCAGCGCATCACCTTCGGGATGATTGCGCGCGCCCATACTCATGACATTCGCGTCGTTGTGTTCGCGGGCAAGACGCGCAGTCTCATCGCTCCACACCAGGGCGGCCCGCACACCGCGCACCTTGTTCGCCGCGATCTGCTCGCCGTTGCCCGAGCCACCGATGACGATGCCGAGGCTGCCCGGCTCGGCCACCGTGCGCCGGCCCGTCGCGATGCACGGGGGCGGGTAGTCGTCTTGCGGGTCGAAGGTCGAAGCCCCGCAGTCGACGGGCTGGTGGCCGGCATCGTTGAGATGCTCGATCAGCCGAGCCTTGAGCTCGTATCCGGCGTGGTCGCTGCCCAGGAAGACGCGCATGGACGCCATCATGGCAGGCGTCACCAGGCTGGGACACTCGTGCTATGACGCACGCTCTGCCCTCCCTTGGCCTCGCCACCGTGGCGACGCAGTGGGCAGTCCAGCCGCTCGCCCTCCTGGCCGCAATACTCGCCGGTGCCTGGTACTACCGAACCGTGCGGCGGCTGGGACCCGCGGGCAAGACGTGGCCGAGGGGCCGCACGATCACGTTCGCCGGCGGGTTGTTGCTCTTCCTCTGGACGAGCTGCGGATTCCAGCAGGTTTACGGGTCGTCGTTGTACTGGGTCTGGACCACGCAGACGCTCACCCTGTTCCTGCTCGTGCCGTTCATCCTGTTGTCCGGCCATCCGCTGCAACTCGCTCGCACGCGATCCGGCCGTGACGGACCGGTCGACCGCTTCCTGCGCTCCCGGTCCGGCCGGTTGCTGAGCAATCCCCTGGTCGGACCGGCGCTGGTCCCGCTGCTGTCCGGCGTGCTGTTCTTCGGCCCGCTGCCCGATTGGGCGATCACCGAACCGTCCGTCGGCTGGGGACTGCACCTCGTGCTCGTCGCAGTAGGCGCTCTCATCCTGTTGCCGCTCATCGGCCTGGACGATTCACCGAGCTCGCTGACCGTCGGCCTCACGCTGGCGATCGGCTCGTTCGAGCTCGTCCTCGACGCGATCCCGGGTATCGCGCTGCGCATGCACACTTCGCTGGTCACGTCGTACTTCGAGCAGCGCACGGCACAGGCCTGGTCGCCGAGCCAGTTGCACGATCAGCAGATCGCCGGGTCCATCCTGTGGTGCGTCTCGGAGATCATCGATCTGCCGTTCCTGCTGATCGTGTACCGCCGCTGGCTGAGCGCCGACGCCCGCGAAGCGGCGGCCATCGACGCCGTCCTCGACGCGGAACGCATCGCCCGCTCCGGGTTGCCCGGCCACGGCCCGGACACCAACCAGGCCGACGCGCCGTGGTGGCTCACTGATCCGACGATGCAGCACCGGCTGCGCCGCAAGCGCTGAACCGGTAGTCGCCGCCGGGGTCGCGGGGTAGTCCGTGTACGCGAACGGCAGCGGCGCTCGAGATCGGTCCGTAGACATGCGGATAAGCCGTCCCGCTGCCGTAGCTGTCCTCGATGACGACGGGCGCGTCCAGGCGGTCTGGGTCGAGCTCGACCACGCATAGCCCGTCGACGTCGCGGAACCTCGCGTTGGCCACCGCGCTCACCTGGGTCGCGAACGAGCAATGGATGAAGCCCTCGCTGTCGAGTGACTCGGCGCGGTACTCACCGCGAGATACGGCGGTCTGCCACGCCGAACGATCGACGATGTGAAACAGCGCATCCATCGGCTCAGAGTCCCAGGTACACGGCCATGGCCCGAAGTTGGTAGTCGAAGTAGGCATCGAAGTCCTCGATGGCGTTGGCGAGCCGACCGAACAGCTCGAAGCTGAGCGCCCCGAAGAGCTGCGCCCACGCCGTCATACCGCGGGCCAAGGCCGCGGGGGGCACACCGCCGAACATTGAGTCGCCTTGAATGCGTTCCAGGTCCGCCCGCACCCGGCGGGGTAGCCGGGGACCAGCAGGCACGGTTAGCCCGGCTGCCACGGCGTCGCGCAGGATTGCGGTCATGGCCACCACCGGCCGGCTGGCCGGACCGACCGTGACCTGGGGTGCGGCGTATCCCGGGACGGGGCTGCCGTAGAGCAACGCATACTCGTGCGGGTTGGCGAGAGCCCAGGCTCGGACGCCTCGGCCGAGGGCCATCCAGCGGCCGGCGAGGTCCCGGCGCGGCACCGCCGCTTCGGCCTCTTCCGCCGCTTCGCCCAGCGACGCGTAACCGTCCAGGATGAGTGCGGTGAGCAACTCGTCCCGACTGGCGAAGTAGCGGTAGACAGCAGAGGAGACCACACCGAGGTCGCGGGCGACGGCACGCAGCGACAAGTTTGCACCGTCCACAGCCAAGTGTTGCCGGGCCGTTTGCTTGATCCGTTCTGTCATCTCGGCGCGTGCACTGGCCCGCACCGTCGTCGCCACCGACTCGGTCATGACGACAGCGTGACACACATAATAGAGCGGTGCACTAAATTGAGAGCATTGCTCTTGACAATGGCCTGTCGCGTGAGCGATGCTCACTATTGAGAGCGGTGCTCTCCGAACCGAAAGGCACCTCATGGCACTACACGTGATCGTCGGAGCCGGCCCGGTCGGCAGCGCCGTGGCGCGGGAACTGCTCACCAACGGCGAGACGGTCCGCATGGTGACGCGCAGCGGATCCGGCGTCGACGGCACCGACAAGCGGACTGCCGACGCAAGCGACGCCGCCCAGTTGTCTGAGCTCACCGAGGGCGCGGCTGCGATCTACAACTGCGTCAACCCGCCCTACCACCGCTGGAGCACCGACTGGCCGCCGGTCGCGAATGCGCTGCTCGCGGCTGCGGAGTCGAGCGGCGCGGTGCTCGCCACGACCGGCAACCTCTATGGCTACGGGCCGGTCGACGCGCCGATGACCGAGACCACCCCACTGGCAGCCACCGGCACCAAGGGCCGCGTCCGCAATCAGATGTCGCGCGACGCGTTCGACGCGCACGAGGCCGGTCGGATCCGCGCGTTTGAGGTCCGGGGCAGCGACTACCTCGGTGGCAATTCACTGCTGTCGATGCTCATCACACCTGCCCTGCGCAAGGGGCGTACCGCATTCGTTCCGGCAAACCTCGATGCGCAGCACACCTGGACGAACGTCGAGGACGTCGCCAGGCTGCTCGTGGTCGGCGCATCCGACCAGCGGGCGTGGGGCAGCGCCTGGCACGTCCCGAGCGCGCCGGCCTGCTCCATCCGCGAGCTCACTGCGGTCGCGGCAGCACAGTTGGGCGTCAGGCCGAAACTGCGGGCCATTCCACCCGCGGCAGTGTGGGCCATCGGGCTCGCGAACCGGACGGTCCGCGAACTGCGCGAGACGCAGCACCTAATTCCGCAAGCCGTTCATCCTGGACTCCAGCGCCGCCCAGGCCACCTTCGGACTGCGGCCGGCCTCGATTGAGGAGTCCGTTCGCCTGGATCTCGCGGGCACGTAGCTGGCGTGTCAACGAGCGCGAAACGTGTTTACTCTCTGGGGTCCGCCGCGCTGCGCGGCGGGTGTTGCTCAGGCGAACTGGGGGCGCTCGGTGCGGGTGCGCTTGAGTTCGAAGAAGTACGGGTAGCTGGCCAGCAGACGGGCGCCGTCCCAGACCTTGATGGCGTCCTCCCCGCGCGGAATGCGGGTGAGCACCGGGCCGAAGAACGCAACCCCGTTGACGTGGATGACGGGCGTGCCGACCTCGAGGCCGACCGCGTCCATGCCCTCGTGGTGGGACTTGCGCAACCGCTCGTCGAACTCGTCGGTGTCAGCGGCATCGGCCAACGATTCCGGCAGACCAGCCTCGGCGAGCGCCTCGACGATAACGTCGCGGTCGAAGTCGCGGCCCTGGTCGTGCTTGCGCCGCCCGAGCGCGGTGTAGAGCGCTCGGAGCACGTCGTCGCCGCGGGACTCGGCGGCCGCGATGCAGACCCGCACCGGACCCCAGCCGCGCCCGAGCATCTCCCGGTAGTCGTCGGAGAGGCCGTCGCGCCCCTCGTTGAGTATCGACAGCGACATCACGTGGAAGTTCACGTCGATGTCCCGCTGCGCTTGCACCTCGAGGATCCAGCGCGAGGTAACCCAGGCGAATGGGCAAAGCGGATCAAACCAGAAATCGACGACCGGACGGTCAGGTTGGTTGAAATTGGTCATATCTGGTACGTACCCAAATACGCCCGCAACTTGCCGGTCAGGTGCGCTCGGTCACTCCGCGGGTCAGGGCGGCCAGGGCCTGGTCGGCATGGGTATCCATGTTGACCTCGCTGTGGATGGCCGCGACCACCGTGCGGTCCGGGTCGATCGCGAACGTCCAGCGCTTGACCGGCGCGCCGAGACGCTGGCCGACGACTCCTCGCTTGACACCGAAGATGCCCGCTACCTCGGCGCCCTCGTCGGACAGCAGCGGGTAGTCGAAGGAGTGCAGGTCGGCGAACTGCTTCTGCTTGGCGACCGAGTCCACGCTGATCCCGACCCGTTGGACGCCGGCGGCGGCGAACTCCGAGGCCAGGTCACGGAAATGGCAAGCCTGCTTCGTGCATCCCGACGTCATGGCGGCCGGGTAGAAGAAGAGCACGACCGGTCCCGCTGCCAGCAGGGCGGTGAGCCGACGGGGCACGCCGTCCTGGTCGGGAAGCTCGAAGTCGGGCACTACGTCACCTATGCGCATGCGCCAACACTAACCAGAGGGCAGGGCCGGATGCTTCGTGACAGACTCAACTTGACCAACCTCACAAAGGAGTGACCGAGCCCGTGGCCGTCCCCAACCTCACTCGCGACGACGCACGGACCCGTGCCGAGCTGCTTCACATCGAGTCCTACACCATCGCGTTGGACCTCACCGACGGTGGCGGCAAGCCGTCTGAGCGCACCTTCCGCTCGACGAGCACGATCCGCTTCACGGCCGCGCGCGCCGGTGCGTCGACCTTCGTCGACGTGATCGCCGACAAGTTCCACGCGGTCGCCCTCAACGGCACTGACCTGGACGTGTCCCGGTACGACCCCGAACACGGAATCGTGCTCGGCGACCTGGCGGCGGACAACGTTCTGGTGGTCGACGCCGACCTGCTCTACACCAACACCGGCGAGGGCCTGCACCGCTTCGTCGACCCGCTCGACGGCGAAACCTACCTGTATTCGCAGTTCGAGACGGCCGATGCCAAGCGCGTGTACGCGTGCTTCGACCAGCCCGACCTCAAAGCCGAGTTCACCATCAGCGCGATCGTCCCCGAGCACTGGAAGGTCGCCTCCAACGGACGCGAGGTCGGCGTCGATGAGCTGCGCGCCGGCAAGCGGATCCGTTTCGCGCCGACTGCCCGCATCAGCCCGTACATCACGGCGCTGGTCGCCGGACCGTACGACGTCGTGCGCACGACCCACGACGGCATCGATCTCGGCCTCTGGTCCCGGCAGACGCTGAGCAAGGACGTCGACGCCGATGAGTTGTTCACGATCACCGGGCAGGGCTTCGACTGGTACCACGCCAACTTCGGCACGCGCTACCCCTTCGACAAGTACGACCAGTTGTTCGTCCCCGAGTTCAACGCCGGAGCCATGGAGAACGCCGGCTGTGTGACCTTCCGGGAGGACTACGTCTTCCGCAGCAAGGTCACCGACTCCCGGTACGCGCGGCGTTGCGAAACGATCCTGCACGAGATGGCGCACATGTGGTTCGGCGACCTCGTCACCATGCGCTGGTGGGACGATTTGTGGCTCAACGAGTCGTTCGCCACCTACGCCTCCGTGCTGTGCCAGACGAAGGCGACGCGCTGGACCGACGCGTGGACAACGTTCGCCAATTCGGAGAAGACCTGGGCCTACCGCCAGGATCAGCTGCCCTCGACGCATCCCATCGCCACCGACGCCCCTGATGTGCAGACCGCCGAGGTGAACTTCGACGGCATCACCTACGCCAAGGGCGCCAGTGTGCTCAAGCAACTGGGCGCGTATGTCGGCGTCGAGGCGTTCCTTGCGGGGCTGCGTGACTATTTCGCCGAACACGCCTACGGCAACACGACGCTCGCCGACCTGCTCCGCGCGTTGGAGAAGTCGTCGGGCCGCGACCTGGGCGACTGGTCGAAGCTGTGGCTGGAGACCACCGGCATCAACACGCTGCGACCGGAGTTCACTCTCGACGGCGACGGCAACTACGCCACCTTCGAGATCGTGCAGTCCGCGCCCGACGAGGTCGCCACCACCAACACGATCCGCCCGCACCGGCTCGCCGTCGGGGTCTACGACGAGCAGGACGGCCGCCTCGTGCGCACCGACCGCGTCGAGCTCGACGTCGTGGCCGAACGCACCCCGGTCGAGGCGCTGGTCGGGCGCAGGCAGCCGGCCGTGCTGCTGCTCAACGACGACGACCTCACCTACTGCAAACTGCGTCTGGACGAACAAAGCTTGGCCACGTTGCGCGCAGGCGGGATCGCCAAGCTGGTCGACTCGCTGCCCCGCGCCCTTGTCTGGTCGGCCGCGTGGGACATGACCCGCGACGGTGAACTGGCGACCCGTGACTATCTGGCGCTGGTGCTGGCCGGCGCCGGCCAAGAGACCGACATCGGCGTCATGCAGTCCTTGACCCGCCAGGCCTTGCGCGCCCTGGAGATCTATGCCGACCCGCACTGGGCGCCGCAGGGCTACGCGGCGCTGGCCGACACCGCGCTGGCCGCATTGCGCGATGCCGCCCCCGGCTCGGATCACCAGCTCGCCTGGGTCCATGCCCTGCTCGGTGCCATCCGCAGCGATGAGCACATCGCGTTCGTGCGGGCACTGTTCGACGGCACCGAGGTCATCGAGGGCCTGGCCATCGACGAGGAACTGCGCTGGTCGATGGTGCAGTCGCTCTCAGCCCGCGGCGCGATCGACGCCGAGGGCATCGCGGCGGAGCTGGAGCGCGACCCCTCCGCAGCCGGACAGCGCTACGCCGCGACTGCCCGCGCGTTGCAGCCGAGCGCCGCGGCGAAGGCCGAGGCGTGGCGGCTCGCGGTCGAGGACGACTCCCTGCCGAATGCCATGCAAGAGGCAGTGATCTTGGGCTTCGCCCACCCCACCCAGGGCGACCTGGTCAAGCCTTACGTCGCACGGTACTTCGACGAGGTCGAGGGCGTCTGGCAGCGGCGCACAAGTGAGCTGGCCCAAAACGTCGTCGTGGGGCTGTTCCCGGCCTGGACCTCGACCATCTCGGCCGGCACGGTCGCGGCCGCCGACGACTTCCTGCGCCGGGAGAGCCTGCCGACGGCACTGCGGCGGCTCGTCAGTGAGGGCAGGGCCGATGTGGTCCGGGCGCTGCGGGCCCGCGAGACCGACACCGGGGCGTAGTCCGGGCGTGTTCGGCTCCAGTCGGATCATCGGCGACTGAACCACGGGGGCAGGACCTGACGCGTAACGCACGCGTTCTGTTCTCGTTATCTCTGGTAACCGAGCCCGCCGAACCTCCGGAGCGCACCTATGCCTGCCGCTGAGCACGACGACGAGCAGGTCAGCGCAATCGGGGCGGGCAGGCTGGGGCGGCACCCGCGACTGGTTCGTCAGGCCGCTGGAGGCACGATCATCGGCGGCATCCTGCTCTTCGTCGTGGCCAGCGTCGCGCTTCCGGCCGGCGCCAGGACCACGCCCAAGCAGGCGCCGCGACCCGCCGCGGTCGGTGCACCCGGCCTGGACTCGATCCTGCCGCCCGTCGTCGCCGTCCAACCCGCGGACAGCGTGCTCACCACCACGCCGCGCCACGTGGCCAAGAAGGCGCCGGCGACCAAGGCCGTCATCTCCGGCCTGGCTGCCAACGGCATCCCCAACGTCGCGCTGAACGCCTATCGCGTCGCGGCGGCCCGGATGGCCAACGCGCAGCCCGGGTGCGGTATCGACTGGGCGCTGCTCGCCGGGATCGGCCGCGAGGAATCCGATCACGGCCGCTTTGCCGGAGCCACCCTCAACGCCGACGGCACCTCGACGCCGCGGATCATCGGCATCCCGCTCAACGGCAACGGGACCGAGGTCATTGGCGACTCAGACGGCGGCCGGATAGACGGCGACCCCGTGTATGACCGCGCGGCCGGCCCGATGCAGTTCATCCCCAGCACGTGGGCCGCCTACGGCACCGACGCAACCGGCGACGGCACGGCCGACATCTTCAACATCAACGACGCCGCGCTCACGGCTGCGCGCTACCTGTGCGCGGCCGGCGGCAATCTGCGTACCCAGGCAGGTCAGGTGGCGGCCGTGCTGACCTACAACCACTCCGACCAGTACCTCGCCCAGGTGCTCGCCCTCGCCGAGGCCTACCGCACCGGCACTGCGCTGCCCGGCATCCCGGTCGGCGACGTCACCGGCGGCCTGCCGCCGGTCAGCAACACCGGTGTGATCCCGCCGGCGAACCCCGGCCCGCCGACCGCGGTCGACCATACGACCACGAAGCAGGCGGCGACCAAGAAGGCGGCCCCGGCGCCGGCCAAGCAGGCACCCGCGCCGGCCAAGGGAGCACCCCCGGCCACCGGCGGTGGCGCGCCCCCCGCTGGTTCGGGCCCGGGTGCCGGATCCGGCGGTGGCGCCAGCGGCGGCACCGGCACCGGGACGGGCGGTGGCAGCGGGACGCTGCCGTTGCCGACGTTGCTGCCCAAGCCCACGCCCACCCCCACGCCCACGAAGACGTGCCTCGTCTATGACCCCCTGGACAAGACGAAGTGCGTGGTCTGGCTCTGACGCCGGCTGGCTGAAGGCCAAGGCGAGCTAGACGCGCCCGGCGGAGTCGGACAACATGCGCAGGCCGGTGACCAGGCCGCCGGTGAGGTCGCCCCCGGTGAAGGCGGCGCGCATGGCCAGCGCAGCCAAGGCACACGCGCGGTTGGGCAGTCGCTTGGACGAGCCCGGCCCGGTGACGATGTGCAGCGCCCGTTCGGCGGGCGCCACCGCGATGAGCACCGCGTCGTCGGTGAGCCTCTCGAACAGGGCCTCGGCGTGCGCGCGGGTGGGTGCCTTGAGTTCGCCCACGTAGAGGGAAAACGTCAGTCCGGACTCCCGGCTCGACAGCGTCAGTGCTTCGTCCAGCCGGGTCAGCTGACGGGCTGTGAATCCGTTCGCGCCGAGGTCATGACCGACCGGGCCGAACTGGACGTGCTGCGGGTCGACCGGGCCGTAGTCCGGGTGGTTCGGGTCGATCCTGGACTCACCACTCACCGCTGGCACCGCCCATGGCTGTCGTCCTGGTACTCGTCCCGGCCTCGATCTGGGCGTGCCCGGCGTCGGAATGCACAACGGCATCCGGGTGCGGGACGAACCACGCGGCCTGGTAAGGCCAGGGCTTGCCCGGGCGGTAACGGTTGGGCTGATGCAGCATCGACTTGCCGTACACAGCGAAAGCGATCAAGGCGATGATGGCACCGGGAATGCCGACGAACACCAGAACCGTCTCGACGATGCTCATGCCGTGACGGTAGCGAATCGGCTAAGCGCTCCAGATCGCGGGGCGACGATCGGCCCAGGGCAACGCACGCTCCAATTGGGCGGCCAGCGCCAGCAGCGCCGCCTCACCACCTGGACGCCCGACGAGCATCATGCCGATCGGAAGTCCCTCGGCGCTCTGACACAGCGGTAACGAGATCGCCGGCTGCCCGGTCGTGTTGTACATCGCGGTGTAGGGCGTGAACTGCTTCTGCCGTTCGAAGTCCGCCGCCGGGTCGTCCTCGTCGCCGATGAACCAGCCGACCGGGCGCGGCAGCATGGCCAGTGTCGGGGTCAGGACGGCGTCCAGGTGCGCGGTGCCGGCGATGGCGCGCCGCGCATACACGTTCAGCATGCCGAGAGCTGATGCGTACTCAGCGCCGGTGATCTCGGCCGCCCGCCCGCGCAGATACCGGGTCATGGCCCGCAGTTCGCCTTCACGCGCTGGATCGACCGGCACGCTCGCCGCGGACACCGACCAGACAGTTTCGAACGCCGGGATGGCCTCGCTCGGCAGCGGCGCGGTGATGTCGACGACCTCGTGGCCGAGGCTGGCCAGCAACGCGCTGGCCCGCTCCCACGCCGCGCGCACCTGCTGGTCCACCTCGGTCTGGATCGGCGAGTCGAGGTAGCGGCCGACCTGCAGCGCTGCGGGTTCACGCTCGCACCAGCCCAGGAACGTCTCACCGGCGGGCAGTGCCGGCGGCCGGTCGGGGTCGCCGGGCTGCGGGACTGCGACGGCGTCGAGGAACGCGGCGGCGTCGCGCACCGTGCGGGCCAACGGGCCGATCACCGACAGGCGGGCGGCGTCGATGTCCAGAGGCCCGCGGGACACCCTGCCGCGGGAAGGTTTCAGACCGACCAGGCCGCACACCGAGGCCGGGATGCGGATGGAGCCACCACCGTCGCTGCCCTGTGCGAGCGGGATGAATCCGCTGGCCACCGCCGCGCCGGCTCCGCCGCTGGAGCCTCCCGCGCTGCGCGTGGTGTCCCACGGCGTCCGCGCCGGCGGCCCGATATCGGTCTCGGTGTAGCAGGGCAGGCCGAACTCGGGTGTGGCCGTCTTGCCGAGGCTGATGGTCCCGGCCGCCCGCAGCATGCCCACGACGTTGTCGTCGAAGTCGGGTATCCAGCCGGCGAAGGTCCGTGAACCCAGCATGGTCGGCGTGCCCGCCGTCAGATTCAGGTCCTTGATGGCAGTCGGGACGCCGAACAGCGGCGGCAGCGTGGCCGGGTCGGCGGCGTCGGCGACCCGCCGTTCGGCAGCCTTGGCCTGCTCGCGCGCCGCCTCGTCGGTGACGGTGACGAACGCGCCCACGTGCGAATCGAGGCGGCCGATGCGGTCGAGGGCGTGCTCGACCAGTTCGACCGGACTCACCTCGCGGCGGCGGACGGCGGCGGCGGCGTCGAGCGCACTGAGGTCGTGAAGATCAGCCATCGCCCGACCGTATCGGCTTGGCCCCTGAGCAGGGCGACACGCCGTACCGCCGCCTGCAGAGGGGCCAAGTTAGACGGCGGGTGCGACCTCGATCGCGATGCCGTTCCAGGTGAGATAGCGCTGCCAGGCCGGGTCGCGCTTGGCCCAGCCCATGACCACAGCCACCGTCGCCGGTGGCTGTGTCGGGGTTACCGCCAGGTGCCAGCCGAGCTCGGAAAGCAGCCGGTCACCTTTGCGATGGTTGCATCTGGCGCACGCGGACACCACGTTCGACCACGCGTGCGCGCCGCCGCGCGAACGCGGCCGGACGTGGTCGATGGTGTCGGCCCGCAGGCCGCAGTAGGCGCACAGGTGGGCGTCGCGGTCGAGAACGGCCCGGCGGGTGAGCGGCACCTCGCGCCGGTAGGGCACCCGCACGTAGTGCGACAGGCGAACCACGGTCGGGACCTGGATGGAGGTCCGCTCGGAGCGCATCACCTGGTCGCCGGCCTCGACGATGATGGCCTTCTCGGCGAGCACCAGGACGACGGCGCGGCGCAGCGGAACCACGCACAGCGGCTCGTAAGTCGCGTTGAGTACCAGCGCCCCTGACACGCGGATCACCTCCGACGCTCCTAGTGAACCCGACGACGCGCCCTTGCGCACGTTTCTCTGCCGCATGGCATGGTTGGCGACCGTGAGTTCTGACCGTGAGCACGGCCTGCTGGCCCTTCCGACGTTTGTCCACGAGCACAGCCGGGTGTTGATCGAGGTCCCGATCCGGATAGCCGTCATCATCCTCGTGGCCCTGGTCATCCGGGCCATTCTGGTCCGGATGATCAACCGGGCGGTGCGGCCGATCCGGGTGGGAGCGGTGCCGCGAATCCTGCGTCCGTTCAAGGAACGGGTCGAGCACAGCGCCCTGTTCGAATCCACCGGGCTGCTGTCCGAGCGGCGCGACCAGCGCGCCGCCACGATCGGGTCGGTCCTGAAGTCGGGCGTGTCCTTCACGATCCTGGTGATCACGTTTCTGCTGGTCCTCAGCGAGTTGAGCGTCAACCTGGCGCCGTTCATCGCTGGGACGTCCATCGTCGGTGTCGCGCTCGGCTTCGGCGCCCAGAACGTGGTCAAAGACTTCCTGTCCGGGATGTTCATGATGCTCGAGGACCAGTACGGGGTCGGTGACGTGATCGACTTCGAGCAGGCGTCCGGCACGGTCGAGGCGGTCGGCCTGCGTACGACGAGGCTGCGCGACGTCAACGGAACGGTCTGGTACGTCCGCAACGGCGAGGTTGTCCGGGTGGGCAACAAGAGCCAGGGCTACGCGCAGGTTGTGCTCGACGTGCCGATCGCGGCGTCAGCCGACGTGACGGCGGCCTCGGCGGCGATGCTCGGGGTGGCCGAGGACCTGCGCAGCGAGACGGCCTGGGCCGAGGCATTCATGGGTGAACCGCAGGTTCTCGGCGTCGAACAGTTCGACCGGTTCGAGACCGTGATCCGGCTCGTCGTCCGGGTGCGGCCCATGGAGCAGTGGCGAGTGGCGCGGGAGTTGCGGGTGCGCATCCGGGCCCGCCTCGAGCGCCTGGACATCGAGTCACAGCTGCCTCCCGAGCCGGACACCACCCCGGATGCCCCCGAGGGCCCGCAGGCATCACCTACTGCGTGAGGGCACTCACCGCGTCGAGGACGGCGCGGTGCAGTGTCGGGAAGGCGTAGTGCATGGTGGCCAGCGTGGCAACGGGCACTTCGGCGTGCACGGCCAGGGTGAGCAGCCCCAGCACCTCGCCGCCGTGCGGTCCCACGACGGTGGCACCGACCAGGACGCCACGGTCGGCGTCCTCGACCACCTTGACGAACCCGTCGTTGCCCGGGCCGTGGATCCAGCCGCGGCTCGACGACGGCATGGGTTCGCTGCCGACCCGGACCCGGATGCCCTTGCTGCGGGCCTGCTCCTCCGACATGCCCACGCGCCCGACCTCCGGGTCGGTGAACGTCGCCCAGGCCAGCCCGTGGTAGCCGCCGAATGGCTCGTCGCGGCCGAGCAGGTGCGCGGTGAGCACGCGGGCCTGCCAGACCGAGACATGCGTGAACGCACCGCGGCCGGTGATGTCACCGACCGAGTAGATCCCGTCGACTGGCGCCCCGTCGTGCTGTACCTGCATGTGCTCGTCGATCGTCAGACTGCGCGCGTTCGGGTCGAGGCCGACCGTCTCCAGCCCGATGTCGCCCAGGTTGGGCCGCCGCCCCGCGGCGACGAGCAGCTTCTCGGCGCTGGCGGTCGATCCATCAGCCAGCGTGACCACGACGCCCTGCGCGCCAGCGGCCACCTTCGTGGCGCCGACACCCTCCCGCACCTCGATGCCTTCGCGCCGCAGCACACCGGCCACCACCTCGGACGCTTCGGGCTCCTCGGGCAGCAGGATTCGTGGTGCGACCTCGATGATCGTGACCTGGCTGCCGAACCGGGCGAAACCCTGCGCCAGCTCGCAGCCGATGGCCCCGCCGCCGAGCACGATGAGCGAGGCCGGAGCCTGCCTCGCTTTGACCGCCTCGCGGTTCGTCCAGACCGGGCCGTCCACTCCGTCGCCGCTCGCCCGCAGCTCGGCCAGCCCCTCGATCGGCGGCAGCGCGGGGGCCGTTCCGGTGGCCACCACCACCCGCCCGGTGCGGTAGGTGGCCTCCCCTACCTGGACGCGCAGCCGACCGTCGTCCGCGCGGCCGGCCAGCCGGCCCGCGCCGCGCAGGAACGTGCCGCCTTGGCCCTGGAAGCGGGCCACCGCGGCCTGGTCGTTCCAGTCGTCGGTCGCCTCGGCCCGGATCCGGGCAGCCACCGGCGCGAAGTCGGGCTCGATCGTGGCGTGGCCGGACATGCCGTCCACCCGCCCTGCCTCGGCCAGCAGTTCGGCACCACGCAGGATCATCTTCGACGGGATACACCCGTAATACGGGCACTCCCCGCCGACCAGCCCCGGGTCGACACCGAGCACCGACTGGCCCGCTTCGGCAAGCTTTCCGGCGACCTCCTCACCCCCGGGGCCGAGGCCGAGGACGATGAGGTCGAAGTCTGTGGACGTCATGATCCGACCGTACGACGCGGCGAGGCGGCGATGTGGGAACAATGGATTACGTGCCGTCCTCGCCGAACCCCGACCCGACCGCCGCCGACACGTTCTTCATCGCCGTAGGCGGCGAGGACACGTTCCGGCGCCTGGTCGACACCTTTTATGCCGGTGTGGCCGGCGACCCGGTGCTGCGCGCGCTGTACCCCGAGGACGACCTTGGCCCCGCAGCCGACCGGCTGCGGATGTTCCTGATCCAGTACTGGGGCGGACCGAGCACGTACTCCCAGGAACGCGGGCACCCGCGGCTGCGCATGCGGCACGCCCCCTTCGCGATCGGCTCAGCCCAGCGCGACGCCTGGCTGCGGCACATGCGCGCGGCCCTGGACTCGATCGGGCTACTGCCGGCCTACGAGCAGCCGTTGTGGGACTACCTTGCCAACGCGGCGGAGTCCATGCGCAACGTGCCGGGCTGAGACCGTCTGGCACGATGGGCGCCATGACCAAAAGCGCTTCCAGCCCGCCCTGGTGGGCCACCGCGGTCTTCTATCAGATCTATCCGCGCAGTTTCGCCGACGGCAATGGCGACGGCGCCGGCGACCTGATCGGGCTGCGCTCGCGGCTGGGCTACCTGCAGAGCCTGGGGGTCGATGCGATCTGGATCTCGCCCTTCTACCGCTCGCCGATGGCCGACGGTGGCTACGACGTCTCCGACCCGACCGACGTCGACCCGCTCTTCGGCACCCTGGCCGACTTCGACGCGGTCGTGGCCGAGGCCCACGAGCGCGGCATCCGGGTGACGATCGACATCGTCCCCAACCACTTCTCGCACGAACATCCGTGGTTCGTGGCGGCGCTCGCGGCCGGCCCGGGCAGCCCGGAGCGGGATCGATTCATCTTCCGGCCGGGACGCGGCGAACTGGGCGACCTGCCTCCGAACAACTGGCCCTCGGTGTTCGGAGGCCCCGCCTGGACGCGGGTGCCCGACGGCGAGTGGTACCTGCACCTTTTCGCACCCGAGCAGCCAGACCTTAACTGGAACAACCCCGAAGTGCCGGCCGAGTTCGACCGGGTCATGCGGTTCTGGCTGGACCGCGGCGCGGACGGGTTCCGCGTCGACGTGGCCCACTCGATGGCCAAGCCCGAGGGTCTGCCCGACATGGACCTGTCGGTCATCCGGCCACGCAACGAGGGCGCCGGGATGCCCTCACTCGACGACCTGCGCTGGGACCGCGATGCCGTACACGCGTTCCACCGCAACTTCCGGCGGGTACTCGACTCCTATCCCGGCGACCGGATGGCCGTAGGCGAGGCCTGGGTGCCCGATTCCGATCGGCTGGCGCGCTATGTGCGCTCCGATGAGCTCAACCTCGCCTTCAACTTCGAACTCGTCGAGTCCGCGTGGGGCGCGAAGACGTTCCGGGACGCGATCGAACGTTCGCTGCAGGCGATGGCCGGGGTCAAGGCGCCCTGCACGTGGGTACTGGACAACCACGACGTCGCCCGGGCCGCCACCCGGTTCGGCGGCGGCGAGGTGGGGTTGGCGCGGGCCCGGGCCGCCGCCTTGATGCAGCTGTCCCTGCCGGGTGCCGCCTACATCTACAACGGCGACGAACTCGGCCTGACCAACGTCGACCTCCCTGATTCCGCACTGCAGGACCCGACCTGGGAACGCACCGGGCATACCGACCGGGGCCGCGACGGCGAACGCGTGCCGCTGCCGTGGTCGGGGGCGTCGCCGCCGTTCGGGTTCAGCACCTCGAACACCAGTTGGCTGCCCATGCCGCCGGAGTGGGCGACGCTGACGGCGGCAGCGCAGGAGGCCGACCCCGGCTCGACGCTGTCGCTCTACA
Organism: Actinomycetota bacterium; assembly: GCA_030853345.1. Lineage (GTDB taxonomy): Bacteria > Actinomycetota > Actinomycetes > Mycobacteriales > Jatrophihabitantaceae > QHCC01. The sequence goes on along the minus strand of JALYVG010000097.1, from coordinate 7,706 downwards.
GCCAGGCGCTGGCGCTGCGGCGGACCCAAGCGGACCTGCGCTTCGGTGCCTTCGGTTGGCTGGATGCCGCGCCGGACTGTCTGGCCTACCGCCGCGGAGCGGTCACCGTCGTGATCAACGCGGGCACGTCGGCGGAGCCGCTTCCCGCCGGTGAGCTGCTGCTTGCGTCCGGCCCTCTCGGCGAGGGGACCCTGCCCGCGAACACGACGGTCTGGCTGCGAAGCTGACGCCTGTCAGACGAGGGCTGGTGCGTGGGCTCGGTTGCGTCGTGGTGTCTGTTGCGGGTCGAGCCAGTGGGGTGCGGTCCAGTGTGGGGTGCCGGTGATCATCCGGCAGGTCCAGCCGAGTTTCTCGAATTCACGGTGGTGGTAGCCGCAGACGAGGGTGCCGTCATCGACCGACGTGCGCCTGGTGATGGAGTACTCGGTGACGTGGTGGGACTGGCACCGTGTTGGTGGCTGGGTGCAGCCGGGGAAGGAGCACCCTAGGTCGCGCGCGATCATGGCCAGGCGTTGGCCTTCGGTGAAGATCCGGCGGGCTGAGCCGTAGGCGACGATCTCGCGGGACGGGCCCAGCGCAACCAGCATGACGCGGGCGTCGCCGAACAGGGTCAACGCACCGGGAACCGAGACCTGGGCGCCGTGGCCGGTCGTCGCCAGTCCGGTTCCGGTGGCGAATTGCTCGTCGGTCATGGTGATCAGGATCGTGGCCGCGACCCCACCGCAGTCCGGCAACTCCTGGCTTCGTAGCGCGATCAGCGCCGCGTCGTAGAGCGCATCGTGCAGGCGCTGCCGGGCGGTGCGCGGGTCTGTCGCGCCGTCCTCGGCCGCAGCAGGCTTGGCGAGTGGTTCCAGCGTGGACAGCAGGGCCTCGGCGCACAGCGCGGTCAACTCGCCTTCGATGCGGGCTGAGCCGTCCTCGCGGCGCTTGATCCGCAGCTCGCGGCGGCGCTGCCGTTCGTGTTCCTCGACCAGGATGCCGTCCTGGTTGAGGAGATAGGCCATGGCCCGGGCGACCTGCCCCAACTGGAACGGGTCGATGCTGTGTCCCTGCTCCACCAGCGATTCCTGCACCCAAACCTCATGCTCGGCCTGGATCGCGTCGGGCAGGCCGTCGATGGTCTCGATGACCACTCGGGCATGTGCGCTGGAAATCTGACCTGACGCTTGGGCGGCCGCGACCTGCGCGAACAACGGCGGCAACTCCTCACCGGACAACCCACGCCGCGGGCCGAGGTTCGCGGCCGCCTTCACCCGTGCGCCGGCCTCGGTCGGATTGATCCGCAGCAGCTGGGCCAGCAACACCGCAGTGGAACGGCAGCCGTGCTCGTGCGCGCTGCCACGGGAATCGACGTCAGCGATCAGGCGGTGTTCGACGGCGGGGATGCGGTTCTTCTGGGTCTCCAGCGCGCGGATGACGTCGAGCTCGGCCTGCCCGGACAGGGTGCTCAACCCGGCGGCCTGCATGTCGTCCAGAACCCCGGTGAGCCGCCTCAGCAGGGTGTCCCAGTCCTGCTCTTCGGCCGATCCGAACATACGTTCAGACTATCATCCGGGTCCGACACTCTCAAGGACTTTCCCCATATGAGTTCGGCAAATTCTCGCTAGTTGATCTCGCGCGCGCCCGGCAACGCAACCCGACCACGGACACACGACCTCCGTCGGCGCCGCCTTTCAAGCCGACAGCGAGACTCAGCCCAACGGGATCCAGGCCTGGTCCGCCAACGTGGACATGGTGCTCACCTTGACGCCGGCGGAGGACAACGTCCAGATGCTGTCGCCGATGACCATGCTGCGTTGGATCCCCGTCTGACCGTCAGACCCGGTCGGCTGGCCAGCCGGGTGGCTGATCAGCCCGACGGTGGCCAGGCCGTTCCCGCTGGCCCGCAGCACGAGCACCTTGCCAGTCGAGCTCCCGGCCCACGACTGGATGGGCACGACGACGATTCCGGTGGCCGGCCAGTACAGGAAGGCGTGCGGGTCCAGCTGCCCCTCACCCGGCGCATCTGTACGAACCACCTGGGCCAGACGTTTCGGTGCGGAGGAGTTGCTGACGTCGAACAGCGAGACCTGCAGGCCGGCGACGCGGCCCTGAGAGTTCGCCTCCTGGCCGACCCCGATGAGCCGGCCGTCGCCAGCAGGATGCAGGTAGGACGAGTAGCCGGTCAGCGTCAGCTCGCCCGCTTGCCGGGGAGCAGCCGGATTGTGCAGGTCGATCACGTACAGCGGGTCGGTCTGCCGGAACGTCACGACGTAGCCGAGCGGGCCGACGAAGCGCACCGCGTAGATCTGTTCCCCCCGACCGAGGCCAGCGACGTACCCAGTGACCTTCAGGGTCTTGTCCGCCAGCACGTAGACCGAGCTGCCCGACGGCCGGCTGCCCACGGGGCCGCCGCCCACGGGGCCGCCGCCCGCCGTTGTGTTCGTGTTGCTCGTGGTTGTCGCCACCCGCAGGTAGCCCTCGTGGTCCGACAGCGAGTACTGGCTCAGCAACCGACCGGGCACGCTGCCTGAGCCGAGGTAGTGCGGGGCGCCGGATCCGGTGATGTCGAAGCGGTGGATCCCAGTCTTCTCGGCGGGCGGCTTGGGCAGCGGAGTCGAGCGGAGCACGGGCCCGCTGGAGATGACGTCGTCAGCGAAACAACATCCCCACCACATCGGGTTGCTCGCGATGTACAGGCTGGATTGTGTCGCGTAGACCGTGTCGCCATCCGCGGCCAGCGTTACCGGCGACACGTCGGTGAAGCCGCGCGCCAGGTTGACCGTGTAGATGGTGAGCATCGACGTGCCCGTGTAGTCGATCGGGTGGCTGATCTGGCCACACGGCACCGTTCGAGCTTCGCCCGACGCGGTGTCGTAGGTCGGCAGCCACGCGCTCAGCGGAGCCCGGCGCACGATGGCCTGGTTGCGCGCAATGCGCTGGGCGTTGCTGAGATTGTCTTGGCTGTCGGTGGGAAATCTGATGACTGGGCCGCTGCGTACCACGAGGCGGATTGTCGAGCCGACCATGCGCGCGTCGACGTAGCTTCCGTTCGCGGTGATCGAGTCAAGAACCCGAGGCTGGCCGGACAGGTCGATCAGCAGGTAGGTCGAGGTGATCGACGGTGGGCTGTTGATTCCCGGTCGCGGGGTGGGGCCCGCCGCCTCGGGCACCGCGTACTGGACGTCGAACGAAGGGTGCAGGACGACCAGCGCCCGGTCGCCCGAGACAAGCAGGTCCGCGGGCTGCCGATTCACCGCGCCCGGGAGCTGGAGGTTTCCGGTCACCTTCCTGGACGCCGTGTCGATGACGCGCAGCCAGCCACCGGACGCCGTCACGATGCGGTCGCCGTCAGACTTGACGATGTCGGGTTCGTCGACGCCTGCTTCGTGCACGTTCGTCGTCGAGTGCGCCGCGCTGGCTTGTTCCCCGGTGGCTGAATCGCGGGCAGGGCCAGGCGCTACCGCCGGCACCGCGTACTGCGGGCCCAGCGACCCGACGCTGCCGAGCAGTCCCCACGGCCCCACGTTGGCCGCGGTATGGGCGCGCAGACCACTGAGCAGGTCCGCGCAACTGGAGTAGGCCACCAAACCCATGCTGGCGGGATGTGCCGGGGCCGTTGGGACAGCGGTTCGGCCGGGTGCGGAGCTGTCGGGCGTCGCGATCGCAATGACGACGACGACGGCGGCGGCCACCAGGGCAACGCGTTGTGCGGCCACCCAGAAGTCACGCCGGGGAAGGTGAGTCATACCTCAATGGACGCGGTGGATGGCAGCCAAGGTTCGATCCCCAGCCGGCGAAGGGGCCGAGCCGTCGTCGGCGGTGCTGCTTCAGGTCCGCGGTGTCCGGGTTGGTGGTCTCGGCGAGAGCGCCTGCGCTTGCCGCTGCGGACGAACTACTTTCAGCGCAAGGTGAGGCCGAGGCCGGGGCGCTCGGAGTAGACGGAGCCGAATTCGGCGGCGATCCGGATCCAGCGGCCGGCGACGTCGACCGCGACGTGCGAGCCGCGGGTGAGAAACCCCATCCGGGTCAGCGCGCTGAGCGCGCGCAAGGTGACCGGAGCGGAAAGGTGGCCGGCGCTCACCGTCAGCACGACCGAATCCAACAGCACATCGGCCACCTCGGCGCGGGGTTGCGCACCGGGCAGACCGGCCCGCTCGGCGGCGTCCTTGAGGGTCTGTGCCCCCGCGCGAACCAGGCTTCGGGCGACGGTGTCGGGCACGGTATCGATGCGCTGCCAGCCGCTGGCCGGTGGGAGGCCGGCCCGCCACTCGGCGTCGCGGGGCTCAGGTGCGGCCGTCCTTTCGCCGTCGAGCCAGGCGAGCAGTTCGCCCGCGCGGACGGTCACGTCGAACACGCTGCCTGAGCGCCGGACAGCTAAGGTGCGCGCGATCAGGACGCCGAACGGGAGAAGCACCAGCACGGCCACCTGATGCTCTGCGGCCCGCAATCGCGCCAACCCCGCAGGGTCGAGGGTGACCACCCGCCGCAGGACGGGCGCCAGTTCGAGCAGGTCGTCGCGGCTGGCCGCGTCCAGTCCGCTCACGCCGGTTCGTCGGCGAAACCAGCCAGAACCTCACGCTCGCCGCTGGTCAGCCGCCGCGGGCGGTCGATCGCAAAGTTGAAGGTGACCACGTCGGTCTCGGCGCTCGCAGCCAGCACGTCGGAATCGAAGACGTCGTAGTGCACGGTAAACGAAGCGCCGCGCACTTCGTCGATCCACAACTCGAGCCGCAGCGGTTTCGGGTGGTAGACGACCGGACGCCGGTAGTTGATCTCGTGCCGGGCGATGACCGTGCCGCTGGAGAATCCGTTGTCGATGTCGCGGGCATGATCGAAGAACATGGCCACCCGGGCCTGCTCGAGGTAAGCGAGATAGGCCGTGTTGTTGATGTGGCGGTAGGCGTCCATGTCCGACCACCTCATGTGCACCTCGTGCACGAACCGGGCCACCTGGGGTTCCTTAGTCGCGGGTGAGCTTGCGGTAGGTGACGGCATGCGGGCGGGCCGCTTCCGGGCCGAGTCGCTCGACCTTGTTCTTCTCGTAGGAGTCGAAGTTGCCCTCGAACCAGTACCACTCGGCAGGATTCGCGTCCGAGCCCTCCCACGCCAGGATGTGCGTGGTCACCCGGTCGAGGAACCAGCGATCGTGGCTGATCACCACCGCGCAGCCCGGGAACTCGAGCAGCGCGTTCTCAAGTGAGCCGAGCGTTTCGACGTCGAGGTCGTTGGTGGGCTCGTCGAGCAGCAGCAGGTTGCCGCCCTCCTTGAGGGTCAAGGCGAGGTTGAGCCTGTTCCGCTCACCGCCCGACAGCACGCCGGCCGGCTTCTGCTGGTCAGGGCCCTTGAACCCGAACGCGGACACATACGCTCGGGACGGCATCTCGACCTGACCGACGTTGATGTAGTCCAAGCCGTCGGAGACGACCTGCCACACATTCTTCTTGGGGTCGATGCCGCCCCGGCCCTGGTCGACGTAGCTGACCTTGACCGTCTCGCCGACCTTGATCTCACCGGAATCCGGGTGCTCCTGATCGATGATCATCTTGAACAGCGTGGTCTTGCCGACACCGTTCGGACCGATGACGCCCACGATGCCGCCGCGGGGCAGCGTAAACGAGAGGTCCTTGATCAACATGCGGCCGTCGAAGCCCTTGTCGAGGTGGCTGGTGTCGACGACGATCGTGCCCAACCGCGGGCCCGGCGGGATCTGGATTTCCTCGAAGTCGAGCTTGCGGGTCTTCTCGGCCTCGGAGGCCATCTCTTCGTAGCGCTGCAGCCGGGCCTTGCTCTTGGTCTGGCGGCCCTTCGCGTTCTGCCGGACCCAGTCCAGTTCGTCGCGCAGTCGCCGCTCGAGCTTCTGGTCCTTCTTGCCCTGGACCTTGAGCCGCTCTGCCTTCTTCTCCAGGTAGCTGGAGTAGTTGCCCTCGTACGGATAGGCCCGGCCGCGATCGAGTTCGAGGATCCACTCGGCGACGTTGTCGAGGAAGTACCGGTCGTGAGTGACGGCGAGGATAGTGCCCGGGTACTTGGCCAGGTGCTGCTCGAGCCACTGCACGCTCTCGGCGTCAAGATGGTTGGTGGGTTCGTCGAGCAGCAGGAGATCCGGGGCCTCGAGCAGCAGCTTGCACAAGGCCACTCGGCGACGCTCGCCGCCGGACAGGTGGGTGACCGGCTCGTCGCCCGGTGGGCAGCGCAGCGCGTCCATCGCCTGCTCGATCCGGCTGTCGAGATCCCAACCTTCGGCGTGCTCGATCTTCTCCATCAGATCGCCCTGCTCAGCGAGCAGCGAGTCGAAGTCAGCGTCCGGCTCACCCATGGCGGCGGACACCTGCTCGAACCGGGCCAGTGAGCCGCGCAGTTCGGCCACGGCGTCCTCGACGTTCTCGCGCACCGTCTTGGTCTCGTCCAGCTTCGGTTCCTGCTCCAACAGGCCCACCGAGGCGCCTGCAGCAAGGTTCGCGTCGCCGTTGGAGGGCTGGTCGAGCCCGGCCATGATTTTCAGGACGCTGGACTTGCCGGCACCGTTGGGCCCGACCACTCCTATTTTTGCGCCAGGCAGGAACGACAGGGTGACGTCGTCGAGAATCGCCTTGTCGCCGTGCGACTTACGCACCTTGTACATCGTGTAGATGAACTGGGCCACTATCCGTCCTTGATCCGTACTAGGAAGTCATCGGCCGACGATCAGCTCATCGGCCCTTACCTCCAGTGTCCCAGTCGTGTCGAACCTCGCGGCCCGCTACCCCCGGTGGCGGCGGACCGCAGGGTGCTACGGCCGGCTCAGCTGACCGCGGCGAGCTCGCGCTCGCCGGGGTCGATCGCGGCGGCCGGCTCGTCAGCGGGCCGGTCCCGCTCGGCCAGATCGAGCCACTCGTCGCTGCGATCGACCGGGACGCCGTGTTCGTCGACCTCGACGTTCACGGTCACGCTCGGCCGGATCACCTTGCGGAACTCGGCGGTGCCGCGGGACAGATCGTGACCCACGGCGTTGGCTTCGAGCTCGTAGCTGACCCGCACGGTCTCGTTGAGCTCGTACTCGCGGGAGTAGTAGCGCCCGGAGACCACGACGGGCTGGCCCTTGTGCACGGAGAAGGCGACGTTCTCAGCCGTTGCGCGCCAGCACGTGACGTTGACGAACAGCGTGCAGTTGTCGACGTAGCGATGCTGCTCCTGGTCGTAGCGACGAGACGTCGATGCCACCCGGAAGTTGGTGACCGCGTGTCCGCTCTTCGTCAGCCGCATGCGTGGCGCGTCGACGACGTTGCCGACAATCGTCATGTACGTGTCGTTCATGGCCATGGCCCTACTCCTCATCGTTAGTTCCGGTTTGATTCCGGTGCACCCTGCCGTGGGCATGGCCCCACTGAACCCGGCCCGGCTGACGCCGAGCCAGACCCGGCCGCGATCTGTGGATGGACGCGGGTCCTGTGGACAGGGCGAGGCGAAGTTGTCAGCCCGTCGCGCTAAGCGCGCCCGCCTGACTGCCCGCCCCCGGTAATCTGCCCGAGGACGCTGGCCCCCGTAGCTCAGCGGATAGAGCAGTCGCCTTCTAAGCGATTGGTCGCAGGTTCGAGTCCTGCCGGGGGCACGCTGTCGGTGTATTGCTTCGGTTGATGGGTCCCAATCAACGTTCGGTTGATGGGTGCCAGTGTTTCGGCTGATGGGTTACACCTACTTCGGTTGATTGGTGACACTCCCGGTTTATGAGGGAGATGTCTGTGGCT
>JALYVG010000173.1 GCA_030853345.1 Actinomycetota bacterium | reverse complement strand
TCCTCGGACTTGCATGGTGGGACTGCTGGGTGTCTGGTTGGTGTTCACGCGGCACCGATCCGGCGGCAGGTGAAGGTGGCCCACCGCTCGATGGGCCGTCGTTCAGATTACGGCACCGCCGGGCAGTGAGGCAAAACGCCTACCGTCGGCCCACCGCCACCGGTGGTCCGGCCGGCCGGCTGGCCGCCCGGCGCCGGCGCGCAGCGGGACGCTTCTGGACCGGTTCGGTGTCGTCGGCTTCGACCGCTTCGGGCACGACGGCCGGGGGCCCGGCCACCGCCTCGGGGGCTGCGTCGACGGCGGCGGCTAACCCGGCGTCGGAGCCGGCTTCTCCAGCAGGCTCGGCCTCGACCACTTCGGCGGGCACAGCCACGGCGTCCACCACGTCGGCGTCTACCACGTCGGCGTCCACCAGGTCAGCGTCCACTGCTGCAGCATCCACCAGGTCGGCGTCGATCAGTTCAACCTCAACCGCCACGGCGGCGAGATCGACCGCGGTGGCCGCTACGGCTCTGTCCACTGCGTCCGGCGCGCCCGTCGGCTCCTCCTCCGGGTGCGCGGCCCGGTGGATCGCAGCGATAGCGGCCAGGCGCTGCTCCTTGTGTTCCTCGGGCTCGAGCTCGGCCGGCTCGGCCGGCTTCTTCGACCCGCCGCGCTTGCGATTCGACTTCGGCCGGTCGTCGTCGGACTCCTCGCCGCCCGTTGAGGGTGCCTTGTCGACCGGCTCGGTGTGCAGGATCACGCCGCGGCCATGGCAGACGGTGCACTGCTCGCTGAACGCCTCGAGCAGGCCCTCACCGACCCGCTTGCGGGTCATCTGCACCAGACCGAGCGAGGTGACCTCGGCGACCTGGTGCTTGGTGCGGTCGCGCCCCAGGCACTCAGTGAGCCGCCGCAGCACGAGGTCGCGGTTGCTCTCGAGCACCATGTCGATGAAGTCGATGACGACAATGCCGCCGACGTCGCGCAGCCGCAGCTGGCGCACGATCTCCTCGGCCGCTTCGAGGTTGTTGCGGGTGACTGTCTGCTCGAGGTTGCCGCCGGAGCCGATGAACTTGCCGGTGTTCACGTCGATGACCGTCATCGCCTCCGTGCGGTCGATCACCAGCGAGCCGCCCGAGGGCAGGTACACCTTGCGGTCCAGTGCCTTCATCAGCTGCTCGTCGACCCGCAGGTCGTGGAACAGGTCGGTCTCGGCGGTGTGCCGCGATGACCGCTCGGCCAGATCGGGGGCTACGCCCTCGATGTAGTCCGAGACGGTCTTCCAGGCGTCGTCGCCCTGGACGATCAGCTTCTTGAAGTCCTCGTTGAAGACGTCGCGAACCACCCGGATGGCGAGATCGGGCTCGCCGTGCACGAGCGTGGGGGCAGAGCCCGTCTTCTCGGCCTTCTTCGACATCTTTTCCCACTGCGTCTTGAGTCGTTCGACGTCGTGGGTGAGGTCCTCTTCGCTGGCGCCTTCAGCCGCCGTGCGGATGATGACGCCGGCGTCCTCGGGGACGATCTTCTTCATGATCGACTTAAGGCGGTGCCTCTCGGTGTCGGGCAGTTTGCGGCTGATGCCCGTCATCCCGCCGCCGGGCACGTAGACGAGGAAGCGGCCGGGCAGTGAGACCTGGCTGGTCAGCCGGGCGCCCTTGTGCCCGATCGGGTCCTTGGTGACCTGGACCAGGACGACGTCGCCGGACTTGAGCGCGTGCTCGATCGCTCGTGACTTGCCCTCGAGGCCGGCTGCGTCCCAGTTGACCTCGCCGGCGTAGAGCACTCCGTTGCGGCCCTTGCCGATGTCGACGAACGCGGCCTCCATGCTGGGCAGCACGTTCTGCACGCGGCCGAGGTAGACGTTGCCCACGTAGGACGTGGCACTGGCGCGGGTGACGTAGTGCTCGACGAGGATGTCGTCCTCGAGGACGGCGATCTGGGTGCGATCGCCGTGCTGGCGTACCGCCATGACGCGATCGACCGCCTCGCGGCGCGCCAGGAACTCCGACTCGGTCAGGATGGGCGGGCGGCGGCGGCCGGTGTCGCGACCGTCGCGCCGGCGCTGACGCTTGGCCTCGAGGCGGGTCGAGCCCTTGACGCCCTTGACGCCGTCGTCGTCACGGTCTGCTTTCTCGGCCTTCTCGCGCGGGGCGCGGACGTGCACGACTGTGTTCGGCGGATCGTCCTCCGTGCCCTCGGCACCGGCCCCGCCGGCTGAGCGCCGGCGGCGCCGGCGGCGGGTGGCGGAGGTCTTGCCGTTGTCGTCGGTGTCCTCGGCGTCGGCCGGAGCGTCGTCCGCGCTCGTCTCGGGGCCGGGCGCCTCGCCGGTGCCCGTCTCGGGCGCATCGGTGGACTCGTCCTCCTCGCCGTCTTCGGCGCGGCCGGTGGTGGCCCCCCCGCGGCCACGGCGACCGCGGCGCCGGCGTCGGCGAGCCCCGGTCGCCTCCTCGACCGCGGCCTCGCGGACGTCGTCGGGTTCGGCGGTCTGGTCTTCGGCCGCCTCGGCGACGGTGATGTCGGCGTCCGCTGGGGCCGGTTCGAGCGACTCGACCGGCGGCGGGCCGGCCGGTGCCTTGGCCCCGCGGCGCGCGCGGGCAGGCGGCTTGGTCTCACTGGGCGGGACGAACAGCACCGACGGCGCGGCCAGCGTGGGCGTGCCCGCGCTGGCGTGCGCCGCGGAGTACTCAGCGTCGGTGAACTCGGCGGGCGGGGACTTCTTCGCCGCCCGCTTGCGGGGTGCCTTTGCCGATGCTGTGGTGTCATCAGGGCGCTCGGCGGTCCCGGCCGGGGCTGCTGCGGCAGCGGCCCGCACAGCCGACTTGCGGGCTGACTTCCTCGCTGGCCGCGCCGGAGCGTCGCTCGACCCGGCGGCCTGCGCCTGGGGCTCGGGCGTGGCGGCCTGGGGCTCGAGCGTGGCGGTCTCGGCCTCGGCGGGCACGGCCGTGGCTGCGCTCTTCCTGGCTCGTTTGCGCGGCGCCGGCGTGGTGCCGGAGTCGAATGTGGTCTGCGCCACAGGAGGCGCTTTCTTGGCTGCCCGCTCGCGAGGGGCGGCCTTGGCCGGCGGTGCCTGCTCGGAGGCGGTGCTTGTGCTGGGGGTTGAGTTGTCGGGTTCGAGCATGTGCTCGGGTCACTCCATTTCTGGGCCCCCGGGCGCGGGCCGCCGACTAGCGGCGGAACGCGACCGCGCGGAGGCGGTTATGGCGAGTCCCCGGGCCGGGGCGCTCGCGAAGTCTCTTGGTTACAACGCCGTTTCGGCCGTGATCCGGTCGGCGGCAAGAGGGTCGCCGACCGCACCGGCGTCATCGAGCGGTCCCTGCGCCACGCGTACCGCAACTGGCGGCAACTCGAGGGCGAGACCGGCGACGGCACGCAATGCGGCAAGAACGTCGTCGGGTCGTACGGCGGGGGCTACCTGCCGGACAACCAGGTCCAGTATCGCACGCTGCCCGTCGCCCGGTGCGACCGTGGCGCCCGACACGACCGCGGCCAGCACGGGCGAGCGCGCATCGACCGTGCGGGTGCCCTCCTTCGTCGGGCGCTGGATCGGCACCTCGGCGCAGCCGAGGAAGGTGGTGACTGCGGCCGTGGCCGTCTCGGGGCTGATCCCGGGCAGTTCGATCCGCCAGACCGAGGCGTGCATCCGCTCGGGCAGCGAACCAGGACCGGCCAGAACCGCCTCGATGATGTCGAGCCCGTCCGGCAGGGCGGCGTCGAGGGCCGCGCGCAGCGCCTCGACGTCAACCTCACGAGCCAGGCCGATCTCCAGATATTCGGCTTCGCTCGCCACGCCGGTCGGGGCGGCGCCGACGTAGGAGATCTTGGGGTGCGGGCTGAAGCCGGCCGAGTAGCCCATCGGCACCTGGGCGCGGCGCAAGGCACGCTCGAAGGCGCGCGCGAAGTCACGGTGCGAGGTGAACCGCAGCCGGCCGCGCTTGGCATAGCGCAGCCGAACCTTCTGCACGACCGGCGGGGGCGGCGGTCCTTCGGGTACCCGACGCGCCATCTATCGCCGCCGCCCTCCGTTGAGCCGACGGCAGGTCATGGCTTCGGTCCGGCGAGCGGGAGGAGTTGGCGGCCAGTGGGTCCGACCTGGATGTCGGTGCCCAGATTGGAGCAGACGCCGCAGTCGAAGCACGGCGTCCACCGGCAGTCGTCCTGCTCGAACTCGCCGAGTGCGTCCTGCCAGTCGTCCCAGAGCCACTGCTTGTCCAACCCGGAGTCCAGGTGGTCCCAGGGCAGCACCTCGTCGCCGTCGCGCTCACGGGTGGTGTACCAGGCCACGCCGACCGGGCCGTCGGCGCCGAACACCGCGTCGGCCGCCGCCATCCAGCGGGCGAAGGAGAAGTGCTCGCTCCAGCCGTCGAAGCGGCCGCCGTCGCGCCATACCCGCTCGATGACCGCACCCACCCGGCGATCGCCGCGGGAGAGCAGCCCTTCGACCATCGAGGGTTCGCCGTCGTGGTAACGCATGCCGACGCTGCGGCCCAGCGACTTGTTGGAATTGATGGCCGCGCGAAGCTTGCGCAGCCGGTTGTCGATCGTCTCGGGCGAGGCCTGGGCCGCCCACTGGAACGGCGTGTGCGGCTTGGGCACGAATCCGCCTATCGAGACGGTGCAGCGGACGTCCTTGTGTCCCGCGGCTTCGCGGCCCGCCCGGATCACGTCGTGCGCCATACCGGCGATCTCGAGGACGTCATCGTCGGTCTCGGTGGGCAGCCCGCACATGAAGTACAGCTTCACCTGCCGCCAACCCTGCGCGTAGGCGGTGGAGGTGGTGCGGATGAGGTCGTCCTTGCTCACCATCTTGTTGATGACCCTGCGCAGGCGTTCCGAGCCGCCTTCGGGCGCGAACGTCAGTCCGGAGCGGCGGCCGTTGCGGGAGAACTCGTTGGCCAGGTCGATGTTGAATGCGTCGACGCGGGTGGAGGGCAGCGACAGCGAGACCTTCTCGTCCTCGTAGCGGTCGGCCAGGCCCTTGGCGATCTCGCCGATCTCGGAGTGGTCGGCGCTGGACAGCGACAGCAGGCCGACCTCCTCGAAGCCGGTCGCCGCCAGGCCGTTGGCGACCATCTCGCCGATGCCGGTGATGCTGCGCTCGCGCACCGGGCGGGTGATCATGCCGGCCTGGCAGAACCGGCAGCCGCGGGTGCAGCCGCGGAAGATCTCGACCGACATGCGTTCGTGGACGGTCTCGGCCAGCGGGACGAGGGGGGCCTTCGGGTAGGGCCACT
>JALYVG010000168.1 GCA_030853345.1 Actinomycetota bacterium | reverse complement strand
CCGTTGGCGGTGCCCTGTGCGTGTGTCGCGCCCGCATCAACGGCGGCCAGGGTGTTGGCCACCGCGCATCCCGTGTCGTCCTGGGTGTGGATCCCGAGGCGGATGCCGGCGCGACGCCGCACGTCTGACACGACGTCGTGCACGCCCATGGGCAGCATGCCGCCGTTCGTGTCGCAGAGCACCCCCACGTCGGCGCCCGCCGCCGCAGCGGCGTCGAGCACCCGCACGCCGTACTCGGGGTCGTGCCGGTAGCCGTCGAAGAAGTGTTCACAGTCGAGGAAGACCCGCCGGCCCTCGGCGCGCAGGAACGCGACCGTGTCACGCACCATCGCGAGGTTCTCCTCCAGCGTGGTGCGCAGTGCCCGCTCGACGTGCCGGGCGTCGGACTTGGCCACGAGCGTGACCACCTCAGCCCGGGAGTCCAGCAGGGCCTGCACCTGCTGGTCGTCCTGCACCCTGACCCCGGGCTTGCGGGTGGCGCCGAAGGCCACCAGCACGCTGTGCTTGAGGGTGAGCTCTCCGTCGGCGGCGCGGGCGAAGAACTCGGTGTCCTTGGGCATCGCACCGGGCCAGCCACCCTCGACGAAGCCCACGCCGATCTGGTCGAGCAGCCTGGCCACGGCCAGTTTGTCGGCCACCGAGTAGGTGATGCCCTCGCGCTGGGCGCCGTCGCGCAGGGTGGTGTCGAAGACGTGGAAGTCGTCGGTCTGCATCGCTGGGTCCTCGGTTGTTCGCTGGTGCTGGGTCGGGGCAAAACAAAAGACCCCCCGCGGGTGCGGAGGGTCTGCGCGTCGGACTGGAACGGTGGCCGACGCGCTAGGCGATAATGAACTGGAACTGCATGGCCCGAGTGTGCCACAGCAAGGCCGTGCCGACCAGCGACCCGGCCGCCCGCGCCCGTTCCCGCGGCCGCCCGCGATCTTGATACTCACGTCGCGTCATACCTCGACCTCGGCATCAAGATCGCTGGAAAAGGACGCGTCGGAGTTGGGCGGCAACGAGTTCCGGCTCATGCCGCACGATCACACTGGGGAACCTGAGCACGATCGTGCCTTGGATGACCAGTTCGTTCTGGCGGAGTTGATCGTCATACCAACGCTGTGGAGTGAGATGCAGTGCACCGTCCACTTCAACGGCAACTACCCGTCCGTCGCTTAACCGCAACTGCGCGTCGAGGTATCGACGACGACCGTTGGGCTCGGCACGGATCGCCTGCCGGGTCGGCATCGGCAGTCGAAAGCGGCGGCACAGCCTGCCGAAGTCGATCTCGCTGAGTGCGTGGGCGCCCTGGCCTATGTCGGCGACGGCCTGGCGCAGCGCTAGCCGAAGTCTGGCTCGCGGCGCGGCCTCGAGTGCCTGCCCCAGTTCCTCCGGGCGCAGCAACCGTTGCTGCACGGCGGCTGCCAACAGCCCGCATCCCGGCCGCGGAGTAGCGAAGCCGCTCGCTGCAATGACCAACGCAGGCGCGAGCCTGTGCAGCCTGCGGGCGGCGACGATATCTGCGCGTGTCCAGTCCCCCGTGCGGTGCAGCACCAGCCCGCGCAGGCCGGGGTGGGCACTGCCGGCGGGCGCCAGGACGTGGATCTCCTCACGCTGCCAACCGCGTAGTCCCCACAGCTCGATCGCGGTGAACGACGTCAGCACGGCGCGTGGCCCGCAGTTGATCAAGGCGACGCGCCGCGACTCGTCGCGGGTCAGGCCCGAGTTGTCCAGGACCACCGCGATGCCACTCAACTGCCAGCGGCCGGCCTGGATTTGTGCCGTGACGCGGTCGGGTCCGATGCCCAGGCCGGCCAGCTCGGCACGGGTCGCCACGCCCGCGAATTCCGTGAGTGCTCGCCCGCGCGCGCGGCCGGCAGCCAGCGTCGACATCTGCCCAGCGTGACCAGTGCGACGGCCAAGCGCTCGGTCACCAGTAGGACCTGTGGACGACGACGGGGTTCGTCCACAGCGTCCATAGTCGATCTTGATGCTGGCGTCGAGTCATGGCTCGACGTCGGCATCAAGATCGCCGCGGAGGAGTCAGTCGGGAGTCAGCCGGCAGCGGCTTTGGCGAGGCGTTCGCCGATCTCGGCGGTCGAGCCGGGGCGGTGCTGATCGCGGGTGGCCAGGTCGGCCGCCACGGCGGACTCGACACGGCCGGCCGCATCGGACTCACCGACATGTGCGAGCAGCATCGACACCGACAGAACCGCGGCGGTCGGGTCTGCCTTGCCCTGGCCGGCGATGTCCGGTGCCGAGCCGTGCACTGGTTCGAACATCGAGGGGTTCGTGCCGCTCACATCGAGGTTGCCGCTGGCCGCCAGGCCGATGCCGCCGGACACCGCCGCGGCCAGGTCGGTGATGATGTCGCCGAACAGGTTGTCGGTGACGATCACGTCGTAGCGGGACGGGTTGGTCACCATGTGGATGGTCGCCGCGTCCACGTGCTGGTAGTCCACGGTGATGTCGGGGTGCTCGGCGGCGACCTGGTCCACGACCCGCGTCCACAGCGAGCCAGCGTTGGTGAGGACGTTGTTCTTGTGCAC
>JALYVG010000156.1 GCA_030853345.1 Actinomycetota bacterium | reverse complement strand
CCGTTGGGCAGGGTGTCGGCGGCTCGGGCGAGCCGGTGCTTGACCCACTCGGCGTCGGCGGTGGCCGCTTGCGGGTCGAAGCCGAGCCGGCGGCCCTCGAGGTCGACCCGGGTCTGGCAGTAGCGCTCGAACTCGGTGCGGATCGTCGTGTCGTGCAGATGGGCGTAGACGGCGGTCATCGTCGGGCTGGCATGTTCGATGTGGGTGCGGCTCCGCTGGAGGGACGGGTGATTGGAGCTGACGATGGCCTGCGACCAGGCAGTTTGGCGCTCGGAAGGGGTTGAGGGCGACGGCTGAAGGCGCGGCCTGAGGCGGGGATTCGCTTGGCGGGGGGCGCTATGCGCCGGTGCGGCGGGGCGGGCGGCGCCTGGGAGCGGCCGTTGGTGAGGCGCTCGCGGCCTGGGTGGCCCGGCCTTCGGATATTTCGACGGCGTGCACCGAGGCGATCTGGAGCATCGCGATGAGTTCCTTGAGGCGTCGGGCGTTGTCGAACCACGGTTGGTACCGGGCGAGCTGGTCCTCGCTGAGGAACCTGGTGACGGTCTTGCCGTCCACGGTCCGGGTCCACTGGATGTAGGGGCCGTGGAGGGCGGGCGGGTCGGCCTTGCAGGCGCAGCCCGGTTTCCCGCAGCGCATGTGGCGCACGACCACGCTGCCGGGCAGCGCCCCGTCGATCTCGCTCATGGCCTCGGCGATGCCCCGCCGCGTCGCCTGCCAGGGCTTGTTCGCCTCGGTGTCCCGCATCGTTCCTCCCTAATTGCCACCTCGACCATCCCCCCACCGGGAGCCTACAGCGCCCACGCTGTAGGGGAGCCGGGCTGCCAGGGCCGTGGCCGACATGGGAGGAGCGCCGATGGACAACCCCCGGGCCGACCAGGACAGCTTCGGAGGGAGCCGAGAGTGCTTCGGGGAGGTGCTCGGGTGGCTCCAGGGGCCCGACGCCGCGGCTTCGAGCCATGCCGAGCTCGAGGACCAGCTCGACCGTCGTGGCCGCGAGCTGCTCCGACGGATGCTCCAGGACCACCTGAGCCTGCGGGCGGTGACCGAGAGCCGCCTGGACGGGGTGCTCGACGCCGACGCGCTCACCCACGGCGCCGTCGAGCCCGGCCACCGCCGGCCCCTGGCGACCGTCTTCGGCGGGGTCGACGTGATCCGGCTGGCCTACCGCCGTCGTGGTCACCCGAACCTGTATCCCGCCGACGCCGCATTGAACCTGCCCGCCGAGCGCCACAGCCACGGGCTGCGCCGCCTGGCCGCCTGCGAAGCATCGCGGGGATCGTTCGCCGAGGCCGCCGCCGCGCTCCAGCGCGCCACCGGTCAGCACCTGGGCAAACGCCAGGTCGAGGCGCTCGCCGACCGGGCCGCGGTCGACGTCGAGGCGTTCTACGCCACCCGAGCCCGGCCCACCGAACAGGGCGCCGACGGCGACGTGCTGGTCATCTCCGCCGACGGCAAGGGCATCGTCATGCGACCCGACGCACTGCGCCCAGCCACCGCGAAAGCGGCCGCCACGGCAACCAACAAGCTGCAGTGCCGGCTGTCCAAGGGTGAGAAGCGCAACCGGAAACGCCTCGCCGAGGTCGGCGCCGTCTACGACCTCACCCCGGTGGCCCGCACCCCCGCCGACGTCCTGGCCACCAAGGCCGGCGATGCCCCGCCGCCGGCACCGAAGGCCGGTGCCAAGTGGGTGACCGCGAGCGTGGTCGACCACGCCGCCGCGGTGATCGCCAAGGTCTTCGACGAGGCAGAACGGCGCGACCCGAGCCACTCGCGTCGATGGGTGGCCCTCGTGGACGGCAACAACCACCAGATCGACCGCATCGAAGCAGAAGCCAAGACCCGAGGAGCCGACGTCGCCGTCGTGGTCGACCTGATCCACGTGCTGGAGTACCTGTGGGGCGCGGTGTGGTGCTTCTTCGCCGAAGGAGACCCCGCCGCCCAAGCATGGGTGCACGACCGGGCCCTGGCCCTGCTGGCCGGGAACGCCCGAAAGGTCGCAGCCGGCATCAGACGCCGAGCCACCACGGCACGGTTGAGCAAACAGAAACGCATCAAGGCCGACGCCTGCGCCAAGTACCTGACCAACAAGGCGGACTACCTGGACTACCCGACGGCACTCGCCCGCGGCTGGCCCGTCGCCAGCGGCGTCATCGAAGGGACGTGCCGCCACCTCGTAGCCGACCGGATGGACATCACCGGCGCCCGCTGGTCCGTCAACGGAGCCGAAGCCGTCCTCAAACTACGGGCCGTGCGCGCCAACAACGACCTCGATGACTACTGGAAGTTCCACCTCAACAACGAACGACACCGAGTCCACGAGCTTCGCTACGCAGACGCGACACCCCCGATGGCCGCTTGACGTCCCTCCACGGGAGCCGCACCCTAATGAATAGGAGGGACGCGGCCTTGCTACGGGCGGACCGGCCGCCGATGCTTTCCAGCATCGTCGGTCGCAACTTGTCCACTCTCTACAGCTGAACTAAACCTTGGTTGTGAGACGGCGGTCGCGAGACGTCGCATTGTGACCTTCAGCAGTAGGTGGCGTGGTTCTCACAGCTGCTACATGGCGCAAGTGGCGGCTGAGGCGCCGGTGGAAACAGTGTCCGGTAGCCGAAGGTGAGCGGGACGCAGGCTCGCCGTGGCCGTCAGGGCTGCCAGACGGCGTGGTCGTGCGCGAACAAGACACGGGCCGGGTCGAAGCGCTGCAGCCGGTCGACCCAGGCTGGCGCGACCGGGAGCGGCGGGGGATGGCCTTCCTGTGCTGCTCGTTGGGCTAGCGCGTCGGCGCTGTAAGCGGTCGCAGTGTCGTGGCCCTGTCCGGCGAGCACCACCACGGTGCCGTCCCCGCAGCGCACGACGAGCGACTGGTGCCCGCGGTGTGCCCGGGCGTCGGGACGACAAGCACACCGGGGAGCACCTCGGCGTCCCCGTCGAGCTGCTCGTAACGCAGGCCTGGGGCGTCGACGAGCTCCGAAAGCGTGTAGTCGGGACCACGGGCTGCCTCGAGCTCGACACGCTGAACGAAGATCGGCCGTCCGGGCAGTTGCGGGTTGCCGCCGCAGTGATCGAAGTGCAGATGACAGTTGACGAGCAGCTGCACGTCCTCGCGGCGGACTCCGGCGGCGGTTGTCGTCGACCCAGGCGACGTCAAGGTCCGGCACTCCCCCACCATCGGCATCTGCCCGGTTGTCGTGCTGGTCGTGCTCGACTCGCCACGGCTGGTCCCCGGCACCCGTGCAGGACCAGGCTCCCTGGAGCGGGCAGATACCCCTTCCACCCCGACCGCGGACACGATCTGCAGCGC
>JALYVG010000090.1 GCA_030853345.1 Actinomycetota bacterium | reverse complement strand
GCGCCCCGGCGGGCCTCGGGAGGAGGTCCGAAGCGCCGCGGTGGCGCGCCACCAGCCCGGTTCGGTGGCGAGGAGACGCGCCGAGCCCGGCCAGGTTGTTCTGGTCCTGGTCCTCGGCCCCGCTCGGTCATCGAGTGCCACCGATAGTGGTGGTCGGCGTGGGGGTTGGTGTTGGCACACTCGGCTTGGCCTTCGCGGTGCTCTTCGCCTTGGGCTTGGTCTTCGTCCCGGACGGCTTCGTCGTCGGTGTCGCCTTCTTGGTCGGTGTCGGCTTCTTCGTCGGTGCCACCGCTCGCACCGTCGGTGCAGCCGGCGGGGGTGCGGCGGTCGCGGGTGCCGGGCTGCCGAGCAGCACGACCCTGCCGTCTGCGGTGATCTTGAGAAAGGCCGGCGCACCGGCTGGCACCATGCCCAGCCCGGCGGCCGCCCGGCCCAGCGAACCGGGGGCAGCGCTGGCGGCAACCTGGTTGCGCACCTGCTCGAGCCGCCCGGCCACGTCGGAGTCCTTGCCGGCGATCTGGTGGCGGGCCAGTTCGTTCGCCGCGGAGGCGGTGTTCAGCGCGAGCAGGGCGCACATGCCGCCCACGATCAGGCCGCCGACGAGCAGTGCGAACGGCACCCTCGGCGCGTGGGTGGGCTGGTGGCGGGGGCGACGTAGTGCTGGATCCGGCGGCCGCGGACGGGTGCTCGTCACGCCGACTCCCTGATTCGCTCCGCGGCACGCATCCGGACGGACGCGGCTCGCGGGTTGGCGTCGATCTCGGCGTCGGAGGCGGGCTCGCCGCCACGGCCCAGGAGCCGCAGCTGCGGCCCCCGCTCGACCAGCGGCACCGGCAGCCCCGGCGGCGTGGTGTCCTTGGCCAGTTCCGCCAGGCTCTGTTTGACGATTCGGTCCTCGAGCGAGTGATAGGACAGCACCACGATGCGCCCGCCGACGCGCAGCGCGGCCAGGGCCGCCGGCATCGCGCTGCGCAGCGAGTCCAATTCGCCGTTGACCTCGATCCGCAATGCCTGGAACGTGCGCTTGGCCGGATGGCCGCCGTGTCGCCGGGTCGCGGCCGGGATCGCGTTGCGGACGAGCTCGGCCAGCTCGGTGGTCGAGTTCAGCGGTGCCAGCCGGCGGGCCCGGTCGATGGCCTGGGCCACCCGCAGTGCGAAGCGCTCCTCGCCGTACTCGCGCAACACCCGGGCCAGCTGCGGCACCGGGTAGGTATTGACGACATCGGCGGCAGTGATCCCACCGACCGGATCCATCCGCATGTCCAGCGGCGCATCCCGGGCGTACGCGAAGCCCCGCTCGGCGAGGTCGAGCTGCATGGACGAGACACCGAGGTCGAACAGGATGCCTTCGACCCCGGGCAGACCGAGCCGGTCCAGCACGTCGGGCATCTCGTCATAGACCGCGTGCACGAGGTGCGTCCGCGGGGCGAAACGGGCCAGGCGTTCTCCGCTGCGCTCCAACGCCGCCGGGTCGCGATCCAGGCCGACCAGGGTCAGCTGTGGGTTGGCTGCGAGCAGCGCCTCGGCGTGTCCACCCAGTCCCAGCGTGGCGTCGACGACGACCGCCGGTCGGTCGGCCAACGCCGGGGCCAGCACGGCGATGACCCGGTCGAGTAACACCGGCACGTGGGCGGCCGTCGCCGCCGTGGCCGGCTGCGGGTCCGGTGCGTCCATCTGCGCTGTCCTCGCTGGTGTCGTGGGAGTCATGGCATCGCGGGTGGATGGGGTGGCAAGCGTGGGCCCGACATTCGGCCTGGTCCCCGCCCGTCCCGCCTGGCACCGGGGAAGTGCGCCAGGAACTGGACGGGAGGAGGCCGGAGCGAACGTCGCCCGCTCAGAGCACGCCCGGCAGCACCTCCTCGGCGATGTCGGCGAAGGCCTGCTCGGTGCCGTCCAGATAGGCCTGCCAGGCCGCGGCATCCCACACCTCGATGCGGGTGTTCGCCCCGATCACGGCGCAGTCCTTGGTCAGCCCCGCGTAGACCCGCAGCGCGACCGGGACGGTAATGCGGCCCTGGCCATCGGGTGTCTCGTGCGACGCGCTCGCGAACAGCACCCGGCCGTAGTCGCGCACCCGGCGGTCGGTGACCGGCGCATTGCGCAGCGAATCGGTGAAGCGCTCGAACTCGGCGACGCCGAAGACGAACAGGCATCGGTCCTGCCCTTTGCAGATCACCAACCCGCCCTCCAGTTCGGCCCGGAAACGCGCCGGCAGGGCGAGCCGGCCCTTGTCGTCCAGCCGGGGGGTGTGCGTGCCGAGGAACATCAGCACCCACCCCTCACGCCGGACCAGGTCAGGGACACTCCCCCACCGTGCCCCACCGTACCCCACTTAGGCCCACCGTCAACGACGTCGGCCCGCCTGTCGCGCGCAGTCACCCACCGCCGTGCCAGATGCGCTGGGCGTTCGGCGTTGAAACCGGGTCGATACCCACCAGCGCGTTCGGTCGGCAATACTCGACGCTGACGAAACACGACCCGTGCAACGGCGCCGGGACCCGACTGTGAGGACCGCTGTGGTGGATGACCTGGATCGCGACCCGCGGAGTGCCACTGCGCATAGTGCGCCGGCACTCGGCAAACCCGCAGCAACAGAGTCGGTACGCGCGGCCGGCGCGCGCATCGCGGCGAACATCGAGCAGGTGATCGAGGGCAAGCGCAACGCCGTGCGCCTCGGCCTCACCGTCCTGCTCGCCGAGGGGCACCTGCTCATCGAGGACGTGCCCGGCGTGGGCAAGACGAAGTATGCCAAGGCGCTGGCCCGCTCGATCGACTGCTCGGTACGCCGCATCCAGTTCACCCCGGACCTGCTGCCCAGCGACATCACCGGCGTCAGCGTCTACAACACCGAGGAGCGCGACTTCGAGTTCAAGCCCGGGCCCGTCTTCGCGAACATCGTCGTCGGAGACGAGATCAACCGCGCCTCCCCCAAGACGCAGGCGGCGTTGCTGGAATGCATGGAGGAGCGCCAGGTCACCGTGGACGGCGTGACGAACTTCCTCGAATCTCCGTTCATGGTGCTGGCCACTCAGAACCCGATCGACATGGAGGGCACCTACCCGCTGCCCGAAGCCCAGCGCGACCGGTTCACCGCCCGGATCTCGATGGGCTATCCGGACCGCAACTCCGAGATCGCGATGCTCAACGAGCACGCGTCCCTCGACCCGTTGGACTCGCTGCGCCCGGTGTCAACTGCCACCGAGGTGCGGGCCCTGATCGCGGCCGTCCGCCAGGTGCACGTCTCGGAGTCGATCAAGGCTTATGCGGTCGACCTGGCCGAGTCGACCAGGCGCGCGGCCGAGATCCGGCTGGGCGCATCGCCGCGTGCGACGCTCCAACTGCTGCGTTCGGCGAAGGCATGGGCCGCGTTGGACGGGCGCGAGTACGTGATCCCCGACGACCTGCAGTTCCTGCTCATCCCGGTCTTCGCCCACCGGCTGATACTCACGACCGATGCCCACATCGGCGGCCGGACGGCGGAGGACATCCTGGGCCGGCTGGCGCAGTCGACTCCCATCCCGGCGGATTCGAACGCCTCCGTCCACGGGATGCGCTGAGCGATGGCAGGGCTTCGAGCCGGCTTCACCACACGCGCGAGTTGTCTGATCGCGGCGGGCGCAACCGCCCTCCTGTGCGGGATCCTGCTCGGCGAGGTCGACCTCGTCCGGGCCGGCGTCCTGGCGGTGGCTGTGCCCCTCGCTGCCGCGTTCGTGGTGTTCCGCTCGCGGGTGCGCATCGCGAACCGCCGCAGTGCCGATCCGGCCCGGGCCAGTGCCGGCGAGGCGGTAGCCATCCACCTGGCCGTCACCAATCGATCGGTCTTGCGCACCGGTTCGCTGATGCTCGAGGACCAACTGCCTCCGCAGCTCACCGGCCGGGCTCGCTTCGTGGTACCCGGGCTGGGCGGCAAAGAGACGCGCACCGTCTCCTACCGGATGCCCGGGCTGCCGCGCGGACGCTACCGGGCCGGACCGCTGCGGATCCGGCTCACCGACCCGTTCCGCATGATCGACGTGACGCGGTCCTTCACCGCCACCACCGAGTTCGTGGTCACTCCGATCGTCGACTCACTGCCCTCGGTCGAGCCGCCACGCTCCTACGACATCGGCGACAACGCCGGCAGCCACTCGATCGGCACGCACGGCGCTGATGATGCCTCGACCCGCGAGTACCGCACCGGCGACGATCTACGCAAGATCCATTGGCGCTCCTCCGCCCGCACCGGGGCGCTGATGGTGCGCCAGGAGGAACGGCCGTGGCAGGGCCAGATCACGCTGCTGCTCGACACCCGGGTCGGCGCACACGTGGCGGGCCCGCTGGCCCGGGGCGATGACGGGCCGGGCGACCCGCGGGGCACCAGCAGCCTGGAGTGGGCCATCAGCGCGGCAGCCAGCATCGGCACCCACCTGATGATCGCCGGCCGGGACGTCGGCCTGATCGACGACCTCACTGCGCCGCACCGGGCGCATCTGGGCACCCCCGGGCGCCTCGGCGATCACCTGGCCACGGTCCGCGCCGCGCAGTCTCCCGACCTGTCCTCCGTAGCCGGCCTGGCCAGGTCGGCGGCGCGTGACTCGGCTCTGGTCGCGGTGCTCGGCCTGCTCGACTCGACCAGCCTGCGCGTGCTGGCCGATGCACACCCGCGCGGCGCGGCGATCCCGGCCTTCGCCCTGCTGCTCGACACGCAGAGTTGGCTCACCCCGCCGACAGGGGGGGCGCCGGATGCCCGGGTCAGCACCGACTGCGAGACCGCGGCCCGGGTACTGCGCGCAGCGGGGTGGAGTGTGGTCGTGGTCCGACGCGGTGAGACGACACCCGCGGCTTGGCAAAACCTGCTGCGGGCGGGCAAGGGCGGCGCGGCCCCGCGCGCCGCGGCGCAACCACAGCGACCGGCCGGGATCCTGCAGTGAGCACCCAGACCGTGACCGCGGCCCGGGCGGGTGACCCGGACAACCACAGCGGCACCCGGCGGACCATGCGGGCCCTGCTGGCCAGCGCCCTCGGTGTGCTGCCGCTGTGTGAACTGTTCACCGACGTGCGCTGGCTGTTCGAGATCTGGGTGGCCATGCTGATCGCCGTCGGGCCTGCAGCCCTGTTGCGCCGATGGCGGCGGCCCAAGGTTCTGCACACGTGGGTGGGGCTGGCCCTGGTAGTCATCTGGCTGACCGCCCACTATGTCCCCAGGCACGCGATAGGCGGGCTGCTGCCGACGTGGGCCACCTGGCACGACGTCAGCGCGTTGATGACCTCCGTGCACAGCACCACCAGCAACGGGGTTGCGCCCGTCCACACCACGCTGGGGATCAAGTTTGTCCTGGCCGCGATGCTCGCCCTGCTCGCCGCCCTGGTCGACCTGATCGCAGTGGTGGGCCGGCGCGGCGCGCTGGCCGGTGTCCCCCTCCTCGTCGTCTACACCGTGTCCGGCGCGGTGCCGCGCCAGCCGGTCTCGTGGCTGCTCTTCCTCGGCGCCGCGATCGGGTTCCTGATCCTGCTGTCGATCGACGCCGATGACGAGGTGCGCGGTTGGGGTCGGTTGATCCCCCGGATCGGCGAGTCCCGGCCGGCCGCCGGCCTGGCTGTCTCCGGACCGCGGATCGCGGGGATCGCCCTGGTCGTCGCCGTGCTACTCCCGTTCCTGGCGCCGTCGCACCCGGCCAACCTGATCGCCGACGCCCTGCACAACGGCAAGAGCGGCGGCGGTGGCGGGGGTGGCGGCTTCGGCGCCAGCAGCGGAGTCGCGCTCGACCCGTTCGACGCGCTCAAAGGCGACCTGCAGCGCACCAAGGCCGTCAAGCTGTTCACTGTCACGCTGGGCTCCAAGCCGAACACGGCGCCGTTCTACCTGCGCGCGAACGTGTTGATGAGTTACAGCGACCGGGGCTGGTCGGCGTTCCGGCACGCCGGCACCGAGAACGTCGGCTCCACGTTGTTCGCCACCACCCCGCCCGCGCCCACCCTGAACACGACCACGAACTTCACCGCCCGGCTGCACATCCTCGGGCTGGCGGACAACCCGCCCGTGTTCGGTCGGCCGACCGACGTCAAAGGCGTCGACGGCGAGGCCGAATGGAGCCGCAACGACCAACTGCTGCTCGGGCCGAAAGTGCACAACGGCCAGGACATCACCGAGCAGATCGCGCAGCCCTCCCCCAGCCCGGCTGACCTCGAGGCCGCTGCTGACGACGTCCCCGGCGATGTCAGCTCGGCGCTACAGGTTCCGCCCGCGATGCCCAAGTTCGTGTCCGATCTGGTTGCGCGGATCGTCGGGCAGCGCACCAGCCCGTACGCGAAGGCACGCGCGCTCAGTGACTACTTCACCAGCGCCGCCAGCGGCTTCACCTACAGCCTGACGACCAAAGCCGGCGATTCGGGCAGCGACCTGGTCGACTTCCTGACTAACAAGGCCGGCTATTGCCAGCAGTACGCCGCCGCGATGGGCATCATGCTGCGGATGGCCGGCGTCCCGGCGCGCGTCGTCCTGGGCTACACCCACGCCGGTCCGGACAAGAACGGCTCGTTCACCGTCACCACCAACGACGCGCACGCCTGGGACGAGGCGTACTTCTCTGGCCTGGGCTGGATCCCGTTCGACCCCACCCCGCTGGCCGGCGTCAACGGAGGCGCTCAGGCCAACCTCCCCTGGGCGCCACACCCGACCAGCAACTCCTCGAACGACGCGGGCGTGCCCACTATCAGCTCCTCGGCCCGGCCCTCGGGCGGAGCGTCGGTCGCACCGTCGAAGGCGGCCGGTCGCAAGGCCGGGCATTCCGGCCTCACCGGCATCACCCAGGTCGCCGTCTGGGTGCTCGCCCTGCTGGTCGTGCTCGCCCTGCTGCTGATGATCCCCGCCGCGGCACGCTGGCGACGACGCAGAGCCCGGCTGCACGCCGCCGTACGCGGCGACCCGGACCCGCTGTGGGCCGAGTTGTCCGACACCGCGGTCGACCTGGGCTACGTCTGGTCACCCGCACGAAGCCCCCGGCAGGTCGCGGGCTGGCTCGGCCGCCAGGTCGATGCGCCCGCGGCTCGATCGCTGAGCACTCTGGCCTCAGCGGTGGAGTTGGCGCGCTATGCCCCCGGCCAGCCTGGCGCGGCGACCTCGCTCGTCGGGGAATTGCGCGTGGTGGAGTCGCAGTTGCGTTCCGAGCGCACCCGTTCGGTTCGGATCTGGGCGCGTCTGCTGCCGGCGTCGCTGGGCTGGCGAGGTCTGCGTCTGCACATCCGGTGGCCCAAGCGGCACTGACCCGTGCCGCCGGCGAGGCGGCCCCTCTGATCAGTTCTCGTCGAAGCGGCGGCGCAGCCGGTCTTCCATACGTGTGCGCAGGCCGGCTTGTCGCGGCAAGCGGCCCACCGGTGGCATTCCGTCGCTCGATCCGCCCGGGTGGCCGCGAAGCGACTGGCCGGCCCACCCGCAGGCGCCGACCACCAGCACGAACCCGATGACGCTGAGCGGAATGATGTTGGTGAGCAGGCCGACGAGGACCAGACTGAGCCCGACGAGCACGCCGAGGATGCACAGCACAACAGACCGGCGGGTGCGCGACCGGGAACGTGCTGATCGCACCGCAGAGGCGAACTTGGGATCCTCGGCGTACAAAGCCTGTTCGATCTGGTCGAGCAACCTCTGTTCGTGCTCGGAGAGCGGCACCATGCCCTCCTTCAGTTGGCCGCGACGACGAGGCGTCGTCTCGTACGGATCGCAGAAATCGTAGACAGCTGCCCAGGTGCCGTGCGGCAGGTGACCATGCTGTCCTCTGTCGAGCATACGAGCCGATCCGCAGTATCGAAAGTTTCGGCGGCATCCATTATTGGGAGTTGGGGTGTGCGGGTGGGTCAATCGCCGGCCGGGCGATCGTTTTGTCCCGTTGTCGGGAGCGTTGTCGGGAGCGTTGTCGGGAGCATCTCCGGGAGCGTCGCCGGGAGCAAGGTGCCATAGCCAACGGCCGCGCTGCCGAACCGGGCCCGCGCCGCGTCGATCACCTGGTCGGGCCCGGGTCGCTCACTGCCCGAGTGCTGCCCGGCCCGGTCGGGCATGCTGAGTGTGTCGAGGGTGAGCTGTTCGGGTGCCTCGCCGGTGACGCGGAAGTTCTCACACTTCACACCAGCCAGCCGGATCCGCGGCTGGTCCAGGCCGAGACCGGCATAGAGCTCGGTAGCCGTCTGGTAGATCGTCGACGTCGAGTCTGTCCAGCCGGGCAGCGTGCGGACCCGGGTGACCGTGCGGAAGTCAGCGAAGCGGATCTTGATCCCGATCGTGCGGGCCACCCAGCCGCGCTCGCGGACCCGCCGTCCGACGTCCTCGGCCAGGCGCAGCAGCTCGCGCCGCACCTCTGCCTCGGTGGTGAGATCGACGGGGTTCGTGTGGTCAGAGCTGATCGACTTCTCCACCTCGCCCGGCTGGACCGTACGCGGATCGAGGCCGTGGGCCAGCGCGCGCAGATGGTCGGCACCGGCGGCCCCGAGGGCACGACGCAGCGTGTCCAGCGGGGTGTCGGCCAGGTCGGCCACGGTCCGGATGCCGAGACGGTGCAGCGGTTCGGCAGTGCGCGCCCCGACGCCCCACAGCACGGTGACGGGCAGCGGATGGAGGAAGTTCAGCACCTCTGCAGCCGGGATGACCAGCATGCCGTCGGGTTTGCACCGCGCCGAGGCGAGCTTCGCGACGAACTTGGTGGGGGCGACGCCCACCGAGCAGGTGAGCGCTAGCTCGTCGCTCACCCGGGCGCGGATGCCTGCGGCGATGGCGGCCGGGCGGCCGTGCAGGCGCACCGCGCTCTCGACGTCGAGGAACGCCTCGTCGAGCGAGAGCGGTTCGACGAGCGGCGTCACGTCGCGCAGGATCGCCATCACCGCAGCGGAGGCGGTGGCGTAGGCCTCGCGGTCCAGCGGCAGCACGATCAGCCGGGGGCACATCCGCGCCGCCTGGCTCATGGGCATCGCGCTGCGGATGCCGTAGCGGCGCGCTTCGTAGGAGGCGGCGGCGACCACTCCGCGCAGGCTGCCGCCGACGACGACGGGCTTGTCGCGCAGTTCCGGGCGGCGCCGGATCTCAACGCTGGCGTAGAACGCGTCCATGTCGACGTGCAGCAGGTGGCAGCCCGCGTCGTCACCGTCGAACTCGGCACCCGAGCGAGGGATGTCTGCGCTGCGGCCCATCTCGACCCCTACGGTCGCCTGGCGAGGATGTGCACCCGGCTGGCGATGTCACTGAACGGGGTACGAGTGGCGCTTTCGGTTTCCAGGTCGGCCAGCGCCTCGAGGGCGCCGGGCGCGTCGAGGGCTGATCCGGCGACGAACTCCGCGAACACCCCGATGCCGTGAACCTGTTCGACCAGCAGCCCCGCCGTTCGGCACAGCGTCTGGACGGCCGCGGGGCCGGGACGGGCGAAATCTGCATCCAGTGCCCGCAGTTCGCGCAGGGCGGCGGCGACGTCTCCGGCCAACGCCCGGGCGAGCACGCCGGCGACCGGGTTGCTCACCAGCACGCTGAGCAGACCCCCTGGGCGCACTGTCGCCGCGATCGCGTCGAACGCCGGCGCGACCTGGTCGACGGCCTCGAGGATGCCGTGTGCCAGGACGAGGTCGAACGATCCGGCGGGCACGGTGCCGGCGAGTAACTCGACATCGCTCTGCAGGGGCACGACGCGGTCTGCCACACCGGCTTCGTCGGCACGGCGACGCAGGGTGGACAATGCGTCGACGCTGACGTCGACCACCGTGACCAGCGAACCGGCCTGGGCGAGCGGCACCGCGAAGCTGCCGCTGCCTCCTCCGCAGTCGAGCACCGAGGCGGCTCGGTCGGCCGGCGTGACCGAAGCCACGGCGTCCGCGAGCAGCTGCCAGAGGAGACGCTGCCGACCGGTGGTGGTCCGGTCGGCGCGGGTCTCCTTCTGCACGCCTTGAACCCTAGTGCTCCCTCGACGCGATGACCTGACGCCGCCGTGTCGGCGACACCGCCCGTTGCGGCCGCGCATCGTGGCGCCCGAGGTCCCCGCCGAGCAAGTGCCTGCGGCTTGGTCTGAGCAGGTCAGCTGGCGAGGGACACCGCGAGCAGCCCGAGGGAGTCCTCGACGAGCACCAGGAACTCACTGGCCGCGCGCAGTTGGTCGTCGGCGTCGCGCGTGCTCACTGCGCTCACCGCGCCGGCTTCCACCGCCGCACGGGCACCAGCCCCCGCGGCGAAGTAGCCGGCCCATTCGCTGAACTCAGGGGCGACGGTCTCGACGAGGACCCAGGCGCTCACCAGGCGCCGCCGCGCCGAGGCCGGCCGGCCGCGCTCGGCGAAGACCACCGCTGCGGTGCGCAGGGCCGCCAGGTGCGCGAGGCGGAACCGCTCCGCCGCCGTGTCGGCATCGGCTGCCTCGGCCAGGACCGACCGCGCTTGTGCCAGCAGGCCGCGGGCGGAGCCAGATAGTCCGGGGCGAGGGGCGTGCGGTGCAGGTCGTCCAGGCATCGGGTTTCCTTCCTCATCGAACGTCTGTTCGAAGCATACGCTCGCGCCCGTCGTCGCGCAACTGTTCGATAACCGCGCCTCAAGCCCGAACCGGATCGTGGAGAACGTCGACCACGTCGCCGATGACGATCACCGCCGGGGCGCCGATACCGGCTCGGTGCACTGCCGCGGCCAACTCCCCCAACGGGGCACGCAGCACCTGCTGGCCCTCGAGCGTCGCCCGGTGCACCACGGCCGATGGCGTGCTCGCCGGGCGTCCATGTGCGATGAGTTCATGGGCGATCAGGTCGAGGCGATCCATTGCCATCAGCAGCACGAGTGTGCCCGCGCCGGCGGCCAGCCCGGGCCAGTCGATCCCCGACTCGGCCGGTCGTCCCGGATCGAGGTGTCCCGACACGACGGTGAAGTCGGCCGATACCCCCCGGTGGGTGAGCGGGATGCCGGCGGCGGCCGGGCCGGCCAGCGCCGAGCTGATACCCGGCACGACCGTCACCGATACCCCTGCCGCCACACAGCTGCGGTATTCCTCTCCCCCGCGGCCGAAGACGAACGGGTCGCCGCCCTTCAGCCGCACCACTCGTTTGCCGGCGCGTGCCCGATCGATGAGCACCGCGTTGATCTCGGCTTGACTCAAATTCTGCCGGTGAGCGGACTTGCCGCAGTCGATCACCTCGACGGACTCGGGCAGGTCAGCCAGCAGCGCACGTGGCGCAAGCCGGTCGACGACAACGACGTCGGCCGAGGCCACCAGGCGCCGCCCCCGCACGGTGATCAGCTCAGGATCACCGGGGCCGCCCCCGACGAGGGCCACCGAACCTGCGGGCACCGCCGACCTGGCCGGCCGCACCGGCAACTCGCCCAGGTCCAGCGCCACGGAGATCGCATCGCGCAACACCGTGGCTCGCCCGGGGTCATCGCCGCCGTTCACCGCGACGATCAACCCGTCGCGGCGCAGCACGGCCGGGACCCGGGCGGTTCCGCCCGTCGCAGCGTCGGCGCGCACGCAGAAGATCCGCCGATCCGCGGCCCCCGTGGCGACGGCGGCATTCACCGCCGGGTCGTCAGTGCACGCGATCGCCAGCCACACACCGTCGAGGTCGGCGTCAGTGAACGCCCTGCGCTCACAGGCGACGTCGAGTGCGTCCAGCTCGGCCGAGATGCCCGGCGCGACGACGAGCACCTCCGCGCCCGCCTCGTGCAGCGCCCGCACCCGCCGCGTGGCCACCGCTCCGCCGCCAACCACGAGCACCCGTCGTGCAGTCAGGTCGAGCAGCAGCGGAAAGCCGGTCACCACGCCATTCTCCCGGTCGGGCCGCCGAGTGGTCACGTGCGCTTCGAGTGGTCACGTGCAAGTGACCATTCGGCGGCCAGGTGTCCACTCGGCGGGCCGGGCGGGAGTGACCTCAACCGAGAAGTTCGCATCCGGGCCGGACTCATGGGACGCTGGAACACATGCAACGACGGGCCCTGATCGCGCTCACCGCGCGTCGCCATGTCGACTTGCAGCGCGTCACCGCCGCCGCGTGTCGACTGTCGGACTGACCCGCGCCGCGCCTGCGGCCTCGGGTTCGACGCCCCCGTATCGACGCCGGAAGGATTCGCGCCATGCCTGCGCGCAGAGGACAGGGTCAATGGGCCCTCGGATATCACGAGCCGCTCAACCCGAACGAGCGGGCCAAGCGCGACAGCGACGGCCTGGCGGTGCGCCAGCGCATCATCGACGTCTACCAGCACACCGGCTTCGAGGGCATCGACCCGGTCGACCTGCGTAACCGGTTCCGCTGGTTCGGTCTGTACACCCAACGCCGGCAGGGCATCCCGGGCGGCCAGACCGCGACGTTGGAACCCGAAGAGCTCGAGGACGAGTTCTTCATGCTCCGCATCCGCATCGACGGCGGCGCGCTCACCAGCGAACAGCTGCGAGCCGCCGCCGACATATCGAGCAGCTACGGCAGAGACATCGCCGACATCACCGACCGGCAGAACATCCAGCTGCATTGGATCCGCGTCGAGGACGTCCCGGCGATCTGGGACAAGCTCGAGGCGGTCGGCCTGTCCACGACCGAGGCCTGCGGCGACACCCCGCGTGTCATGCTCGGCTGCCCGCTGGAAGGCGTTGCGGCGAACTCGATTCTGGACGCGCGCAGCGCGCTGCGCGAGACCGTCGAGCGCCACATCGGCGATCCGGCGTTCTCAAACCTGCCGCGCAAGTTCAAGACGTCGATCTCCGGGTGCGCCAACCACTGCACGAACCACGAGATCAACGACGTGTCCTTCGTGGGTGTCATCGGAGCGGACGGCACCGCCGGCTACGACCTGTGGGTGGGGGGTGGCCTGTCGACCAACCCGATGTTCGCTCAACGCCTGGGCGCTTTCGTGCGCCCGGACGAGGTGACCGAGGTCTGGGCCGGTGTCACCTCGGTCTTCCGCGACTACGGCTATCGCCGCCAGCGCAACAAGGCGCGGCTGAAGTTCCTGATGGCCGACTGGGGCCCGGCCAAGTACCGCGAAGTCCTCGAGAAGGAATACCTCGGTCGCGCACTGCCTGACGGGCCGCCGCCGGCTGCCTCCCCCGCACACCGTGACCACACCGGCGTGGCCCCGCAGCGCAACGGCCTGTTTGCCGTCGGCGCCACGACCAAGTCCGGCCGCACGTCGGGCACCGCACTGCACACCCTCGCCGACCTGGCCGAGCAGCACGGCAAGGGCCGAGTTGCCCTCACCGCCCAGCAGGGTGTCGTCGTCCTCGACGTCGCCGAGTCGGCCGGCGAGACACTCATCGACGACCTGGCCCTGATCGGGCTGACCGTGCGCCCGTCGGCCTTCCACCGCGGCACGATCGCCTGCACCGGCATCGAGTTCTGCAAGCTCGCGCTCGTCGAGACGAAGGGCCGCGCCGAGACGATCCGGCTGGAGATGGAGAAGCGGTTGCCCGACTTCGACACTCCGATCACGATCAATGTCAACGGCTGTCCGAACTCGTGTGCCCGTTTCCAGGTCGCCGACATCGGCTTCAAGGGCATGGTGCAGAAGGGCGTCGACGGCGACATCGAGTCCTTCCAGGTGCACCTCGGCGGGCAGATGGGCACTGACGCCGCGTTCGGCCTCAAGTTCAAGGGTCTACGGGTCAGCGCCGACGAGGCACCGGAGTACGCGGAGCGGGTTTTGCGCGGATTCCTTCAGCGGAGGGAAGAAGGCGAGGCGTTCGCGGCTTATGTAAGCCGAGCGGAGGAAGCATGGTTGCTGTAGCTGCACGCGAAGAACTGCGGTCACTCGCCGAACGCGCGGGCGACGACCTTGCCGGTGCGTCGGCACTGGACGTCCTCACCTGGGCCAACGAGCATTTCGACTCCGGCTGGTGCGTGACCTCCTCGATGGCCGACGCCGTGGTCGCGCACCTCGCCTCCCGCGTGCGCCCCGGCGTCGATGTGCTCTTCCTCGACACCGGCTACCACTTCGCCGAGACGATCGGCACGAGGGACGCCGTAGCGGCCACCATGCCCGTCACCCTGCGCACCCTCACCCCCAAGCGAACCGTGGCCGAGCAGGACGAGAGCTTCGGCCCGCGGCTCTATGAACGCAACCCCGACCAGTGCTGCGCACTGCGCAAGGTCATGCCGATGCGCGCCGGGCTGTCCTCCTATGTGGCATGGGCGTCCGGACTGCGACGGGACGAAGCCGGGTCGCGCGCCGCGGCGAAGGTCGTCGAGTGGGACGCACGGCGCGCGATGGTGAAGCTGAACCCGATCGCGGCGTGGACACAGGACGACGTCGACTCCTACATCGCCGACAACGGCGTGCTCGTCAATCCCCTGTTGTTCGACGGCTACGGCTCGGTGGGCTGCGCCCCCTGCACCCGGCGTATCAAGCCCGGTGAGGACGCCCGGGCTGGGCGCTGGGCGGGGACCGCGAAAAACGAGTGCGGGCTGCACTGAGCCAGTCGGTAGCCTTCGGCGGATGCACCCTAACTGCCTGGCGGTCGACGCCGTCCTGGCCGCGGCGGGTGTCGCCGGACGGGTCCAGATCCTGCCCGCTGCCGCACCGACCGCCGCCGCGGCTGCTGAACTCCTCGGCGTGGACGTCGGCGCCATCGCCAATTCCCTGGTCTTCGCCACGGCCGAGTCCGCGCCGCTACTCGTGCTCACCAGCGGCGCGCACCGGGTCGACACCGCCAAGGTCGCCGCCCTGGTCGGCACGGCGAAACTGTCGCGGGCCACAGCCGAGTTCGTCTACGCAAGCACCGGGCAGCGCATCGGCGGGGTAGCCCCGGTCGGCCATCCAAGCCGGTTGCCCACGCTGATCGACATCGCGTTGGCCGGCTACCCCCAGGTGTGGGCAGCCGGCGGCATCCCGCATGCGATCTTCCCCACCACCTACGCCGAACTGCTGCGTCTCACCGATGGCTCCCCGGCCGAGGTGGGCTAAACGAACCGTCGCACGTAACGGCGCTGCCCAGGGGTCTCCACCGCCCCCGCGGCGTAGTGCGTCCGGACGAGGTCCACGGCTGACTCAGCCGGCACTCCGTCGAGGATGGCAATGCAGGCCAGGGCCGTGCCCGTGCGTCCGCGGCCGCCGGCGCAGGCAACCTCCACCCGCTCGCCCGCCGCCCGCAACCAGGCCGAGCGAAACGCCTCAGCGGCATCGTCGCGCTCGCGCGGCAACCGAAAATCCGGCCAGTCCACCCAGCGCGAGTCCCAGGTGACCGGGACGGGGCGATGGCCCAGCAGGTACAGCCCGAAGTGCGGCAGCGGACCGCTCGGTAACGGCCGCGCCAGCGCGCGGCCGCGAATCAGCCGGCCCGAGGGCAGGCGCACCACTCCTGCGGCAGCGCGATCCCAAGCCTGAGTCATCTGAGACACCTCCTCGGGTGAGCGTGCCAGATTCGACGGCGAGAAGGTGATCATCGCCGCGTGTGTTGATCTGCCCGGATGAGGCTGACCGAGCGCGCATCGACCTCGCGCAACACGGCGGCCGCCCGGTAGGGCACCATCGACACATGCGATCGGCGCAGCAGCCGGACATCCGCGATCCGCACATCCAGTCGTGGACCGGCGGACAGTTTGCCGCGCGCGTGGACGAGGCGATGGGGATCTACGTGCTGGCCATGCGATACCCCGATCACACCGGCAGCCAGCGCGCGGTCACGGCGCGGCGGCACACCAAGAACGACAGGTTCGAGTGTCGCGCCGCGCTCGACGACGACGGCGTGCTGGTGGGCTTCGGCTACGGCTACACCACCAAACCCGGTCAGTGGTGGCACGACCTGGTGAGCAAGGCTATGAACCCCGACGCGGCCACGGAGTGGTTGAGCGACGCCTTCGAGCTGTCCGAACTGCACGTGCTGCCCGAACACCAGGGGCGCGGCATCGGCCGGCGCCTGCTCACCTCGCTCGCTAGCGGGATCAGCCACCAGGCCATGCTGCTCTCCACCCCGGATGCCGACACCCGGGCGTTCGCGCTCTACCGCCGGTTCGGCTTCATCGACCTGGCCCGGCACTACCTGTTCCCGGGCGACGCGCGCCCCTTCGCCGTGCTGGGCGCGCGATTACCTCTGCGAGACCACTCCTCCGAAAGCGACTGAGGGTCAGACGCCGGCCGGCATCGATACCTGCGACATGACCTCACGGGTGGCCTTGGAGTAGTTCATCGTGATGAAATGCAGGCCCGGCGCGCCTTCGTCGAGCAGCCGCTGGGCCAATGCCGTCGCTTCGGCGATACCGAGCGCGCGCACCGCCTTGGGGTCGTCGGCCACCGCCTCGAATCGCGTGGCCAGGGCGGGCGGGAACGGCGCCCCGGACAGCTGCTCGGAGCGTTCGATGGTGCCGATCGTCGTCACGGCCATCAGGCCCGGGATGATCGGCACGTCGCAGCCGGCGGCCACGACCCGGTCGCGCAGGCGCAGGTAGTCCTCGCCGTCGAAGAACATCTGGGTAATGGCGTAGTCGGCGCCGGCCCGCAACTTGGCCACCAGCATGGCGGTGTCGGACTCGATGGACGGCGAACGCGGATGCTTGTACGGAAACGCGGCGACTCCGATGCAGAAGTCACCGTGCGCAGCCAACAACGTCACCAGGTCCGAGGCATAGGCGACGCCCTCGGGGTGGCGCTGCCACTCGCCGGTCACGTCACCGGGCGGGTCACCGCGCAGCGCCAGCATGTTGACGATCCCGGCGTCGGCCAGGCGTCCGATGATGGCGCGCAACTCGGCGATCGAGTGGTTCACCGCCGTCAGGTGAGCGACGGGGAGCAGCGTCGTGTCGTGCGCAATCTGCTCGGTGACCTTGATGGTGTTGTCGCGCGTCGACCCACCGGCGCCGTAGGTGACGGAGACGAACGACGGCTGTAATGGCTCGAGTTCGCGGATCGCCTTCCAGATGCGGCGTTCGTCCTCCGGTGTCTTCGGCGGCATGAACTCGAATGAGATCGTCGGTCGACCCGATGCCAAACAGTCCCGAACCGTTCGCGCCATGACCCCGAGCGTAGTGTCCGGCCAGTGACGGGGCCCATCGACGCGTTGATCGCGCGTGTCGATTCGGCCCTGGCCGAGTTCCTCGCGGTACGCACCGCGGCGCTCACCGAGGTCGGTGCGGATCTGGCCCCGGTGGCCCACGCGGCTCGCGCGTTCGTCCTCGACGGCGGTAAACGACTGCGCCCGGGCTTCGCGTACTGGGGCTGGCGCGCGGTACAAACCTCCTCGGCCGACGACCGGGCGCTGGTCACCGCGGCGGCCAGCCTGGAACTGCTGCACGCCTGCGCACTCGTTCACGACGACGTGATGGACGCCTCGCAGACGCGACGGGGACACCCGGCCGCGCATGCGGCCTTCGCCACCATGCACCGCGACTCGGGGTGGACGGGTGACCCGGACGTGTTCGGCGCCTCCGCCGCCATCCTGCTCGGGGACCTGCTGCTCTCGTGGGCCGATGCGATGTTCAGCGCCGCGGGCTTGACTGCGGCCGACCTGCCGCGGACCCGTTTGGTGTGGGACGAGATGCGCGAACTGGTGATGGCCGGCCAGTACCTCGACATCCTGGTGCAGGCCCGCGGGGATTTCTCCGCAGAGGACGCGCTACGGGTGGCCAAGTACAAGACCAGCAAGTACACGGTTGAAGGGCCGCTGCACCTCGGTGCGGCTGCGGCCGGTGCCTCGCCCGAGGTGTTCGCCGTGCTCAGTGACTATGGCCTGCCGCTGGGCGAGGCGTTCCAGTTGCGTGATGACGTCCTCGGCGTATTCGGTGACCCGAGCCGTACGGGAAAGCCCGCCGGCGACGACCTGCTCGAGGGCAAACGGACGCTGCTCGTCGCCCTGGCCATGAGCCGGGCCAGCGAGGAACAGGCTCGACTTCTGCGCGGCTGCCTCGGGGACCGTTCGCTGAGCGAGGATCGGCTCGACCTGCTGCGCGAGGTGATCGTGTCGACCCGCGCACTCGACCAGGTGGAGCAGCGGATCGCAGTGCGCGCCGAGCAGGCGCGCAAGGCCCTGCGGACAGACGCGATCAGCGACGACGCCAGGGTGGCGTTGGATTCGCTGGTGACCGCCGCCACCGAACGACACACCTGACCAGCGAGTCAGTAGCCGGCGACCTGCGCGCGGCGCTTGACCTCGGAGCCGCGATTCTCGCGTAGCGCCTGGATCGGGGTCCCGGGCAGTGAATCATCGGCACGGAACAGCCAATCAACGATCTCGGAGTCGCTGTAGCGCGCATCGCGCAACTGGGTGATCACCGACGACAACGACTTGACGACGGCGCCG
>JALYVG010000011.1 GCA_030853345.1 Actinomycetota bacterium | reverse complement strand
AGAGTTTCGGCGACCATAGCGAGAGGGAAACGCCCGGTCCCATCCCGAACCCGGAAGCTAAGCCTCTCAGCGCCGATGGTACTGCGCGGGCCACTGCGTGGGAGAGTAGGACGTCGCCGGACACAATGTTAGACAAGGGTCGTTCGGTTCGCCGAACGGCCCTTGTCTCATTTGGATTCCTTGGGGTCCTATCGGATCCGATCAGGGGCTCTGTTTCTAGCTCGGGATGGAACGTCATGGCGCAATCAGCAGGTGGCAACCGCGGCCGCGGAGCCAGCCCTCGGGGTGCATCCCGTGATCGGGCCGGCGGCGGTGCCGGCGCCCCGCGGGCTGGATCGGCTGATCGCGGCAGTGCCGGTGGCGCTGCGCCGCGTTCGTCGTCGGGTGCTCGCAAGAGTGCCAGCGGCGGTGGCCCGCGGGCTGGATCGGCTGATCGCGGCAGTACCGGTGGCGCTGCGCCGCGTTCGTCGTCGGCTGCTCGCAACAGTGCCAGCGGCGGTGGCGGTGGCCCGCGGGCTGATCGCAGTACCCGTGGCGCTGCGGCGCGTTCGTCCGGTTCCGACCGCGCTTCCTCCCGAAGTGCGGCTCCGCGAGACGGTGCTGTGCGGGGCCGTGCCGCGAGCGGCACGCGCAGTGCAGATTCCGCTCGTGGCCGTACGGGCTCCAGCGAACGGGCCTCGGCTGGACCGGTCCGTGACGGCGGGCACCGCCGGTCGACCGGTGCACCGGATCGGCGCGCGAGTCCGCGGGCAGACGGTCCGCGCCGCTCGCGCAACGACCCCGCAGCCCCGCGCCGGGCGTCGGCGCGGCCGCGCACCGAGGAGCTGGCGGCGCCACGCACTCCGGAGCCGCCGCTGCCTGACAACATCGATACCTCCCTGCTCGAGCGTGGAGTGCGCGCCGAACTGCGGTCGCTGAGCAAGATCAACGCCGACATCGTCGCCGCTCACCTGGTGGCTGCCGGGCAATTCGTTGACGCCAACCCGCAGCGCGCACTCGAACACGCGCGCGCCGCCCGCAATCGCGGCGCCCGCGTCGGCGCTGTCCGCGAGGCGGTCGGCGTCGCGGCCTACCACGCCGAAGAGTGGGCCGAAGCGCTGACCGAACTGCGCACCGCCCGCCGGATCACCGGAGACCCGCGCACACTGCCGCTGCTGGCCGACTGCGAGCGTGCATTGGGCCGCCCGAATCAGGCTCTGCGGATGTTGAACGACCCCGGCGTCGGCAAGCTCGACCCGGAGACGTTCGTGGAACTTCTGATCGTGGTGGCCGGCGCCCGTCGCGACATGGGTCAGCTCGATGCGGCACTTGCGGTGCTGGCCCGGGGCGGCTTGGACGCCAATCGCGCCCGGCCGGGCTCGGCCCGCCTCTGGTACGCCTATGCCGACGCGTTACAGGCCGCTGACCGGCTGCCGGAGGCTGCGAAGTGGTTCGCCGCGTCCGCGGCGTTGGACGTCGACGGCGAGATGGATGCGGCCGAGCGAGCGGCGGCGCTCCTCTAGTACCGCCAGGCGACAATTCGCGGTCGGGTTTTCCACAGCCCCGCCGCCCGTCCACAGTGCTGCTCAGCCCCTTTCGGCCGGCCCTCTCTGGCCGCAGGATTCGCGCATGGACAACGACGGTGCGGCCCCGAGAGACGATAATCAGGTGTTCCTGCGCGGCAGGCTCGCTGCCCCAGCAGTGCTCCGCCAGCTGCCCAGCGGCGACGAAGTGTGTTCGTTTCGGCTGACCATTCCCCGCCCGGCCGGGTCGCGGGCCAAGGTTGACAGCATCGCCTGCTGCACCACCAAGCTCCGCGTGCGCAAGTCGATCGAGCGGGGCGTCCCGGGCGATCAGTTCGAGGTCACTGGGAGTCTGCACCGCAGGTTCTGGCGCACACCGGCCGGACCGGCGAGCCGGTTCGAGGTCGAGGTGAGTTCGGCGCGGCTCAGCGCTCGTCGGCAAAGCGACGCATGACCAGCCCCGACGCAGGCTTAGGCGTGAACAGCGTCGACTTGCGCGGCATGCGTGCCCCCGCCGCCGCGACCGCGGCAACTGCGGCGACGGGAGTCGGCCGAAGCAGCACAGCAGTGCCATTGCTGTGTCGGGCCATCGAGACCGCCTGCTCGATGCTGTGCGCATACCCCACCACGTCCACTGTGTCGGCCAGCCCCAAGGTCTCCTCGACCACGCCGCGGTGCAATACCGCCACGTCGAGCTGCCCGAGTGAGGCAGGCTCGTCGGGCCGGCTGGCGGCGGCCGCGAGGTTGCCCGCCGGGTCGGTCAGCACCGCCACCTGGTCGCCGTCGGTCAGTACTGCGGCGAATCCGAGCACGCCCCGTGCCAGTTGCATGCCGGCTTCGACGCTCGCGACGCCGACCACCCGGCCCACGGCGCCGCACTTGGCGAGCACCGACTCCAGTGTCACCCCGTCGAGCACCCGGTGGATCGCGTGAACGTGAGGTCCATAACTCGACGAGTCGACCAGCAGCGTGAGACCGCGATCCCACGGGCCAGGACCCTGCTCGGCGTTGTAACGCTGGGCAAGTTCGCGGTAGGTCGCGTAGCGGTGGTGGCCATCCGCGATGAGCGCCCGTCGCGTCGCCAGGTCCGTCGCCACGTCGCGGTGTATGTGCGGATCCGTCAGCGCCCACAGCCGGTGCCTGATCCCGTCCGGCGTGCTCGCCTCGGCCACCGTGGGCTGCGAATCGACCGAGCCCACTACCTGCGATGCTGCGCCACCGCCGTCGTAGACGAGATAGATCGGTTCAAGGTTGGCTTCAGTGGCAGCCATCAGCGCCAACCGGTCCGCGACCGGGCCGGCCATGGTGTTCTCGTGCGGCAGGATCACGCCGTCGGCCGGATCCCGCAGCGTCACCGCGCCGAGCAACCCACGGGTCGTTGTCGCGCCAGGTTCCTGCATCTCATAGACATACAACGCGGGTTGCGCGTCGACGGTCAGCAGGCCGTCGGAGACCGCCTGGTCCAGGCGCTGCGCGGCCTGCAGGTAGGCGTCGCCGCCGTCTCGCGCCTCGGGAAGGATCAGACCGACCGCGTTGTCGGGATCGCCGGCCAGCAGGCGGGCTCGCTCGGCGGCATCGATGACGTCATAGGGAGGGCACAGCATTCGGCTGAGCCGGGCCGAGTCGACTGCGGGCCGCAGCGCTCGAAATGGATGCAGCGCAAGGCCATCGGTCAATGCATTGGTCATGGGAGGCGATCGTACGCACCAGGCCGAGCGTGCGATCATGCGACGCGTGATGACCGAGGCGAGGCCCCTGCAGGAAACAGCGGAGCCGCTCGCCAAGATCTACGACGTTGCGTTGCTCGACCTCGACGGCGTGGTCTACGTCGGCCAGCACGCAGTTCCGGGCATCCCAGAAGCCCTAGCCGCAGTGCGCGCACTCGGCATGCGGCTGGCCTTTGTCACGAACAACGCGGCCCGCCCGCCAGCCGTGGTGGCGCAACACCTGTCCGCCCTCGGCATCGCGGCCGAACCAGGTGACGTCATCAACTCTGCGCAGGCCGCAGCGCACTACCTCGCTGACCGCTTGAGCCCAGGCGCCAAGGTCCTCGTCGTCGGCACCACCGGATTGCACGAAGCGTTGATCGAGCGAGGGCTGGTACCGGTGTCCAGCGCACAAGACGACCCGCAGGCTGTCGTTCAGGGATACTCGCCCGAACTGGACTGGCGGCAGTTGGCCGAAGGCGCGGTGGCGATCATGCGCGGGTTGCTGTGGGTAGCGACCAATGTCGATCCGACAGTCCCGTCGGCGCGTGGCCCGCTGCCGGGCAACGGGTCGCTGGTCGCAGCGCTGCGGCACGCGACCCGCGCCGAACCGGTCGTGACCGGCAAACCCAACCCGGCGATGCACCTGGAATCCGTGCAACGCTCGCGCGCGCAGCGGCCGATCGTCGTGGGTGATCGCCTCGACACCGACGTCGAGGGGGCCAACGCGGCAGGGTGTCCGAGCCTGCTGGTGTTCACCGGTGTGACGTCCGCTGGGGACCTGCTCGCGGCGGCACCGAACGCTAGGCCGACCTATATTGCACCGGGGGCTGGGGGATTGCTGGCGACCCACCACGCGCCCACGGTGGCCGTAGGCGTGGCCCGGTGCGGGGACTGGACAGCGCGGCGTGATGGTCACGATGGGCTGCGGCTTGCCCACACTGCCGACACCGGTCTGCTCGCGTCGAGTGACGATCTCGATCCGCTTCGGGCCCTGTGTGCGCTGGCGTGGAACTTGGCCGACGGCGCCGAGGGTGAAGGGGCAGGCGCCCGGCGGGTTCGCGGTGCCGACGAACGGGCCGTTGCGGCGGTGCGCAGTCTCGATCTCGGCGAATGAGGATATAGGCACCGGTCCGGGTCTGCGGTGACCAGCGTCGCGCCACCCGCAGTCG
Organism: Actinomycetota bacterium; assembly: GCA_030853345.1. Classification (GTDB taxonomy): domain Bacteria; phylum Actinomycetota; class Actinomycetes; order Mycobacteriales; family Jatrophihabitantaceae; genus QHCC01. The sequence goes on along the minus strand of JALYVG010000011.1, from coordinate 13,811 downwards.
TGGGATCAGAAGATCGAACGGAGCTTGAGCAGGTCGAACACGCTGGCGTCGATCTTGACCCGCCCAGATGCCCATGCCGATCCCATGTGCAGGTCCCCGGCCACGAGTTTGAGCAGGTCGTCACTGCTCATTGTCATCTTCACCTGGCCGTCGGACTTGTCCACCTGCCTGATGTTGATCAGCTCACCGTCACGCAGTCGGCCAGCGAAGATCACGTTGAGATCGCGCAGCGTGCAGGTCAACGATCGGTCGAAGGATGCCTTGCGGCGGGCATCCGGGTGGGCACCGGCGAGCTTGGCCGCCAGGCCGTGGAAAGCCTGCTCGCACTCCTGCACCGTTGCCATCGCCAGTCCCTCCGCGGCCGGTCGCCAGTTGAATCCTGCGGATGCATGAGCGACCGCGGGTTGTGCCCGCACCGCGGGCCGATGCGACGTTACCCCAGCCCATGGCGCGGTACGGTCTGCTGAGCAGTCGCGAATTCTGAGGTGAAGGAGCCAGCCGGTGTCCTCGAACGATGGGCGCCCGCCCGCGTTGCCCGGCCCAGGTGCCGCAGCACAGTCGACAGGTGACCGGCCGAGCGCTGACCCGGCCGCGTCCGCCGGGGCTGGGCCGAGCGCTGACCCGGCCGCGCCCGCCGCCGAAGCTGTACCGAGCACTGACCCAGCCGAAGCAGTGTCGAGCCCCGACCCGGCCGCGAGCGCCGGGGCTGGGCCACGGCTGAACGAGCAGCGCATCGCCGAGCGGGTCGCAGTCCTGGACTCCGTGAGTGACCTGCCGTTGGTCGACCACGTCGAGTTGTATCAGCGCCTGCATGCCGAGTTGCAGTCCGCGCTCGCCGAGATCGACGGACCCTGACGCTGCGGCAATCGCCGCGCGAGGACGAGGGAACCACAATGCCGAGACGCCTGCAGCGCCTCGACGCAGAGCTGGTGCGCCGTGGTTTGGCCCGCTCGCGTGAGCACGCGGTCGAGCTGATCACCGCCGGCCGGGTGCAGGTGCGTGGTGTCCTGGCGGCCAAGCCCGCATCCGGTGTCGACCACGACACAGCCATGCGGGTGATCGAGGACACCGACGATCCCGGTTACGCCTCGCGCGGCGGGCACAAATTGGCCGGCGCGCTGGCGGCGTTCCCCGATATCAACGTCTCCGGCCGGCGCTGCCTGGATGCCGGTGCCTCGACCGGCGGGTTCACCGACGTCCTGCTGCGCTCAGGCGCCGCCGAGGTGGTCGCGGTGGACGTCGGCTACGGCCAGCTCGCGTGGGCCCTACGCAGCGACGAACGGGTTCTCGTTCTCGATCGCACCAACGTGCGCACCCTGACCCCCGAGCAGATCGGCGGCCGCGTCGGGCTGACCGTCGCGGACTTGTCATTCATCTCACTGGGGCTGGTGTTGCCCGCCCTCGCCGCCTGCACCAAGCCCGACGGTGACCTGTTGCCGATGGTCAAGCCGCAGTTCGAGGTCGGCCGCGAGCGGCTCGGCAGCGGCGGCGTGGTCCGCGACCCGGCGCTGCGAGCCGAGGCCGTCCTCGCGGTCTCGCACGCTGCCGCCGAACTCGGCTGGCGCGCCGCTGGCGTCGTGCGCAGCCCGCTGCCCGGTCCGGCAGGAAACGTGGAATTCTTCTTATGGTTGCGCCGCAGCGATCGGGCGTTGATCGACGACGAACAGATGACCGAGATCGTCACGACAGCGGAGGAGGCACCGTGAGGTCAGTCCTGCTGGTCGCCCACACCTCCCGTGCCCAAATCATGACCCTCGCAATGCAGGCCAGCGCTCGACTGCGGGCCGCGGGCTTCGGTGTCTGCATGTTGGACAAGGAGGCCACGGCGTGCGGTGACGGCTCGGTGAACATCGTCGACGAGACCGGCGCCGCCGAAGGAACCGAGCTCGTCCTCGTCCTAGGTGGTGACGGCACCTTCCTGCGCGCGGCCGAGCTGGCCCGCCCGGCTGGCGTGCCGATGCTCGGCGTCAACCTCGGCCACGTGGGGTTTCTGGCCGAGGCCGAACCCGACGGCCTGGCCAGCGCGATCGACTCGATAGTCGAACACGGCTACACCGTCGAGGAACGGATGACCGTCGATGCTGAGATCTCCGTCGCCGGCGAGGTGCTCGGCCAGGCATGGGCGTTGAACGAGGTCTCGCTGGAACGCACCAACCGCGAGCGGATGCTCGAGATCGCGGTCGCGGTCGATGAGCGACCGCTGCTGCGCTTCGGGTGCGACGGCGTCCTGTGCGCGACACCCACCGGCTCGACGGCGTATGCATTCTCGGCCGGCGGTCCGATGGTCTGGCCCAACGTCGAGGCGCTGCTGGTCGTGCCCAACGCCGCCCACGCGCTGTTCGCCCGACCGCTCGTGGTCGCGCCGAGTTGCACCGTGGACGTCGACCTGCTCAGCGCGGGGCACGAGGCCATCCTCAGCTGCGACGGCCGGCGTTCCTTCGCCGTTCCACCGGGTGCGCGCGTCCGGGTCCGTCGAGGGGCTGCGCCGGTACGCATCGCCCGCCTCACGCAGTGGAGTTTCGCCGATCGGCTCGTCACGAAATTCCAGCTACCGGTCCGCAGCCTGCGAGAAGCATCGGGCGCGGTCACCGACGATCTGATTGCCGAATGATGCCGCGGCGATCGAGCCAGGCCCCGCGAGGCAGACGTCTGCGGGCCGGTTAGCCTGCCTCACGTGCTGGAGGAACTGCGCATCCGCGGGTTGGGCGTCATCGATGACGCCATACTCCCGCTCGGGCGAGGGCTGACCGTCGTCACCGGGGAGACCGGTGCCGGCAAGACGATGGTCGTCACCGGCCTGATCCTGCTCTTCGGCGGTCGCGCCGACGCCGCACGGGTGCGCAGCGGAGCCGAGCGGGCCAGCGTCGACGGCCGCCTCGAGATCGACGCCGACTCACCCGCCGCCGAGCGGGTGCGAACGGCCGGTGGCGATCTCGACGACGGGACCGGGCTGGTGCTGCGGCGCGACGTCAGCGCGGCCGGCCGCTCACGCGCCTACGTCGGTGGCGCGGCGGTGCCGGTCGCGGTGCTCGCAGAACTGGCCGAACGACTGCTGGCGGTCCACGGGCAGGCTGACCAACTCCGGCTCAGCCGTCCCGGTCAGCAACGTGCCGCGCTCGACCGGTTCGCCGAGCTCGACCTCGCGGAGTACACGAAGTACTTCGGGCAGTGGCGCGCAGCGGCCGCGACACTGGCCGACCGGACCGCCCGAGCCGGTGAGCTGCGCAGGGAGGCCGACCTGCTGGCGCACGGCATCGCCGAGATCGACGCCGCCGCGCCACAACCCCGCGAGGACGTCGAACTCGCCGCCCTGGCCTCGCGTCTGGCCCACGCCGACGGGCTACGCCTGGCCGCCCGTACGGCCCACGATGCACTGCTGGGGGACCCGGACGACCCAGCCAACGAGGTGGGCGATGCCGGTTCGTTGGTCGGGCTCGCCCGCCGGGCAGTGGAGCAGCAAGCCGGCGCCGATCCCGACCTGGACGCCTTGGCCACCCGGCTGGGTGAGCTGTCGGCATTGGTCGCCGACACCGGGGCCGACCTACGGCGCTACGGCGAGGACCTGGACGCCGATCCCGACCGGCTCGCCCAGATCGAGGCCCGCCGCGCCGTGCTCGGGGCTCTGGTGCGCAAGTACGCCGACTCTCCCCACGCCGGCGTCGCCGAGGTCCTGGACTGGGTCGAACGGGCCCGCGTGCGGCTGGCCGACCTGGACGTGTCCGACGAAGCGGTGGCCGCGCTGCAGGCGGCCCGTGACACGGCTCAGGCTGAGACGACGCAGCGCGCCCAGGCCCTCACCGGTCAGCGGGTGCGCGCGGCCGCGCGGTTGGGCGAGGCGGTCAGTGCCGAGCTGGCCGGGCTGGCGATGCCCAATGCCCGGCTCACGGTCGAGGTCACGCCCCGGGGTGTGACGGCCGGTGGGCCGAGCTTGCCGATCGACGGCGGCGAGGTCGGCGCCGGGCCGGACGGCACGGACGAGGTCGAGTTCGTGCTGCGTCCACACGCACAGGCCCCTGGCCTGCCGATCGGCCGCGGCGCGTCCGGCGGCGAGCTGTCCCGGGTCATGCTCGCCCTCGAAGTCTGCCTCGCAGGTACCGATCCGGTGCCCACCATGGTCTTCGATGAGGTCGATGCCGGCGTCGGTGGACGGGCCGCGATCGAGGTCGGCCGCCGCCTGGCCCGGCTGGCCCGCGACCACCAGGTGATCGTGGTGACCCACCTGCCGCAGGTCGCGGCCTACGCCGACCGGCAGATCGTGGTCGACAAGCCCCTATCGGCAGAGCAGCAGAACGTGACGGCCAGTGACGTGCGCATCGTCACGGGCGCCGACCGCGTCACCGAACTGGCCCGCATGCTCGCCGGTAGCGATTCGAGCACGGCACGAGAGCATGCCAGCGAACTGCTCGCCAGCGCGGCAGCCGACCGGGCGGCCCTGGCGCCGGGCGCCGCACCCCGCCAGGCCGCCGAATAGGCCTACGCGAGTGCGTGGCGCAGTCTGGCGCCCGGTCAATCGGGTGGCACCATAGGTATTCATGAAGCTGGCAACCCTGCGCCGCCGTGCGGACGCCCTCCCCGGCGCCAGCGGCGTCGCGCGACTGGACCGCCGAACGAACCGACTGGTCGGGCGCCTGAACCCCGGCGATATCGCGATCATCGACCACGTGGACCTCGATCGGGTCACCGCGCAGGCGCTCGTCGCGGCCAAGGTGTCGGCGGTTATCAACGCTCAGCCCAGCATCTCCGGGCGCTACCCCAATCTCGGCCCGGACCTGATCGTGGGCAGCGGCATCCCGTTGCTCGACAACGTCGGGGGCGAGATCTTCGCGGCGGTCAAGGAGGGCACCAGGATCCGTGTCGACGGTGACACCGCCTACATCGGCGACCAGGCGGTGGCTACTGGCACGCCGCAGGACGTCGACACGGTCTCGGCGCTGATGTTCGAGGCCAAGTCCGGTTTGTCGGCGCAACTCGAGGCCTTCGCGGTCGACACCTCCGAATACATGAGCCGCGAACGCGAGCTGCTGCTCAACGGCGTCGGCGTGCCCGAGGTGCGCACCACTTTCACCGGACGGCACGTGCTCGTCGTGGTGCGCGGTTATGACTACGACAGCGACCTCACGTCGCTCAAGCACTACATCCGAGAGTTCAAGCCGGTCCTGGTCGGCGTCGACGGAGGCGCCGACGCGCTGCTCGAGGCCGGGCACAAGCCGCACCTGATCGTCGGCGACATGGACGCAGTCTCCGACGCCGCGCTGGCCACCGGCGCCGAAGTCGTAGTGCACGCCTACCCAGACGGCCGTGCGCCCGGTCTGGCCCGGGTGCAGGACCTGGGTATCGACGCGGTCACGTTTCCCACCTCGGGCACCAGCGAGGACGTGGCGATGTTTCTGGCCGACGAGAACGGCGCCGCGCTGATCGTGGCGGTCGGCACCCACGCCACCCTGACCGAATTCCTGGACAAGGGCCGCTCGGGAATGGCCTCGACGTTCCTCACCCGGTTGCGGGTCGGCGGCAAACTGGTGGACGCGAAGGGCGTCGCCCGGCTTTACCGGAGCAGGATCTCAGCGGCAGCGCTGCTGCTGCTCGTATTGGCCACCCTGGTCGCCATCCTCGCCGCGCTGGCAGTCTCGGAAGCCGGCCGCAGCTACCTCCATCACTTCGACCACAGCTGGAACCACCTCATCGGCTGGGTACAGGACTTGTTCTCGTGATCTCCTTTCGTTACCACCTCGTTTCGATCATCGCGGTGTTCCTGGCGTTGGCCCTGGGCATCGTCGTCGGCACGACTGCCCTCAACGGGCCTATCACGACCGATCTGCGCAAGCAGGTCAACATCCTCAAGAGCGACCGCACCACACTGGCCAACCAGGTCAAGTCCCTGCAACTGCAGGTCAGTGACGCCGGTCAGTTCGCGTCCTCGTTCGGCTCACAACTCGTCCAGGGCAGCCTGGCCAAACAGCAAGTACTGCTCATCGGCCTGCCCGGCGCGCGCACCAGCGTCGAGGACGGCATCGTCAAGCAGGTCGAGGCGGCCGGTGGCAAGATCAGCGGACAACTTGAACTGACCAACGAGTACATCGACCCGCGTCGCGCCAGTGATATCACCTCGCTGGTGACAAGCGGAGTGCATCCGCAGGGGCTCACCCTGCCCGAGGTCAGCGACGCGGGGCAGCTCGGCGGCGCCTTGCTGGCATTCGTCCTGTTGGGCAAAGGTAATGCCACTGACGTCAGTCAGGTGTTGAGCGGATTCTCCGAACTGCACATGGTCTCCGACGCGGGCAAGACCGTCGCGCCGTCGACCACCGTCGTCGTGGTGGGCAGTGGCCCGCTGACCTCGGCCAACTACGCCGCGTCCGCGGAGCTCGCGCTGGTCAACGCGCTGCAGCACGCGGGCGGGCACATCGTGGTCGCCGGCGACAGCGGATCGGCCACCAAGGCCGGTATCGTCGCCGCGGTGCGCGGCCCGAACGGCGACAAGGCAACGGTGTCCACCGTCGACAACGCCGACAGCGCGATCGGGCAGGTGTCCACGGTGCTGGCGCTGGCCGACATCGTGAAGTCGACGGTCGGGCATTACGGCACGGCCAAGACGGCCGACGCCTTGTTCCCCAGCCCGACCAAGTAGGCCTCGATCATCTGTCGCCCAGGCGCGCCGCGCCGCTCATGCGGCCTGTGCGCCGAGTCCGTGTTAGCGTGAACTTCCGTGGATCGGATGGCGCAGCCCACCAAACATCTGTTCGTCACTGGAGGCGTGGCCTCCTCACTTGGGAAGGGCCTGACGGCTTCCAGCCTCGGCTCCCTGCTCAAGGCGCGCGGACTCCGCGTGACGATGCAGAAGCTCGACCCCTACTTGAACGTCGACCCCGGAACGATGAACCCGTTCCAGCACGGCGAGGTCTTCGTCACCGAGGACGGTGCCGAAACCGACCTCGACGTCGGGCACTACGAACGCTTCCTCGACACCGACCTGGTCGGCTCGGCGAACGTCACGACGGGCCAGGTCTACTCAACGGTGATCGCCAAGGAGCGCCGCGGTGAGTACCTCGGTGACACCGTCCAGGTCATCCCGCACATCACCAACGAGATCAAGGCTCGCATTCGGGCCATGGCCGCGCCCGGCCCGGACGGCCTCGCCCCGCACGTCGTCATCACCGAGATCGGTGGCACGGTCGGCGACATCGAGTCCCTGCCGTTCCTCGAGGCGGCCCGCCAGGTGCGCCACGACGTGGGCCGCGACAATGTCTTCTTCCTGCACGTGTCGCTGGTGCCCTATCTCGCGCCGTCGGGGGAATTGAAGACCAAACCGACACAGCATTCGGTCGCCGCGCTGCGCAGTATCGGGATCAGCCCGGACGCGGTGGTATGCCGTTCTGACCGCGAGATCCCCGAGAACGTCAAGCGCAAGATCTCGCTCATGTGCGACGTCGACCTCGAGGCCGTCGTCTCGGCCACCGACGCACCCAGCATCTACGAGATCCCCAGGGTGCTGCACTCCGAAGGGCTGGACGCCTACGTCGTGCGGCGTCTCGGCCTGCCGTTCCGCGACGTCGACTGGGCGGTGTGGGGCGACCTGCTCGACCGAGTGCACCACCCGCGCGCGGAGATCACCGTCGCGCTCGTGGGTAAATACATCGACCTGCCCGATGCCTATCTCTCGGTGTCGGAGGCGCTGCGGGCTGCGGCCTTCGCGCATCGTGCGAAGGTCGTGATCAAGTGGGTGCCCTCGGACTCCTGCGAGACCCCCGCCGGAGCGTCCAGCGCCCTGGCCGGCGTCGATGGGGTGGTCATCCCAGGCGGCTTCGGTATCCGCGGGATCGAGGGCAAGGTCGGCGCGGTCCGGCACGCCCGTGAGCGGCAGATCCCGATCCTCGGTCTATGTCTCGGCCTGCAGTGCATGGTGATCGAGACCGCCCGTCACCTGGCTGGGATCGAGGCCGCGAACTCCTCGGAATTCGACGAAAGCACGCCCGACCCGGTGATCGCCACGATGGCGGACCAGGTCGAGATCGTGGCCGGCAACGCCGACTTGGGAGGCACCATGCGACTGGGGGCCTATCCGGCCACGCTCGTCCCGGGCTCGGTGGTTGCCCAGGCCTACGGCTGTACCTCGGTCTCCGAACGCCACCGGCACCGCTACGAGGTCAACAACGCCTACCGCGAGCGGCTGGAGGCGGCCGGCCTGGTTGTCTCCGGGACCTCGCCCGACGGCCGGCTGGTCGAGTTCGTCGAACTGCCACGCGAGGTCCACCCCTTCTTCGCCGGGACGCAGGCGCACCCGGAGTTGAAGTCCCGCCCCACTCGCGCGCACCCCTTGTTCGGTGCGTTCGTCGGTGCCGCCCTCGACTACGACGCCGCCGAGCGGCTGCCGGTCGAACTACCCGACGAACCCGGGGAGATCGAACCACTGGATCCGTTGCCCAATGGCGAGCAGCCCGCGGGGAACGGGGTCGCGGTGCGCGGGGCGCCGGCGGTGTTGTGAGCAGCGAGTACCCGGTGCTCGACACTGAGGCGATCTTCACCGGCAACATCCTCTCCCTGCACGTCGACCGCGTGCAGATGAGTGACGGCACGATAGGCGTTCGCGAGGTCGTCGACCATCCCGGCGCCGTCGGGGTGGTCGCACTCGACGACGACGGAGCAATCCTGCTGGTCAACCAGTACCGCCATCCTGTCCGGGAGCGACTCGACGAGTTGCCCGCCGGCCTGCTCGACGTCCAGGGCGAGCCCGCGCTGCTGGCCGCCCAGCGTGAGCTCGCCGAAGAGGCGGCGGTGACGGCGAGGCAGTGGGACGTGCTGCTTGACCTTTACACCTCGCCGGGCATGTCGAACGAAGCCATCCGGCTCTTCCTGGCGCGCGGCCTGGCGCCGGTGCCGGCTGCGCACCGCTTCCAGCCCGAACACGAGGAGATCACCCTCACTGTGCAGCGCGTGCCCGTTGCCGAGGCGCTGCGCCGGGTCCTGGCCGGCGAGCTCACCAACGCCGCTGCGGTCGCCGGCATCCTGGCCACGGCACACGGCGCGGCGAACGGTTGGGCCGGCCTGCGCCCGGCCGACTGCCCGTGGCGTGCCCGGCCGGAACACTGAGCCGATGCCGGCTACGGCGGCACCGCGGCGGCTCCTCCCGACGACGGTGGTGCGCGGCTACCTCGACCATTTGGCCGTCGAACGCGGAGTGGCCGCGAACACGCTGGCCTCCTACCGCCGCGATCTGAATCGCTACGCCCACTACCTCGGCCGTGGGGGCGTGACCTCGATGGGCGACGTGGACTCGGCGACGGTAAGCGGCTTCTTGGCCTACTTGAGAGAGGGGGACGACGAGCATCCGGCGCTGTCGGCCACGTCGGCGGCCCGCGCCGTGGTCGCGGTGCGCGGACTGCACCGCTTTGCCCTCCGCGACGGGCTGGTTGAGGTCGATGTCGCGCACGAGGTTCGGCCCCCGACGCCGCCGCGGAGGTTGCCCAAGGCCATCAGCGTGGAGGACGTCGAGCGACTGCTCGATGCCGCCGGGTACGAGCAGACGGCCTTGGCGGTGCGCGACCGCGCCCTGCTGGAGCTGCTTTATGGCACCGGGGCACGTATCTCCGAGGCGGTCGGTCTGGTGGTCGACGACATCGACCTGGCCGATCGGACGGTGTTGCTGGCCGGCAAGGGCGGCAAGCAACGTCGCGTCCCGCTGGGTTCGTTCGCCGCGACGGCCGTCGCGGCCTACCTCAGCTCGGCCCGGCCCGGGCTGGCCGCCGCCGGACGCGGCACGCCGGTTGCATTCCTGAACTCCCGGGGCGGCCCGCTGTCGCGTCAGTCGGCCTGGACGGTGCTGCGCACCGCAGCAGAGCGGGCCGGGCTGAGCGCCGGAATCTCGCCGCACACCCTGCGTCACTCCTTCGCGACGCACCTCATGGAAGGTGGCGCGGATGTCCGGGTCGTGCAGGAACTGCTCGGCCATTCCTCGGTAACCACGACGCAGATCTACACGCTCGTCACCGTCGACACACTGCGCGAGGTGTACGCCACCGCCCATCCCAGGGCCCGCGGCTGAGCCCCGCGCGATAACCGCCGTGACCCACCGTGCACGCATCGCCCAGGTCGTGGTGCTGCGGTAACCTCGCGTCCGGTGAGTGAATCGGCAGAAGGGTTTAGCGCTTCATGAACATGTCGACACAGGATGGGGACGCCGGCTCCGGCCAGCTCTTCGCGGTTGAGGCCAGCAAGTCGCCGGACCCGGCCCTATCCCGTGTCAAGCGTCCGCTCATCGAACCCAAGCCCCTCGACCACCACGGCCCCGCCCGCATCATCGCCCTGTGCAATCAGAAGGGCGGCGTCGGCAAGACGACCTCAACGATCAACCTCGGGGCCGCGCTGGCGGAGGTCGGACGCCGGGTGCTGCTCGTCGACTTCGACCCGCAGGGTGCCCTGTCTGTCGGCCTGGGCGTCCAACCGCACCAATTGGACCGCACCGCCTACAACCTGCTGATGGAGCGTGACGTCAGCGTCGAGGACATCCTGCTCAAGACGAGTGTTGCCGGGATGGACCTGCTGCCGAGCAACATCGACCTGTCTGCGGCCGAGGTCCAACTCGTCGGTGAGGTCGCGCGCGAACAGACCCTGGCTCGAGCGCTCACCGGGGTGGTCGCGGACTACGACTACGTTCTCATCGACTGCCAGCCCTCACTCGGCCTGCTGACCGTCAACGCGCTGACCGCGGCGCATGGCGTGATCATCCCGCTCGAGTGCGAGTTCTTCAGCCTGCGTGGTGTCGCATTGCTCATCGACACCGTCGAGAAGGTGCGCGAGCGCCTCAATCCGCAACTCAAGCTAGACGGCATCCTGGCCACCATGTACGACGGGCGGACCTTGCACGGGCGAGAGGTCTTCGCGCGCGTAGTCGAGGCATTCGGCGACGACGTCTTCGATACGGTCATTTCGCGCACGGTGCGCTTCCCCGAGACCACCGTCGCGGGGGAGCCGATCACCACGTGGGCGCCGACGTCGGCCGGGGCGACGGCCTACCGCAACCTCGCGCGCGAGGTGCTGGCACGTTCGGCAATCACGGAATGAAACGAGGACATCGATGACCCGTAGGGCCAGTTTGCCTGGGGCCGCGGAATTGTTCCGCACCACGTCGGTCGCCGCCGAGCCCGAGCCGCCGCCCCCGCCCGCGCATCCCGGTGTCGGCGCGGTGCCACCACCGGTGCACGAGGCGCCCGACGAGCGCGCCGTGGCTCGCCCGGCTCTGAGCTCCGCTGCACAGCGGACGACCCGCGCGCCGGTGCGCAACCCGCGCCGGATCCGGGCGGTCAGTGACGGCGGACCGTCAGGGCGGCAACGGCACGACGAGAAGATCACCGTGTACTGCTCACCGGAGGAACTGGTCGATCTCGAGTCGGCCCGGCTCACACTGCGCGCCGAGCACGGCCTGGCGATCGACCGGGGACGGATCGTGCGAGAGGCGCTCGCCGTCGTCCTCGCGGACCTCGAAGCCAAGGGTGAGGCATCCATCCTGGTCCGGAGACTGCGTGAATCTTTCGGCTGAGGATGCAGTCGAGATCGAGTTGCTGTCGACCGAGCCAGTCTCCCCGATCGGTGACGTCACCGACCCGCGCGGATCCGACGACGGCCACTTCCGAGTGCGGCTGGAGAACTTCGAGGGCCCGTTCGACCTGCTGCTGAGCCTGATCACCCGCCGCCAACTCGACCTGACCGAGGTCGCGCTGTCCCAGGTCACCGACGAGTTCATCGCCTACCTCAGCGCATCGGCCCGTTGGGACCTGGGCCAGGCCACCGAGTTCCTGGTCGTCGCATCGACTTTGCTCGACCTGAAAGCGGCTCGGTTGCTGCCCTCGATCGGGGGAGAGGACGAGGAAGACCTGGCGCTGCTCGAGGCGCGGGACCTGTTGTTCGCCAGGCTCCTGCAGTACCGCGCGTACAAGCTCGCCGCTGCCTACCTCGGTGAGTTGGACCGCACCCAGGCCACGCGACACGGCCGATCGGTCGAGCTCGAGGCCCAGTTCGCAGCGCTGCTGCCCGAGGTGTTGATCGGCATCAGCCCGGCCCGGCTGGCTGAGATCGCGGCTGCGGCCTCGATGCCCAGGCCGGTTCCCGTCATCACCATCGACCACGTCCACGCGCCGCGGGTGAGCGTCCGCGAGCACACGGTGATCATCCGGGACCGGTTGCGGCGGGCCGGTTCGGCTACCTTCCGCTCGCTGGTGGTCGACTGCACCACCACACTTGAGGTGATTGCCCGGTTCCTGGGACTGCTCGAGCTCTACCGCGACGGTGAGGTCGCCTTCGACCAAGCCGCCGCCCTGGCCGAACTGCGTGTTCGGTGGGTCGGACCGGTGGACGAAGCAGACCCTGCCCGGGCCGCCCGGGCGCAGTGGGTCCGAGCTACTGAGTCAGACGAGGAGTACGGGTGAGCGTCCCCGAGGACAGTGCCGAGGCCGAACCGGGATCGCCCCCGCCGGTCGAGACCGCGCAGGCGCCGGGGCAGGCGGCGCTGCCGATCGGGTCGGCGGCGGGCGCCGGGCACCGGTCGATGGACGCCGCCGCGCTGCGCGGGGCACTCGAGGCGGTGTTGTTCGTCGTCGAAGCGCCGGTCAGCATCGCCTCCTTGGCCGCAGCCGTTCAGCAGCCGGCCGAGGCGGTGCTCGACGCGGTCGAATCATTGCGAGCGGGTTACGACGAACGCGACGCGGGGGTGGAGTTGCGCGAGGTGGCTGGCGGGGTGCGGATCTACACCCGGCCCGCCTACGCCGCCCAGGTGGAGATGTTCCTGCAGGATGGCCAGCGCAGCCGGCTGACCCAGGCGGCGCTGGAGACGCTGGCCGTCATTGCTTACCGCCAGCCGGTGACCCGATCGCGGGTCTCGGCGATTCGCGGGGTCAACGTCGATGGGGTGGTCCGCACGCTGCTGATGCGCGGGTTGGTGGTCGAGGTGGGTTCGGACCCTGATACCGGCGGCGGGCTGTACCGCACCACAGACCTCTTCCTGGAAAAGATGGGGCTGAACTCGCTGACGGAATTACCGTCCTTGGCTCCACTATTGCCTGAGCTTGATGGTCTCGAAACCGATGAACTCTCATCCTGACAATGAGCCGGATCTCCGGTCCCCCGTCCACCAACGTCCTGATGGAATTCGGTTGCAGAAGGTACTGGCTGCGGCCGGGATCGGGTCACGGCGGGCCAGTGAGGAGCTGATCGCCGAGGGCCGAGTGTCAGTGAACGGGCAGCTCGTCACCGAGATGGGCATGCGAGTCGACCCGCAGACCGCGGTCATTCACGTCGACGGCGCCCGGATCAACGTCCGTGAGGACTTGGTCTACCTGGTGCTGAACAAGCCGCGCGGCGTCCTCAGCGCGATGTCCGATGACCGGGGCAGGCCAACCGTCGGTGATCTGGTGGCCGAGCGAACCGAGCGGCTCTTCCACGTCGGTCGACTGGACAGCGATACCGAGGGGCTGTTGTTGCTCACCAACGACGGCGAGCTCGCCCACCGACTGATGCATCCCTCGTTCGGTATCGCCAAGACCTATCTGGCCACGGTCCCGGCCCCGGTATCCAAGGAGGTGGGCAAGAGGTTGAGCGCCGGCGTGGTTCTCGAGGACGGACCGGTGCAGGTCGATGCCTTCCGCATCGTGCAGACCCACGGCGACCTGGCCATCGTCGAGGTAGTGCTGCACGAGGGCCGCAACCACATCGTGCGCCGGCTGATGGCCGAGGTCGGGCACCCGGTACAGCGGCTGGTGCGTACTGCTGTCGGACCGGTGCGGCTCGGTGGGCAGCGGGCGGGCAGCCTGCGCGAACTCACTCGG
>JALYVG010000134.1 GCA_030853345.1 Actinomycetota bacterium | reverse complement strand
CTGGTCACCGTCAACCTGCACGAGGACCGGCTCGACTCATCCAACGTGATGGAGGTCTTCGCCGACTACGACCTGATCGTCGACGGCACGGACAACTTCGCGACGCGCTACCTCGTGAACGACGCGTGCGTGCTGCTGCACAAGCCTTATGTGTGGGGCTCGATCTACCGCTTCGACGGCCAGGCGTCGGTGTTCTGGGCCGATCACGGTCCCTGCTACCGCTGCCTGTATCCCGAGCCGCCGCCACCGGGCATGGTGCCGTCGTGCGCCGAGGGCGGCGTGCTGGGCGTGCTGTGCGGTTCGGTCGGCGCGATCCAGGTCACCGAGGCGATCAAGCTACTGACGGGCATCGGCGAGCCGCTGCTCGGCTCGCTGATGGTCTATGACGCACTCGAGATGGAGTACCGCAAGATCAAGGTCCGCAAGGACCCTGACTGCGCCGTGTGCGGAGACCACCCCACCGTCACCGAACTGATCGACTACGAGGCGTTCTGCGGCGTGGTCTCCGACGAGGCGCAGCGGGCCGCGATCGGCTCCACGATCACCGCTGCCGAGCTCAAGGAACTGCTCGACTCCGACAAGCCGGTCTACCTCGTCGACGTCCGCGAGCCGGCCGAGTTCGAGATCGTCTCGATCCCGGGCGCCACGCTCGTGCCCAAGGACGAGATTCTGCGCGGCGACGCGCTGGCCTCGCTGCCCCAGGACATGCAGATCGTCATGTACTGCAAGACGGGGGTTCGCTCGGCCGAGACGCTGGCCGCGGTGAAAAGTGCCGGCTTCAAGGACGCCGTGCACGTGCAGGGCGGTGTCACGGCGTGGGTCAGGCAGATCGATCCCAGCCTTCCGTCGTACTGACCCGGTTGGTTTCTTTGTCGAGCGGGGGTAGAACGATGGCCATGGATGACTTGCTTGCCCTGTACCTGTCCGCTGAGCGCGAATTCACCGAACGAGTGCACGCCATCACCGAGGAACAGTGGGGCGCCGGGACTCCCTGCGCCGAATGGACCGTGGCGAAGCTGGTCGAGCACATGATCGAGGAACACCGCTGGGCCGCGCCGCTGCTGCACGGGCAGGACCTGGAGTCTGCGGCGAAGGTCGTCGAAGGGTCCCGTTCGCTGCCGGTCGACGGTGGGGTGGGGGCGAACCTCGCGCAGGAGTGGGACGAGGCCGTGATGCTGTCCAACGAGGCGTTTACGGCGCCGGGGGCGCTGGATCGTGAGGTTGAACTGTCCCGCGGCAGGACACCGGTGCGCAGCTACCTCGAGGAGATGATCTTCGACCTGGTCGTTCACGCCTGGGATCTGGGCCAGGGGATCGGCTACGCCCAACCGCTACCCGACGAACTCGCCGAGCCGTTGCTGGGTACCGTTTCGGCCATGGGTGACCTCGCCCAGTCAGGCATGTTCGACCCGCCCGTCGACTGCCCGGACGACGCGCCGATGATCGACAAGTTGGTGGCCGCGACCGGCCGCGACCCGCGCTGAACGCCGCGTCAGGCCAACCCGTCCGATTGTCCGCGACCGCGTGCCCGACGAGAGCCTGCCGCAGCGGATCCTGGCCTGTGTCGAGTCCATCCCGCCTGGTCGGGTGATGACCTACGGTGACGTCGCGGAGTACGTCGGCACCCGGGCGGTTCGGATGGTGGGACGGGTGCTGTCCCAGGACGGCGGGACCGTGCCGTGGCACCGGGTGCTGCGGGCCGACGGCACCTGCGCAGCACACCTCTACGACGAGCAGCGCCAGCGGTTGCTGAGCGAGGGTGTCCGCTTCACCGGGCACCGCGTCCAACTCGCCTCGTTTCGCTGGGACGGAAGCTGAGCGGCCACCACCGGGTTGGACCGGGTATGGCTGATGATGCGAACGTTTCTGAACTCCGGCTCGTCGTGACCGCCCCCGACTACGACGCGGCAGTGCGGTTCTACCGTGACGTCCTGGGCTTGCCGCAATTGGCGGACTTCTCCTCACCGGACGGGCAGGTGATCCTGCTGGACGCAGGGCGGGCCACCGTAGAAATCGCCGACGAACGGCAGGCCGGCTACATCGACCAGGTCGAGGTCGGGCACCGAGTCGCGGGACCGATCCGGCTGGCGTTCCAAGTCCCCGATACCGCGAAGGCGACCGAGGCCCTGACAGCGGCTGGTGCGACGGTCCTGGCCGCGCCGACGGTGACTCCGTGGAACTCGCTCAACGCGCGGCTGGACGGACCGGCCGGCCTGCAGCTCACCCTTTTCGAGGAGCTCTGAGCGTCACCAGAAGCGTGGCTGGCCGGGGATGGTCTCCAGGTCGCTGAGCAGCAGGTCGCGGTCGCCGTCCTCGGCGATGTCCTCGGCCGCCGCCAGGGCCTGCTCGGTGAACGCGCGCGCGCGCTCCAGATCGCCGTTGATCGCGTGCCCGCGGGCCAGCGCCTCGTAGGCGAAGGCCAGATCCCAGTCACCAATGCCCTGCTCCTGGCAGATGTCGAGGACTCGCTGCGCGTGATGCAGGCAGGGCTCCGGGCGGCGCAGCACTGCGTACACCCGCGAGCACTGCCACTCACCGCGGGCGAGGTTCACCTGCTTGCCGACCTGACCCCAGTGATGGCGCGAGGCGTGTGCCATGTGCAGCATCGCGTCATCGTCATCACGGCTGCGGTCCTCCTTCTCCATCAGGTCCCAGGTGGCGTTGAAGAGCGCGATGCCGAGTCTGCGGTCGTCCTCGGCCGTGCCGGTGCCGGTGCTGGTGCTGGTGCTGGTGCTGGTCGAAGTGGTGTCAGTGGGGGCCATGGGGGATTCCAATCCTTCGGTGCGCAGGTGGCTGATGCGGTGGAGGTCGCGCTGGATGCGGACCAGGCGTGCCTCCAACCGCCGTCGGTGGGTGTCGAGGACGGCGGCGACGGTCGCCGTGTCGGCTGCATCCAGGCACCGGCGGACGTCGTCGAGCGGCAGGTCGAGCGCCCGCAGTTCGGCGATGAGCCGGGCCGCGCGGAGCTGGTCGGGGGAGTACCAGCGGTAGCCGGCGTCGTCGACGAACGCGGGACGGAACAGCCCGATGCGGTCGTAGTGCCGAACCGCCTTGCTGGTCAGCCCGGCGCGCCGCGCGAAGCTGCCCACGCTCAGCAGCCCAGCGCGTCCGTCCATGCCGGTGAACATACGAGCCTGCCCCGGGGCAACCGCAAGCACAGAGTCTCGTCTTTGACCCCCGCAGCGTCGCTAGGTGCGGCAGATTGCGACGATGGCGGGGTCAAAGACGAGAAGTGTCGGGCTGGCGTGTTGGGATGGTGGCCGTGACCCGCTCCGCCGCAGCCGACTACCGGCTGGTCCGACCCCCCCGGCCGAGCGCCCCGGCTCCAGTGCTCGACGAGGCACAGCGGCGGGTGGTTGAGCACCGTGGCGGCCCGCTGCTCGTGCTTGCCGGCCCGGGCACCGGTAAGACGACCACCCTGGTCGAGGCGGCTGTCGCCCGCGTGCACCAGGGCGTGCCCGTCGAGCAGATCCTCATGCTGACGTTCAGCCGCCGCGCCGCGGGCGAACTGCGCGACCGCGTCACCGCCCGCCTGGGGCGCACCGTGCGCGAACCGGTGGCCCGCACTCTGCACTCCTACGCGTTCGGGGTGCTGCGGATGGCGGCCGTGGCGAACGAGTTGCCCGCCCCGCGGCTGCTGTCCGGCCCGGAACAGGATGTCATCCTGCGGCAACTGGTAGCCGGCAACCCGCCCGAGCGTTGGCCGGCGGCACTGCAACCCGCGCTGCAGACCAGGGCCTTCGCCGGCGAACTGCGCGACCTGCTGATGCGCGCGGTCGAGCGCGGCCTCGACGGCCCGGCCCTCGCCGCACTGGGACGAGCGCGCGGCCGGGCCGACTGGGTCGCCGCGGGCGAGTTCCTGGCCGAGTACCAGAACGTCACCGCGCTGGGCAGTCCCGGCGGATACGACCCGGCCGAGCTGATCCGCTCGGCGCTCAGCGTGCTGGAGGACGACGCCGTTCTGCTGGCCGCCGAGCGGTCCAAGCGCCGGCACATCTTCGTCGATGAGTACCAGGACACCGACCCTGCGCAGGCCGAACTGCTGGCGCTGTTGGCTGCCGGTGCCGAGGAGCTCATCCTGGTCGGTGACCCGGACCAGTCGATCTATGCCTTCCGCGGCGCCGACGAGTCGGCGATCCGCGATGTCGATGCGCGCTTCGGCGCCATTCCCGTCGTTGCCCTGAGTACGTCACGGCGGGCCGGGCCGACGCTGCTGGCCGCCTCCCGTCGGGTCGCCGAGCGGCTGCCCGGCCGGGGCGAGCAGCGCAGCCTGACCGCTGCCGAAGGGCTGCCCGCCGGCAGCGTCGAGGTCGGCGTATTCCGCTCAGCCAGCGAAGAGGCCGCGTTCGTCGCCGCAACCCTGCGCCGGGCCCACCTCGACGGGCTGCCCTGGTCGCGCATGGCCGTACTCGTCCGCTCCACCACCAGCGCGCTGGCCACGCTGCGCCGCGCCATGACGACCGCGGGCGTGCCGGTGTCGGTCCGTGGTGAGGACCTGCCGCTGGCCGAGCAGCCGGCGGTGGCAATGCTGCTCGACGTCCTCGACGCCGTGCTGTCCGAGGCGCCGATGTCCGAGGACACCGCCGAGCGGCTGCTGCTCGGGCCCGTCGGGGCCGGCGACGCAGTTTATCTGCGCCGGCTGCGCCGGGTGCTGCGCCAGCAGACCGATCCGGCCGGCGGGCTGCTGGGTCCCGCTGTGCACGACGCTTTGGGCGCCGCGGTCCTGCCCGAGTACGTCCGCTGGCCGGTCCAGCGCGTCGCCGCCGTTCTGGATGCAGGGCGCCGGGCGCTGGTGGCCAAGGGTTCTCCCGAGGACGTTCTCTGGGCGGTGTGGGACGCCAGCGGGCTGGCCCGGCGCTGGGAGCAGGCCAGCCGCGCCGGTGGGTCTGCGGGCGCCACCGCGGACCGTGATCTGGATGCCGTGGTCGAGCTGTTCGAGACGGCCGCGCGATTCACCGACCGGCTGCCCTACGAGAGCGTCGCCGGGTTCGCCGCACATCTGGGCGCCCAGCAGATCCCCGGCGACACGCTGGCCACCGGGGCCGCGGACACCGAGACGGTGAGCGTGCTGACCGCCCACGCCAGCAAGGGCTTGGAATGGGACCTGGTCTGCGTGGCCAACGTCCAGGAGGGCAGCTGGCCGGACGTGCGCCGGCGCGGTTCGCTGCTCGGCTCCGAGACTATGGTCGACGTCCTGGCCGGACGCGCCGCCGCGGGCGTCTCACTCGTCGCCCCGCAGTTGGCCGAGGAGCGGCGGCTGTTCTACGTCGCGCTCACCCGGGCGAGCGCGCGGGTCGTGGTGTCGGCGGTGTCCGGCGACGAGGAGCAGCCCTCGCGGTTCCTCGACGAGATCGACCCGATCGACGGCGAACGCCCACTGGCTTCAGTACCGCGCGGCGTGCACCTGCCGGGGCTGGTCGCCGAGTTGCGCTCGGTGGTCTGCGATCCGACCGCGGCCGACGACGATCGCGGCGAGGCCGCCGGTGCCCTGGCCCGGCTGGCCGCCGCGGGCGTGCCCGGCGCTGACCCGGACGAGTGGTGGGGTCTGCGCGGACTGTCCGACGACGGGCCGGTGGCCGATCCCGACCGGCCGGTGTCGGTGAGTCCGTCCCGCATCGAGGCGTTCCTGCGCTGCGAGGTTCGTGCCCTGCTGACCGACCTCGGTGCCAAGGACGGCGACCTGATCTCAGCCTCCCTGGGCACCGTGGTGCATGCCGTGGCGGCCGCGGCGCCGGCCGGAGCCGAGCTGCCCGAGCTGGAACGGATGCTCGACGCACAGTGGAACACCCTGGACTTCGGCGCGCCCTGGCATGCGGCCAACGAGCGGCAACGGGCCGCCAAGATCCTGGCCCGGCTCGTCACCTGGCTGCGCGAGAGCCGTGCGGAACTGGAGCTGGTCGCCGTCGAGGAGCCGTTCTCGGTCGACATCGGCCAGGCCCGATTGCGGGGGCGGGTCGACCGGCTCGAGCGCGACACCGCGGGCCGGCTGGTGGTGGTCGACCTCAAGACCGGCAAGAGCAAGCCCAGAGCCGACGACATGGGCCAGCACCCACAACTGGGCGCCTATCAGCTTGCCGTCCAACAGGGAGCGTTCGCGGCAGGAGACGTCCCGGGCGGGGCATTGCTCGTCCAGCTCGCCTCGACCGGGGCACCCGAACAGCGCCAGGGCGCGCTCGGTGAGTCCGAAAACCCGGGCTGGATCGCCGACGAGGTGGCGCGGGTCGCGGCGCGGCTGCGCGGCAGCGAGTTCACCGCGACGATCGGGCCGGATTGCCGACGCTGTGAGATCAAGGCCTGCTGTCCGCTGCAGTCCGAAGGCATGCAGGTGCCCACATGATCAGTGCCACCGAGCTGAGCCGGCTGCTCGGCCTGCCCACCCCCACCGACGAGCAGGCCGAGGTGATCGAGTCCGCACTGGTGCCCTCGGTCGTCATCGCCGGCGCGGGGTCCGGCAAGACCGAGACGATGGCTGCCCGCGTGGTCTGGCTGGTCGCGAACCGCCTGGTGGTGCCCGACGCCGTGCTCGGCTTGACGTTCACCCGCAAGGCGGCGGCCGAGCTCGGCCTGCGCGTCCGGCGGCGCCTGGCGCAGTGGCACCACGTCGTCGCGCGCGACGCACCCGACGACGTCGAGCAGTTGGCCCTGTTGCGGGCCGGCGAACCCACGGTGTCGACCTACGCCGCTTACGCGGGCCGGCTGGTCAGCGAGCAGGCACTGCGGCTGGGCGAGGAGCCCGACACTCGGCTGATGTCGCCGGCGGTGTCGTGGCAGCTCGCCGACCGGGTGATGCGCAACCACGCCGGGTCGTTACCAGGCGACATCGGCGCGCCGGCGTCGCTGGTCAAGTACATCCTGTTCATGACCAGCCAACTGGCCGACCACCTCGTCAACGCGGCCGACGTCGACGCGTTCTGTGCCGAGCTGGAGGCGCAGGTCGGTGCGCTGCCCGGCAAGCGGAACAAGACCGGCGACGTCGCCACCTTCGTGCGCATGCTCGAGCACCGCCGTGCGCTGCTGCCGCTGGTCACCGAGTTCGCTACGGCCAAAGCGGCCATGCCGGCTGTCGACTTCGGCGACCAGATGCGCCTGGCCGCCCGGCTGGCCGAGCTCGACGAGGTACGCGCGATCGAACGGGTGCGCTACGGCGCCGTCCTGCTTGACGAGTACCAGGACACCGGACACGCCCAGATCGCCATGCTGCACGGCCTGTTCGGCGACGGCCATCCGGTCACCGCGGTCGGCGACCCGTTTCAGTCCATCTACGGCTGGCGCGGCGCCAGCGCGGGCAACATCGCCACCTTCGACACCACATTTTGCCGCGCCGACGGTGGGCCCGCCGCGGTGTACCCGTTGGCCACGAGCTTTCGCAACGACCGCGCCGTGCTCTACGCAGCCAACTCCGTCGCCGGCCCGCTGCGCAGTCCGAGCTCCCTGGGTGAGCTGCGACCCGGCCCGACTGCCGCCGAGGGCACCCTCGAGATCAGTTTCACCGAGACGAATATCGACGAGGCGCGCTGGCTGGCCGAGCGGCTGCGGGCGGCCTGGGATGCGCTGGGGCCCGGCACCCGAACGGGCGCGGTGCTCGTGCGCCGCCGCGCGCAGATCCCGGTGCTGGCCGAGGCGCTGCGCGAGGCCGGGTTGCCGGTCGAGGTGGTCGGCCTGGGCGGGCTGCTCACCACTCCCGAGGTGTCCGACGTCGTGGCTACCCTGCGGGTCCTGGCCGGGTTCTCCTCGGGCACGTCGCTGGCCCGACTACTGGTGGGTGCCCGATGGCGGATCGGCCCGCGTGATCTCGCCGCGCTGCGGGACCGGGCCCGCTGGCTCATCCGCGGCGACGATGCGGCCTCCTCCGGGTCCGACGACGAGCAACTCAGCATCGTCGAGGCACTCGACGACCTCGGCACAGCCGATCACTATTCGCCCGAGGGCTACCGCCGGATGAAGGCCCTGTCTGACGAACTGCGCCGGCTGCGCCGCCGGGTCTCCGGATCGCTGCCCGAGCTGGTGGCCGAGGTCGAGCGGGTGTCGCGGGTCGACATCGAGGTGATCGCCCGGCCCGACCGGGCCGCAGTCGGCCGCGTGCACCTCGACCGGTTCCTCGACGAGGCCGCCCAGTTCGTCAGCGAGGCCGGCGACGCGTCCACCGCGACGCTGTCGGCCTTTCTGGCCTTCCTCGATGCGGCCGAGGACGAGGAGAACGGCCTGGAGGCCGGCGAGGTCGAGGTGGCCGCCGAGCGGGTGCAGATCCTGACCGTCCACGGTGCCAAGGGCCTCGAGTGGGACATCGTCGCCGTGCCCGGCCTGGTCGAGAAGATCTTCCCGGCGGAGCCGCGCGGGACGAACTGGACCCGCGCCCGTCAGGAACTGCCCGGCCCGTTGCGCGGCGACCGCCACGCGCTGCCCGCGTTCTCGCCGGCCGGGGTGGCCGATCTGGCCGAGCTGGGCAAGCAGCTCAAGACCCACCATGACGATCTGGTCGCCCGTCACGCCGACGAGGAACGCCGGCTGGCCTACGTCGCGCTCACCCGGGCCCGGCACGTTCTGCTCGCCTCCGGATTCGCCTGGGACAGTGCGATCAAACCGCGCGAGGTGTCGTCCTACCTGGTCGCCTTGCGCGACTTCGCCGAGCCGGACGAGTGGTTCACGCCCGCGGCCGATGCACCGAACCCGTTGACGGCCGAGGTCCGCACCGGCCGGTGGCCGATCGACCCGCTGGGGCCGCCCGGTGGCGGCGGCGTGACCGGCCGCAGATCCGCAGTCGAGCACGGTGCCGCCCTCGTCCGGGCTGAGCTGGCCGCCCCCGACACGCTGTTCGACATCGCGCTCAGCCCGCGTGCCGAGGTATGGCGCCACGACGTGCAGGTGCTGCTCGACGAACGGTCCCGGCTGCTGGGCACCGACGCGTTCGCCGTCGCACTGCCATCGCAGCTGTCGGTCTCCCAACTGGTCGAACTGCAACGCAATCCGGGCGAGCTCGCGCGCAGCATCCGCCGGCCAGTGCCGCGACCGCCGGCTCCGTGGGCCCGGCGCGGCACGGCGTTTCACACCTGGCTGGAACAACGCTGGCAGCTGCCGAGCCTGCTCGACGTCGACGAGTTGCCCGGTGCGGCCGACGACGGTGCCGACGACGCGAACTTCGCCGAACTGCGCGCGGCGTTCGAACGCAGCGAGTGGGCGACCCGCACCCCGACCGAGGTCGAGGTGCCGTTCGAGATGTCGATCGGCGACCGGATCGTGCGCGGTCGCATGGACGCCGTGTTCGGCACTGCCGACGACGGCTGGCTGGTGGTGGACTGGAAGACCGGTAAACGCCCTAGCGGCGCGGCGGCGCGCTCGGCGGCCGTCCAACTGGCTGCCTACCGGCTGGCCTGGGCCCGGTTGTGCGGTCTCGACGATGCCCACCTGCACCGGGTACAGGCAGCGTTCCACTACGTCCGCAGCAACGAGACCGTCCGACCGGCTGATCTGCTCGACGCCGCCGGCCTGCGGGCCCTGGTCGCCGGACCACCGCCCTAGGACACGTGGCGCTCAGCCACGGTCGCGGTCGGCCCAGTTCAACACCCGGAGCGCGCGCAGCGTGTTCCACCGACTGGGTTGTCCATCGCCGTCCTCCATCGAGAAGTGCACGTCGCCGAGATGGGTGTTCTCCAGTAGCCAGGTGCCGTCGGGCTGCTGCTTCGAGCGCAGCAGCGCGAGCGCTTCGGCCAGTCGCGGATCCGGCGCGTCCCCCACCGCGCGAAAATAGTCCAGAGCCCACAGCACGTCGTAGTGCCACCACGTCGGGAACGAGAAGCGCAACCAGTCCGGGTCGGCCACCTCGCCCGTGCTCAGCCGCCGGGACAGCCGGCGCTCCAGCAGGTACTCCTGCCCGCGGTGGCGTGCGGCGACAGCCTTGTCCGAGCCCGTCGCGCGCTCGTGCTCCAGCAATCCGTCGAGCACGCAAATCGTCGTGGCGAACGACGAGCGGACCGACCCGTTCTCGGTCTCGCAGTTCCAGCCGCCGTCCGTGAGCTGCTCGCCGAGCAGCCGGTCGACGATGCCGTCGACGTCGGCACCGAAGTAGGCGCCGACCGCGACCGTCCGGCCGTTGATGCACG
Organism: Actinomycetota bacterium; assembly: GCA_030853345.1. GTDB lineage: Bacteria > Actinomycetota > Actinomycetes > Mycobacteriales > Jatrophihabitantaceae > QHCC01. Next base: position 654 of record JALYVG010000134.1, on the reverse strand, counting down.
GCTCGACCTCGCCGGCCCAGAACGCTTGCCCGTCGTGCTCCCATCGGCAGTTCTCGCCCACGAGTGCGACCGTCTCGCGAACCGGCTGCGCCTGCGGGTCGACGCCGAGGTCGCGCAGCAACGTCAAGGTGGGGAAGGTCGAGGTCCACGGCTGCCCCTGGGAGAAGTCACCGCGGAAGTCCCCCGGGAAGCAGGCGCCGCCCGCCCACTGGCCGTCCGCTCCGCGCAGCGCGAGCAGCCGGGCACCCCAGCCCTCGGTGGCGACCCGGGCGCGCTCGGCGGCCACCTCGTCAGGTGGCGCATCGACCAGGTCGCGGAGCACCTGCCAGCGCAGCGCCGGGTCGGAGTCGAGCAGCCAGTCGCGGACGGTGGCGTGGACGGTCAGAGTCGGGTTGTCGGTCATGGTGCGGAGCCTAGAACCCATTCCGGACGTTCTGCTTCCGGATCAGACGCTGACCCGGGCGCACCCGGCGCACCAGAACCGGCCGCATCCAAGGCGCGCTAGCGTCGCGGAATGACTGACGTTCGCACTTTCGTCGATGAACACCGCCACGAACTGCTCGCCGATCTCGACAGCTGGCTGCGCATCCCGGGCATCAGCGCCCAGCCGGAGCGCCATGACGACGTCCGCCGCAGCGCGGAATGGCTCGCCGC
>JALYVG010000079.1 GCA_030853345.1 Actinomycetota bacterium | reverse complement strand
TTCTTGAACATGTGCTCGGCTATCGGCCGGGTGAACGCGTACTGCGTGTCGGTGTCGACGTTCATCTTCACCACGCCGTACGAGACCGCCTCGCGGATCTCCTCCAGCGCGGATCCCGAGCCGCCGTGGAACACCAGATCGAAGGGCTTGTCGTTGCTCACCGTGGCGCCCACCGCGTCCTGGATCTCCTTGAGGATCTCGGGGCGCAGCTTGACGTTGCCCGGCTTGTAGACGCCATGCACGTTGCCGAAGGTGGCGGCCAGGAGGTAGCGGCCGCGCTCGCCGGTGCCGAGCACTTCGGCGGTGCGCAGCGCATCCTTCGGGGTGGTGTAGAGCTTTTCGTTCAGCTCACCCTCGACGCCGTCCTCCTCGCCGCCGACGACGCCGATCTCGACCTCGAGGATGATGCGGGCCGCGGCGGTCCGCTGCAGCAGGTCGGCCGCGATCTGCAGGTTTTCCTCCAGCGGGATGGCTGAGCCGTCCCACATATGCGACTGGAACAGCGGATTCTGGCCGGCGTCGACCCGCTGCTGCGACATCGCGATGAGCGGACGTACGTAGCTGTCGAGCTTCTCCTTCTGGCAGTGGTCGGTGTGCAGGGCGACCTGGATGGAGTACTTCTCGGCGATCACGTGCGCGAACTCGGCCAGCGCCGCGGCGCCGGTGACCATCTGCTTGATACCGGTGCCGGACGCGAACTCCGCGCCGCCCGTCGAGACCTGGATGATGCCGTCGCTGCCTGCGTCCGCGAACCCCTTGATCGCGGCGTTCAGGGTCTCCGACGAGGTGACATTGATGGCCGGGTAGGCGAAGCCTTCCTGCTTCGCGCGGTTGAGCATGTCGGCGTATGACTCGGGCGTGGCGATAGGCATCGACGGCTCCTGGTAGTGGTCTCGGTTCACCGCAGTATCGCGTACTGGGCGCAGCCGCGCCGCTGCGCGGTGAGCGAACGCGCTCGACGCAACACCCGCGCTCATGGTCGGCTGGGTCGCGTGGACGTGCTGGTGCTCGGTGGAACGGTTTTTCTGGGGCGTGCGGTCGTCAGCGAGGCCCAGGCGCTAGGAGCTGATGTCACGATCTTCAACCGCGGCCAGTCGGGGCCGCCGGCCGGCGGCGTGACCCAGGTGCGCGGTGATCGCACTGTGGCCGCCGACCTCGACCAGTTGGCCGGCCGGGCGTTCGACATCGTCGTCGACACCTCGGGATACGTGCCCGCGGAGGTGGCCCGCAGTGCCGGCGTGCTCGCCCCGACGTGCGGGCACTACGCCTTCGTCTCGACCGTGAACGTCTATCCGGGCTGGCCTGGCGACGCGGACTACCACGACCGCGGCATACACGTGGGCGAGCCCGACGCCTCCCGCGCTGATGTCCCCGACTCGCTGGACGACTCGGGCTCCTACGGCTGGCTGAAGGCGGGCTGCGAGCTGGCGGTGAGCCGCGCGTTCGGCGCCGAGCGCGCATCGGTGCTGCGCGGCGGCTGCATCTGCGGTCCCGACGACGGGGCAGTCGGCCGGTTGCCGTGGTGGATCGCCCGCGTCGCCCGCGGCGGTGAGGTGCTCGTCCCCGGCTCCCCCGACGACCCGATGGCTCTGATCGATGCCCGCGACCTGGCCCGCTTTGCGTTATCGGGGCACCCCGGCACGTTCGAGGCGACCGGGCCGCCGGGCCGTCACACGCGCGAGGACGTGATGCAGGCCGCCCGATCGGTCACCGGATCAGAGGCCCAATTCACCTACGTCGGCGATGACTGGCTCGCTGCGCAGGACGTCGAGGGGTGGACCGAAGTGCCGCTGTGGGTGCCCGATGCACCCAGCATGTTCAAGCACGACACCGCCGCCGCCGAGGCGGCGGGCCTGACCTGGCGGCCCCTGCACGAGACCGTCGCCGACACGTGGGCGTGGCAGTGCAGCGTCCCCGGCGGCTGGCAGCCCAGCGAGCGCACGCCGGGCCTGGCCCCGGCGCGCGAGGCGGAGCTGCTGGCGTCCTGGCACGCCCGCTAGCCCGTCGAGGCGCACCCGTCCCCCGTGGCCGGCCCGTCCAGGCACCTGGCCGGACGACGGCCTTTCCCGGGCAGCGGCCTGAGAGCGGCAGCATGAGGCATCCGCTGCATCCGTAGAGTCCACGGCATGCAATCGATGGCCGCGGTGCTCGCCAACCCGATCAGCCCGGACCAGCTGCTTTCCGGCTCCGGTGCCCTGCTCGTCCTGGCCATCGTGCTGTTCGCCGAGTGCGGACTGCTCGTCGGTTTCTTCCTACCCGGCGACACGCTGCTCTTCGCGGCCGGCATCGCCATCGCTACCGGCAAGATCACCAGCTCGCTCGGCGCGTTCCTGGTCGTGGCGCCGGTGGCCGCGATCGCGGGCAACCTGGTCGGGTACGCCATCGGCTATCGCGCCGGACCTGTCGTGTTCGACCGGCCCAATTCGCGGTTCTTCCGACCTGAGTACATCGACCGTTCGCACTCGTTCTTCGAACGCTTCGGGTCGTGGACGATCATCGTGGGGCGCTTCGTGCCAATAGTCCGGACCGTCGCCACGGTGATGGCCGGTGTCGGCCGAATGCGCTTTTCCCTTTTCGCCATTTTCAGCATCATCGGCGCAATCCTGTGGACGGACGGCGTGCTGCTCCTGGGCAACGCCCTCGGCAAGGTCAAATGGGTCGAGCAGCACAAGGGCTACTTCGACTACGCGGTCATCGCCGTGGTAATCCTCTCGTTGCTGCCCGCCGCGATCCATTACCTGCGCGGCCGGGGCACGACCCCCCGGGGTCCGGTCAGCGACTGACTAGCGCGCCTTGTCGAGGCAGGCCCGCGTGACGTGGTCGGGCGCGTCGACGTGGATGCCGACAAACGTCATGTCCAGCTGACACTTCTTCACGTGGTCCTGTATGACCGTGCGTTGCTGCCACACCACAATGGCGAGGACGATCACCACCACTGCGATGATGACGCGGCCGATGATCGCGGTGATGATCAGGCTGAGCAGGACGCCCACCACGATCAGGCCGATGATCACGCCGACGCCGATCTTCGTGATCTGGGTGGAATCCAGCGCCGTCACGGAGCTCATGACTGCAGACCGTAGCGCCCGGTGATCTGCGTGCCGGGCAGCAGATAGCCTCGTGGCGTGACTTCACTCCCCAAGGCCGCGTTGGGCCCGCCTCCGAAGTTGCCCAGCGGCGCACTGCGTGTGGTCGCGCTGGGCGGCATCAAAGAGGTCGGTCGCAACATGACCATGTTCGAACTCAACGGCCGGCTGCTCGTCGTCGACTGCGGGATGCTGCTGGGCAAGACCAACTCGCCGGGCGTCGACATCACGCTGCCGGACTGGTCCCACTACGCCGACCGGCTCGACCAGATCGATGCGGTCGTGCTGACGCACGGCCACGAGGACCACATCGGCGCGCTTCCCTACCTGCTGCGCGAACGCAAGGACATCCCGATCCTGGGCTCGCGGCTGACTCTCGCGCTCGTTGCGGCGAAACTCGACCAGCACCGGATGAAGCCGGATCTGCGCCGGGTCACCGAGGGCGACGCGTTGACAGTAGGGGCGTGGGGGCTGACGTTCTTCGCAGTCAACCATTCCATCCCGGATGCCCTCGCCGTGGCGATCCGGGCCGGCAAGCACACGGTCCTGCATACCGGCGACTTCAAGATGGACCAGACGCCCCTGGACAACCGGCTCACCGACCTGCCCGGGTTCTCCCGCCTCGGCGATGACGGGGTGGACCTGCTGTTGGCCGACTCGACGAACGCCGAGGTTCCCGGCTTCATCCCGTCCGAGCGTGACGTGGGTTTGGTCGTGACCGACGTGATCGCCAAGGCGAAGGGCCGGGTCATCCTGGCCTGCTTCGCCTCCCACGTGCACCGGGTGCAGCAGGTTCTCGACGCCGCCGTGGCCTCCGGCCGCCTGGTGGCGCTGGTCGGACGTTCGATGCTGCGCAATATGCAGATCGCCCGCGAACTGGGGCTGCTGCACGTCCCCGACGGCGTCCTTATCGACGCCAAGGCGGCCGAGGAACTACCGTCGCGGCGCGTGTTGCTCATCTCGACCGGCTCGCAGGGCGAACCGCTGTCGGCGCTGTCGCGGATGGCCAACCGCGAGCACCAGACGGTGCGCATCGTCCCCGATGACACCATTGTGCTGGCGTCCTCGCTCATCCCGGGCAACGAGACGTCGGTCGGGCAGGTCATCAACGGTCTGTCCCGCCTGGGTGCGACCGTGGTGCACAAGTCGATGGCTCTGGTGCACGTCTCCGGCCACGCGCCGGCCGGCGAGCTGCGCTACCTGATCAATGCGGTGCGTCCGACCAACCACATGCCGGTGCACGGCGAGTGGCGGCACCTGCGCGCGCACGCCGCGATCGCGCGCTCCACCGGTATCCCGGACGAACGGATCATGCTCGCGCCGGACGGCACGGTCGTCGACCTGGTCAACGGCCTGGCCACGATCGTCGGCACCATCCCGGTCGGCTATGTCTACGTCGACGGCCTCGCGGTGGGCGATATCGGCGACGCGGCACTCAAGGACCGGCGCATCCTGGGCGAGGAAGGCTTCATCTCGATCCTGGTGGCCGTCGACCTCGAGGTCGGCAAGATCGTCTTCGGTCCCGAGATCACCGCCCGCGGGTTCACCGACGATCAGTCCGCGCTCGGCCCGATCCGCGACGAGCTGATCTCCGTCGTCGAGAAGGCAATCGCCGACGGCGCCAGCGACACCGACGCGCTGGCCAACATCGTGCGGCGCACGGTCGGCCGCTGGGTGGACAAGACCTACCGCCGCCGGCCGATGCTGATGCCGACGGTCGTCGAGGTGTAGGTGTCACCTCGTCGGCTGCAGGTGGCTGTCGCCGGCCCCGGCGAGGCCACCCCGGACGTCCTCGCGCTGGCCCGCGAGGTAGGGCGGCTGCTGGCAGAAGCGGGGGTGGCCGTAATCACCGGAGGGCTCGGCGGGGTGATGGCGGCCGCGGCTGAGGGTGCTGCCGCGGCGCGCGGCCTGTCAATCGGATTGCTGCCCGGCTCGGACCGCGCGGCAGGCAACCCACACTCGACGGTGCTGATCCCCACTGGTCTGGGCGAACTGCGCAACGGTCTGCTCGTCCGTGCCGCCGACGGCCTCATCGCCGTCGGTGGCAGCTGGGGCACGCTGAGCGAGATCGCACTGGCCACGCGCGCGGAGGTGCCGATGGTGTGTCTCGCGGGTTGGTCGGTGCGTGCGGAGGACGGCTCACCCCAGCCACTTAATACGGCGACCTCTCCGGCCGCGGCAGTCGCGCTGGTGATCGAGCTCGTCCGGGCACGGCTCGATCGGATCGCGACGCCGGACTGACCGGGGCCGGGTGGCGCTCCCGCGGGTGGTGGGTCGCGCGACCACGCCACCCTCCAGAGCAGGGCAGAATGGAGTGGTGACCGTCAGTACCCAGATCCGTCCCGGCGTGATCTCGGCGCGCCGGGCAGTCCCGCCGTCGATCTCGCGCCCGCACTACGTCGGGGCGCCGCCCGGCACGCCGGCCGACCGGGACGACGCCATGGTGAAGGACGCCGACACGATCGCGCGGATGCGGGTCGCGGGACGGATCGCCGCCGACGCCGTTCTCGCGGTGGGCCGGCACGTCGCGCCAGGCGTCACCACCGACGAACTCGACCGGGTCGGCCACGAATTCCTGGTGGCGGCCGGCGCGTACCCGTCCACGTTGGGTTACAAGGGCTACCCGAAGTCGCTGTGCACGTCGGTGAACGAGGTCATTTGCCACGGCATCCCCGACTCCCGCCCGCTGCTCGACGGTGACGTCGTGAAGGTCGACATCACCGCCTACGTCGACGGCGTCCACGGTGACACCTGCGCGACGTTCTACGCCGGTGACGTGCCCGCCCACGTGCGCGAGCTGGGCGAACGCACCCGCGAGGCGATGCTGCGCGCCATCAAGGCGGTACAACCCGGGCGGCCAGTCAGCGTGATCGGGCGGGTGATCGAGTCCTACGCGCGCCGCTTCGGCTACGGCGTGGTGCGCGACTACACCGGGCACGGAGTCGGGCCGTCCTTTCACACCAAGCCGACGATCCTGCATTACGACGAACCGCGCGCGACGACCCTGCTCGAGCCTGGGATGACGTTCACCGTTGAACCGATGCTGACGCTCGGCGGCGTCGATTGGTGGATGTGGGATGACGAATGGACGGTGCTGACGCGCGACGGCTCGTGGGTGGCGCAGTGGGAGCACACCCTGGCCGTCACCGACGACGGCGCCGAGATCCTCACCCTGCCGACGTCCGCCTGACCGTCCCCGCCCTCGTCTCCCGCGGCCCCGCCGTCCGGCCCCGGCGCGTCGTTGCGTTGAGTAGCCCCGGCGCGGGGGTGCTCGACACGATTCTGGTTTCTGCGGCAATCTGCGGTTCTTGCTAGACAGCTGGATACAGTCCGATCGTGGACCCGGTACGCAACCCTTATGCCCCCGGCGCCGGCCAGCGGCCCCCTGAGCTGGCCGGCCGCGACAGCGAACTGCGTGCCTTCGACGTTGTGCTCGAACGGGTGGTGCATTCGCGGCCAGAACGCTCCGTGGTGCTGACCGGACTGCGCGGGGTCGGCAAGACGGTGCTGCTCAACGCCATGCGCGGCGCCGCGGTCCGGCGTGGGTGGGGCACCGGAAAGCTCGAAGCCCGACCCGAACAGCCGCTGCGCCATCCGCTGGCCGCGGCGCTGCATCTGGCCGTCCGCGAGCTGGCCCAGCCCAACAAGGCCGAGGCGGAGCACGTCCTCGGCGTCCTGAAGGCCTTCGCGCAACGCGAGCCGCGTAGCCCCAACGGCAGGGCCCCTAAGCTGCGCGAGCGTTGGCAGCCCGGCATCGACGTGGCCGCCGTCACCGGGCGGGCTGACTCCGGCGACATCGAGATCGACCTGGTCGAACTGTTCACCGACCTGGCCGGGCTGGCCGGCGACACCGGGCACGGCATCGCGATCTTCATCGACGAGATGCAGGACCTCGGCGCCGACGACGTCTCGGCGCTGTGCGCGGCCTGCCATGAGATCTCCCAGCAGCGGCTGCCGCTTGTCGTGGTCGGCGCGGGGCTGCCGCACCTGCCCGCCGTGCTGTCGGCGTCGAAGTCCTATTCCGAACGGCTGTTCCGCTACGCGCGCATCGACCGCCTCGACCGCGCGGCGGCCGATCTTGCCCTGCGTGTCCCCGCTCGCAGCGAAGGGGCCGACTTCGACGACGATGCGCTGGCCGCGATGTACGACGCCACCGCTGGATACCCGTACTTCGTGCAGGCCTACGGCAAGGTGGCCTGGGACGTCGCACCCCGCTCGCCGATTAGCGCGGCAGACGTCGCCGTCGCCGCACCGGAGGCCGAGAGCGAACTGGCCGTCGGGTTCTTCGGCTCGCGCTACGAGCGCGCCACGCCGTCCGAGCGGGAGTACCTGCGGGCCATGGCCGAGGTCTCCGACCCGAGCATCCCCGACGACGCGGTGCCCACCTCGGCAGTGGCCGAGTCACTGGCCCGACCGCCGCAGTCGCTGTCGCCGGCGCGCGACGGGCTGCTGAAGAAGGGGCTGGTGTACTCGGGGCAACGCGGCCGGATCGCGTTCACCGTCCCGCACTTCGGCCGATACCTGCGGCAGCAGGACGGGTGAATCGGTACACACCGAGCAGTGCGGTCACGGCACGGGCGCGTGCTGCCGGATCCAGGCGTGCATCGCGACGCCGGCCGCAACCCCGGCGTTGATCGAGCGGGTCGAGCCGTACTGGGCGATCGAACAGACAATCTGGGCGATGCCGCGTGCCTCGTCGCTCAGGCCCACACTTTCCTGGCCGAACAGCAGTAGCGCGTTGCGAGGCAGCTCCGTCGTCTCGAGCGGGACGGCACCGGGCAGGTTGTCCACCGCCACCACCGTGTAACCCGTCGCCGTGGCGTGCGCGGCCAGCTCGGCCGCCGATGCGACGTGGCGGATGTGCTGGTAGCGGTCGGTGACCATTGCCCCGCGCTTGTTCCACCGCCGGCGGCCGATGATGATCACTTCGCGGGCGAGGAAGGCGTTGGCGGTACGCACTACCGTCCCGATGTTCGCGTCGTGCTGCCAGTTCTCGATCGCGACGGCGAAGCTATGCCGGCGGGTGTCGAGGTCGGCCACGATCGCGTCCAGCCGCCAGTAGCGGTAGGCGTCGACGACGTTTCGCCGGTCGCCCTGCGCGAGCAGGTCCGGGTCCAGACGTGCGTCGTCGGGCCACGGCTGCGGATGCGGACCGACGCCGACGGTCAGGTCCGGAGTCGCCGCCGTCGAGTGGTCACTTGGACGTCGAGTGGTCACCTATAAGTGTCCACTCGGCGAGTAAGTGACCACTCGACGGTCAGGACAGACCGAGGTCGGTCAGGGTGAACGCACTGCGGCACTGCAGGCCCTCGGCCTCGATGGCCGCGCGCGCCCCACGGTCGACGATGAGTGCCACGCCGACGACCTCGGCGCCCTCGTCACGCAGCGCGTGCACTGCGGTGAGCGGGCTGGCGCCGGTAGTCGAGACGTCCTCGACCACAAGCACCCGCCGGCCCGTGACGTCCGGGCCCTCGACGCGCCGTTGCATGCCGTGCTTCTTCTCCTCCTTGCGTACGACGAACGCGTCCACGGCTCCGTCGGAAGCGTGCATGATCGCGGTGGCCACGGGGTCTGCGCCCAGCGTCAGCCCACCGACCGCGTCGTAGGACCAGTCGGCGGTGACGTCACGCAGCACCCGCCCGACTAGCGGCGCGGCCACCCGGTGCAGCGAGATACGGCGTAGGTCGATGTAGTAGTCAGCCTCGCGGCCGGAGGAGAGCGTGACCCGGCCGTGCACGACGGCGAGATCCTTGATCAACTGCAGCAGTTCGTCGCGATCACTCACGGCCGGAACCCTAGCCGCCCCCGATTCGGTGTAGCCACGGCCCGAGGTGTATCGAACCGTTTCAGTAGGAGCGGCGGGCCATGATCTTGCGCAACAGCGGGCGCGGCACCGCACGCGTGGCGCTCACCAGCACCTTGTACCTGCGGCTCGGCACACTCACCGGACGGCCCTTCGCGGCATCGGCCAGACCCTGAGCCACCACTGTTTGCGCGTCCAGCCACATCCGGTCGGGCACGTGCGACATGTCGGCGTTGGCCCGCCCGTGGAACTCGGTGCGGGTGAACCCGGGGCACACGGCAGTAACGGTGACGCCCGAACCGGCCAGCTGCACGGCCAACGCCTCGCTGAACATCGTCACCCACGCCTTGCTGGCCGAGTACGTGGCATTGCCGCCGCGCGGGACGAAGCCGGCGACCGACGAGATGTTGATGATCTTCCCGCTGCCGCGGCCGGTCATCGAGCGAACCGCGGCGTGGCTGAGCCGCAGGACGGCAGCGACGTTCAGGGAGAGCTGCCGCTGCTCGTCGGCCAGCTCAGCCACACCGAAGCGCTTGTACATCCCGAAACCCGCGTTGTTGACCAGCACGTCGACGGGACGCTGCGCCTGCATGATGCGCGCGGCCACCGCGTCGCACCCGACGTCTGTCACTAGGTCGGCGGGCAGCACCTCGATCTCGACAGCGAATTCGGCGGACAACGCGGCCCGGCTGGCGTCCAGTCGGGTCGCGTCACGGGCAACGAGAATCAGATCGTGACCCGTGGCCGCGAGTTGTCGGGCGAACTCGGCGCCGATACCGGCGCTCGCGCCGGTGACAAGTGCGGTCGGCATCTACAGCTCGGTGCGCCGCGACTTGCTCGCCTTGGCCCGGCTGCGGGCCAGCTCGGCGCCGTGGGCGACGGCGGCTTCGTTCGCCCGAGTCTTCGATCGGGATCCCGGGGTGACGCCCGGCTTGGCCGCCCTGGCCTGGGCGCGGGACGCGGCGCTGGAGCGCAGCCCGCTGCCCGGGGGCGGTTTGCGCCCCGCAGCCGGGCGCGGACCGAACAGCGAGCCGCGTGCCCGCGGTTGCCCGGCGTTCGGCCGAGGCGAGACCGCGTCGAAATAGCGCCGAGACTCCGGGAGAAGCACAAGGATCAACGCGGCCATGGCCGATGCGGCTGCCAACGTCGTGGCGATCCGGGGTAGAGCGGGGCCGGAGGAGAGCGCAGCGGTGATCGCGAGCGGGCTGCCGACGAATCCCACGAACGCGCCGACAACGCTCACGGCGACGTACATCGTTCGTCCGGACCTGATGCCTTTACGCATGCGCATTGCTACGAACACGATGATCACCGCGATGAGCACGGTGCCGATCGCTGCTTGGGTCTGGAACGTGCGTACCGTCTTGGCGGCGTCGAGGCAGCCTTTGCCTGGATGTGTGTTGCAGAGCAGTCTGGGCTTCTTCGCATCCGCGTTGGCCTTGATGACCGTGCGCCTCAGCTGGTCTCCGAGCGGCAGCAAGACGATCACGTAGCCGACAGCGAACGCGACCTGCAGGCACACGGCGATGACCGCGACGTTGATCGTGCGCGGCGGCACCGGCCGCTCGTCGGGCTGCTCCGCATCCGCGGCTTTCCTCATGTCAATCACCGGCGAAGTGTACGTGCGCGGCCATAGGGTCGGCGATCGTGCGTTCCCGGACAACCCGCGTTGACCGGATACAGTCCTCCCGACGACGCCAGCGCTGAGCCGGCGCCAACCGCGCCTGACACCGAGGGGCCGCCATGACCACGCCGCCGGAGCGCCCGAACCCGCCTGCTCGCGACCCGGGTGGCTGGGCGGAGCCGTCGCCTGCTGAGCCGGTGCACTCCGACCAGCAGCCGCAGGGCCAGCCCGAGCCGCCGTTCGACCCCTACCGCTACGGCGCCCCGGAGCAGCCGGTGCCGCCGGAGTATGCCCCGCCCGGATACACGCCTGCGCCGACACCCCCGTCGATGACCAAGTCGCCTCCCGCCGCGCCGCCGCCCTACGCCCAGCCCCAGCCCGGCTACGGCGCGCAGCCCGGCTACGGATACCAGGGCGCGGCGCAGCCCTACCCCACGCCGCCGCACTACGCGCAGCAGTACCCGCAGCCCAAGACCGGGAACGGCAAGGCCGTCGCGGGGCTGGTGCTGGGCATCCTCGCGATCGTCTTCTGCTGGACGAGCTTCATTGACGTCGTGTTCGTTGCCCTCGGGGTGATCTTCGCCCTGCTCGGTTTGAGCGAATCGAAGCGCATCGCGGGCGGCGGGCGCGGCATGGCGATCGGTGGCCTGGTGTGTGCGCTGGTCGGCGCCTTGTTCGCCACCCTGTTCACGGTGTTCGTCTATTCGAAGATCATCCCGTGTGTGAACGACCACCCGCCCGGCGCCGCGCGCGATCATTGCATCAACCAGAAGTTCGGTCGCTAGCCGACGTCGATGGCGATCATCAAGCCGGGAGGGCGACATGACATACGAATACCCGGAACCACCCGAGCAACCGCCCTACTCACCACCCCCGCCGACAGCCAATCCCTACGGTGCGGCACCGCGGCAGGGCTACGGGCAGTCCGCGCCTTACTGGCAGCAGCCTGCGTACGGGCAGCAGCCTGCGTACGGGCAGCAGCCCGCGCCCCACGGGCCGTTCGGTCAGCAGCCCGCGGCGTACGGGCAACAGCCTTACGCGCCGCCCCAGGCCTACGGGCCGACGCCGCCTGCATACAACGCCTACAACTATCCCGAGCAGTCTGGTAATCAGCGGCCCGGAACGGTGCTCGGCGCCAGCGTGTTGGCCTACGTGCTGGCCGGGCTGCTCATCCTGGCCGGTGCGTTGCTCCTCGGCGGTGCGTCAGCCGCCAGCAGCTTCGGCGACGCGTTCAACAGCAACACGAGCGATATCACGGCGGAACTTACCCTCGACGGTTTTGCTGATCTGCTGGCGGGCGGATTGCTGATCGCCGGCGGAGTGTCGCTCACCGGTCGGCACAGCCGTGGCCGGACCATGCTCTTGGTCGGCGCGGGGATCACGCTCATCGAATGCGTGTACTGGCTGGTCCGTACCTCAGCCGCGGGCGGCGTGTTCGTGTTCGTGCTGGTCTTCGGCGCGCTCGCCGTGACCTCGCTGGTCCTGGCGATGTCCAGCGCCGCGTCGCACTGGCTGCGAACCGCGCCCTCGGCCGAGTCCAGGCCTTACGGCGCCTAGCCGGCTCCGCCGCCGGAGATGCTCAGCCCGGAGCGGTCCTCCAGTGCGTCGACACGCACGATCTGCCCGTCGCGGATCTCGCCGGCCAGCAGGCTGCGGGCCAGCGCGTCCCCGATCGACGTCTGCACCAAGCGGCGCAACGGCCGGGCACCGTAGAGCGGATCGAACCCGTTGAGGGCCAGCCATTCCCGGGCGGCGTCGGTGACCTGCAGCTCCAGCCGACGGCCCTGCAGCCGCTTGGCCAGGCCGGCAACCTGGATGTCGACGATCTTGGTGAGGTCCTCGGTGGTCAGCGATTCGAACACGACGATGTCGTCGAGGCGGTTGAGGAACTCGGGCTTGAAGTGGTCGCGCACCACTCCGAGGACGGCGTCGCGCTTGAGCACCTCGGGTAGGTCCCCCATGAGCGCGTGCGAGCCCAAGTTGGACGTCAGTACCAGGATGGTGTTGCGGAAATCCACGGTGCGGCCCTGGCCGTCGGTCAGCCGGCCGTCGTCGAGTACGGCGAGCAGCACGTCGAACACGTCCGGATGCGCCTTCTCGACCTCGTCGAACAGCACGACGGAGTAGGGCCGGCGGCGCACCGCCTCAGTGAGCTGGCCGCCCTCGTCGTAGCCGACGTAACCGGGCGGCGCGCCGACCAGGCGGGCCACCGAGTGTTTCTCGCTGTACTCGCTCATGTCGATGCGCACCATCGCGCGCTCGTCGTCGAACAGGAAACCGGCCAACGCCTTGGCCAGCTCTGTCTTGCCCACGCCGGTCGGGCCGAGGAACAGGAACGAGCCCGTCGGCCGGTTGGGGTCAGAGATGCCAGCCCGCGCCCGGCGCACTGCGTCAGACACCGCCTGCACCGCGGTCTTCTGGCCGATGACCCGGGTGCCGAGCTCGTCCTCCATGCGCAGCAGCTTGGCGCTCTCGCCCTCCATCATCCGGCCGGCCGGGATGCCCGTCCACGCCGACACGACCTCGGCCACGTCATCGGCGGTGACCTCGGCCTTGACCAGGACGTCTTGTGCCGGCTCGGCGGCACTCGCCTCGGCCAGCTCCCGCTCGAGTGCGGGCTGCTCACCGTAAAGCAACCGGGACGCGGTCTCGAAGTCGCCGTCGCGCTGAGCTCGTTCGATCTGGCCGTTGAGGTCGTCTATGCGTTCCTTCAGTTCGCCGACCCGGTTGAGCCCGGTCTTCTCCCGCTCCCAGCGGGCGTTGAGAGCGTCGAGCTGCTCGTTGAGATCGGCCAGTTCGCTCTGCAGCTTGCTCAGGCGCTCCCTCGAGGCGTCGTCGGTCTCCTTCTTGAGCGCCATCTCCTCCATCTTCAGCCGGTCGACAGCCCGCTGCAGCTGGTCGATCTCGACGGGCCGTGAGTCGATCTCCATCCGCAACCGGGACGCCGCCTCGTCGACGAGGTCGATCGCCTTGTCGGGTAGGAAGCGTGAGGTGATGTAGCGGTCCGACAGCGTCGCCGCCGCCACCAGTGCGCCGTCGGTGATCACTACGTGGTGGTGCGCCTCGTACCGGCTCTTGAGCCCGCGCAGGATCCCGATGGTGTCCTCGACGGATGGCTCGCCGACCAGCACCTGCTGGAAGCGCCGTTCCAGCGCGGGGTCCTTCTCGATGTGGTCTCGGTACTCGTCCAACGTGGTCGCCCCGACCATGCGCAGCTCGCCGCGGGCCAGCATCGGCTTGAGCATGTTGCCGGCGTCCATCGCGCTCTCGCCGGTGGCTCCGGCGCCGACGACGGTGTGCAGCTCGTCGATGAACGTGATGACCTGGCCGCCGGAGTCCTTGATTTCGTTCAGGACGGCCTTGAGCCGCTCCTCGAACTCGCCGCGGTACTTCGCGCCGGCGATCATCGAACCGAGGTCCAGCGCCATCAGCCGCTTGCCGCGCAGGGATTCTGGGACGTCGTTGGCCACGATGCGCTGCGCCAGCCCTTCGACGACCGCGGTCTTGCCCACGCCGGGTTCGCCGATCAGCACCGGGTTGTTCTTCGTACGCCGGCTGAGCACCTGGACTACCCGGCGGATCTCGGCGTCGCGGCCGATGACGGGGTCGATCTTGCCTTCACGGGCCGCAGCAGTGAGGTCGACGGCGTACTTCTCCAGCGCCTGGAACGTCCCCTCGGGATCAGCGCTGGTCACCCGGGTCGAGCCGCGCACGGCTTCGAGCGCGCCGGCCAGGGCCTCGGGGGTGGCCCCCCGTTGGGTGAACAGCTCGGTGACGTTGCCGCCCTGCCGGGCCAGCGCGAGCAGCAGGTGCTCGGCCGAGACGTACTCGTCGGAGCGCTCGCGGGCCTCACGCTCAGCGCCGCTGAGGACGTTCAGCACGCCGCGCGAGGTCTGCGGGGCGGCCACCGAAGATCCGCTGGCCGACGGGAGCCCGTCGACCAGCCGCTGGGCGTCGGCACGCAGCGAGAGCGGGTCGACACCGAGGTTCTGTAGCAGCGGGCGGGTCAGCGTCTCGCTGTCGTCGAGCAGCGCCACGGCGAGGTGGGCCGGCTCGACAGTTGGGTTGCCCCGCTCGGCCGCCGCCTTGACGGCAGCCGAGACAGCCTGCTGACTGCGGGTGGTCATGTCCATGTGGTTAGTCCTCGCAGGTCATGTTGGCCCCGCTGCAGGGAAACGTGCGGAGTGTCGCCCTGCTGGGAGGCCAAGACTGGCTGGTCATCGACGGCGTTGCGGCTTCCACACGACCAGCGCGGTGGACGGGCCCCGGCGATGGGCGAGCTCGGCGCGGGCCTGCTCCAGATCGGCGGCGAGCTCGGTCACCCGGATGCGCAGTGCGTCGACGTGGGTCTCGAGGTCGATGATCCGTTTGATGCCGGCCAGATTCACGCCTTCGTCCTGGCTGAGCCGCTGCACCTCGCGCAGCAGCGCGACGTCGCGGACCGAGTAGCGCCGGCCGCCGCCGACGGTCCGACCGGGCGTGACGAGACCGAGCCGGTCGTACTGACGCAATGTCTGGGCGTGCATCCCGGCCAGCTCGGCAGCGACGGAGATGACGAACACCGGCGCGTCCTCGGGCACCGGGCCGCGGCGCGATCTCGGGTCAGTCATGCTCGTGCTCCTTGGCCGTGTGCCGCGCGCCGCGGGCAAGGGCGGCCGTGATCGTGGGCCGCGGGTCGTCGGGCTGGGCCGCGGCGTACTCGGCCAGCGCGTCACGCGCGTGCGAGTTCAGTTTCTGCGGGACGGCGACCTCGACGGTGACCAGCAGGTCGCCTGCGGTGTTCTTCTTCGGCACGCCACGGCCGCGTACCCGCAGGGTGCGTCCCGACGGCGTGCCGGGTGCGATCTTCACACCGACCGAGCCGTCGAGCGTGGGCACCCGGACGGTCGTGCCGAGCGCTGCCTCGTTGAACGTGATCGGCAGTGTCAGCGTCAGATCGTCACCCGACCGGCCGAACAGCTCGTGCGCGCCCACCCGCACGGTGACGAACAGATCACCAGCCGGGCCGCCCCGCGTGCCGGGTGTGCCCTTGCCCGCGATGCGCAACCTGGCGCCGTCGCGCACGCCGGCAGGGACCCGCACCGTGATGGTGCGGGTCTGGGTGGTCACGCCGCTTCCACCGCAGTCCGGACACGGGTCGTCGATGATCTGCCCGGTGCCGAGGCAGTCCCGGCACGGCTCGCTGAAGCCGAACGCTCCCTGGTTCCGGCTGGTAAATCCGCTTCCGCCGCACGTGGGGCATCGATGTGGCGCCGTGCCGGGACGGGCCCCGCTGCCGCGACAGGTCTTGCAAGCCGCTGGCCCGGACAGTCGCAGCGGCAATGTGGTGCCGTGCACCGCCTCGTCGAATCCCAGGATCACCTCGGCGGTGACGTCCTGCCCGCGGGTTGGGCCGGCCGGGCGGGTCCGGGGGCCTGTGCCGCCGGCGTTGGCGAACAGGCCACCAAGCAGGTCGTCGAAGTTTGTCGTGCTCGACGAGGTGCCGAAGATGTCGGACATGTCGAAGCTCGACGCCCCGCCCGGGCGGCTGCCTGGCCGGAAACCGCCGCCCATTCCCGCGCCGCCGAACAGGGAACGATCCTCGTCGTACTGCTTGCGCTTGGCCTGGTCGGAGAGCACGTCGTAGGCCTCGGAGACCTCTTTGAACCGGGCCTCCGCCTTCGCGTCGCCTGGGTTCTTGTCCGGGTGCAGCTCACGCGCGAGCTTGCGGTAGGCCTTCTTGATTTCGGCCGGGGCCGCGTCCTTGGCGACGCCGAGCGATTTGTAATAGTCCTTCTCGATGTTGTCCTTGGTGCTCATCGCTCGACGTCACCCCTTTCAGTTCTCTAGTGGATCGGCGTCCCGCGCTTGCGTTTCGCCGTCCGGCGAACTCTCGGCCGCCCGCTCGGGGTCGGCCGGGGCGTCAGTCGTCGGTGCGGCCGGCTCGGGCTCGGCCGGGGCCGCGGTTGTCGGCGCGGCTGGTTCGGTCACGCCGACCATGGCCGGACGGAGCAGCCGGTGGCCGTGCTGGTAGCCGCGGCGCATCACCGTCGTGCAGGTCGGCTCGGTCACGTCGTCGGACTCGGTGTGCAGGACGGCTTCATGGATGGCCGGGTCGAACGGGTCGCCCACCTCGCCGAAGGACTGCAGGCCCAGCTTGCCGAAGATGTTCTCGAGATGATCAGCGACCGCCTTGAGTGCTCCGCTGAGATCATCGTGCGAACGGGCTCGGTCGATGTCGTCGAGGATCGGTAGCAGCTCGGTGAGCACCCGGCTGACCGCGACGTCACCCGCGGCCAACCGGTCGCGGTCGGCCCGCTTGCGGTAGTTGGCGTACTCGGCCTGCACGCGCTGCAGGTCACGGGTTCGTTCGTCGAGAAGCTCGGCCTCGACCATCGGCACCTGGCCCGGCTCGCCGGCCGGCGCGGCAGGTTGCGCGCTCGGCTCGGCGGTCGTGCGGGCCTGGCCGGTGACCGGGTCGATCTTGCGCTTGTCGCGGATCACCACCCGGTCCGGCTCATCCGGATTCGACGCCGGGCGGACAGGCTCGGTCACTTCGCAGCCGCGGCCGGCCCGCTGTCCTCGTCACCTTCGTCGACGACCTCGGCATCAACGACGCCGTCATCAGCCGACCGCGCGTCGCCGTCGGTGGGTCCAGCCGCATCGGCGCCGTCAGCTCCCTGCTCGGCTGAGGCAGCGGCATACATGGCACCGCCGGCCTCGGAGGCGACGGCGGACACCTTCTCCTGAGCCGTCTTGATCGCCTCGTAATCGTTGCCGTCGAGTGCCTTCTTGAGTTCCTCGAGGGCGCCGTCGAGCTCAGTCCGCTTGTCGGCCGGAAGCTTGTCACCGTTCTCGGTGAGGAACTTCTCGGTGGCGAACTGCTGACCCTCGGCGGAGTTGCGGATCTCGGCCTCTTCGCGACGCTTCTTGTCCTCTTCGGCGTGCGCCTCAGCTTCCTTCATCATCCGGTCGATCTCGTCCTTGCTCAGGCCGGACCCGCCGGTGATGGTCATGCCCTGTTCCTTGTTGGTGGCCAGGTCCTTGGCCGAGACGTGCACGATGCCGTTGGCGTCGATGTCGAAGGTGACCTCGATCTGCGGCACGTTGCGTGGCGCCGGCGGCAGGCCGGTCAGCTCGAACATGCCGAGCTTCTTGTTGTAGGCCGCGATGTCGCGCTCGCCCTGGTAGACCTGGATCTGCACGCTGGACTGGTTGTCGTCCGCGGTCGTGAAGATCTCCG